>CAYMBY010000018.1:0-27320 GCA_964388815.1 uncultured Butyrivibrio sp. | reverse complement strand
AAGGCCGGTGCCTTTTTCTTTGATAAAGTTCATAATGATGTCTCCTTTGCGGAATGTAACCGCGGTTTAATCGAAGAAGCATGTTCTTCGTCGTGCTTTCGTAGATGATCTTATACGAAAAATACAATAAAGAAAAATTATAAATATTTATATGTCAATAAAATTCTGTTATAATTAGATGCGAATGCAAAGGCATTCGCATCTATGCGAGGTTGCGATGCAACCTCGGTGGGGAAATAAACGCGGAAAATGGAGCGGTTTATGCTGGATATGAGGATTCAGACCTTTCTGACGGTCTGCGCGACAATGAATTACACAAGGGCATCGGAAGTGCTGAATATTACGCAGCCGGCGGTATCGCAGCATATCCGGTATCTGGAGCAGGAGTATGACTGCAGACTTTTTTCCTACAGCGGTAAAAAGCTCCGGCTGACTGCTGCGGGGAGGATGCTGCAGCAGACGGCAACGGCAATGCGAAATGATGAGATGCTTCTGAAAAAACAGATGCTGGAAAAGGATGCACAGGACATACCGGTTCATTTCGGCGTTACAATGACCATCGGAGAATATGTGATTGCAAGGCCGCTGGCCAGGTACCTGAAGTCACATCCGCATGCAGATGTCCGCATGACGATTGGGAATACAGAGAAGCTGATCCGGGAACTTCGAAGCGGGGAACTGCATTTCGCCCTGATGGAAGGCTATTTTGACCGGAATGATTTTGACTCCATGACATATGCGACCGTGCCGTTTATCCCGGTCTGTGCAGCAAAGCATTTATTCCGGAACAAACCGGAGAAAATGTCGGATCTGTTAAGCGAAAATCTGCTGATCCGTGAACACGGCAGCGGAACAAGAGACGTTCTGGAAAAACAGCTGGCAGCCATGGGAATGACGACAGAGGATTTTGCAGGACACACGGAAATCGGTGGGATGCATGCCATTCTGCAGATGCTGGAGGAAGATGCCGGCATTTCGTTCCTGTACCGGCCTGCGGCAAGAGCGCAGCTTGCCGGTGGAACACTGATGGAAATTCAGCTGAAGGACTTCGATGTCAGACATGATTTTGCATTTATATGGGAAAAAGGGAGCACCTATACGGAAACGTATCGCAACATCTGCAGGGAACTGATGGAAAATGGCAAAACAGCCGATTGATATATATATTAGTGTTCAATATTTCGTAAATTATGCTTGCAGATGAGGAGAGAGTTAGTATATGATGAAAAGGTAGGAGGCTGGTGTATGGAAGAAGCAGTTCTGTTCTGTGCCTTCAGATTCAGCGGGATCGGTCTGCTGTTTCTGATGCTGATCAATGTTCACAGAAATCGAAATAACAGAAGAAAAATGTTCCTGATCTACAGGATGATGATCTTTGCTTTTCCGATCATAATACTGAATCTTCTGTGGTATCTGTGTGACAGATCTTATATTCCTGGCGGAGCGCCTGCAGCGCTTGCATTCAAAATTCTCTGCTATGGTGCGGTTGCAGCTGAAACGGCACTTACACTGCTTTATGGAAGATTTTATATCAGAATCCGGCATGCATCCGGGTTGCGGATTCTCAAAGCTCTGAAGTATATGCCGGCTGTTCTCCTCGTGCTGATCAGTATTGTGGATGCAGAGCAGACAGCAACTGTTGTGTATCTGATGATGGGAGCATTTCTGCTGCATAACAGTACTCTCAGCCAGCTGATTTCTCTTGACCCCCTGACGAGACTGAATAACAGAAGCGAGTTTCGCAATTATCTGAATGCAAAGATGGCACTGCCGGGGCGTGGCAGGCTGTGTCTTCTGATGATGGACATGAACGGATTTAAATCCATTAATGATACTTACGGGCATCTTGAAGGTGATGCGGCGCTCAGACGTGTTTCCATGTGTCTGAAAAAAGCGTGTGCGGATGTACCGGGAAGACCTTTTATTGCAAGATATGGCGGCGATGAATTTATTGTTGTTGCGGAAACGGATAACAATTTTGAGACAGAGCGGATCTGTGACAGCATTCATATGATCCTTGCACTGGAAAATCATAAAGCACAGGCACCTTATCAGCTGACAGTCAGTATTGGAACAGCCAGGTGCGATAACAGTATACATACCATTTATGACCTGGTTGCCAAAGCGGATCAGGAACTGTATCGGAAGAAGCAGAAGAGAAAAAGAATGTCCGCATAAAAGAAGCACTGGCAGAAGAAAAACTGTCAGTGCTTCTTTTTTATTATTGAAATGAACTGCCATTGCAGTTCATTTTAATGCAGAGGTGCAGCCTGAAATGAATTCACGGATATTGCTGACATTTCCGATCAGACGGACATTTTCTGCTTCCGATACGACCAGTGTCGGCGCATTGCTGATGCCAAGACGTCTTGCAAGATTTTCACCCTCCGGGTCTTCGGCATAGAGAACACGGAATGAAATGCCTGCTTTTTTCAGTTCACTACTGGCAATGCGGCAGTTCGGACAGGTTTTTGTGGATAACAGAATCATTTCCTGATCTGATAGGGTCTGTACGTTACAGGATGTTTCATTTTCAGCGGGAACAGATGCAGAAGCATCTGCCCAGGTTGAGGACTCCGGTACGTTGAACCGGGGCTCTGACTTTGGAAGCATCTGCACATTCTGATAGGTTTTACGGCTCTTATATTCTGAAACCTTGCCGTCATTCCAGTTACGGACCGGGCGATAATAACCGGTGATTCTGGAATATACCTCAGCATCTTTTCCGCAGGTCGGGCAGGTAAAGTGTTCACCTGCAATGTAGCCGTGCTCTGCGCATACAGAGTAGGTGGGAGACAGCGTGTAGTAAGGAAGCTGGAAATTCTCCGCAATCTTCTTTACCAGTGCTGCTGCAGATTTCCAGTCAGGAAGACGTTCTCCGAGGAATGCATGGAAAACAGTACCTGAGGTATACAGTGTCTGCAGCTCGTCTTCTTTTTCCAGGGCATCAAAGATATCATCGGTATAACCGACAGGAAGGTGCGAACTGTTGGTATAGTATGGTGCCTGGCCGTCTCTGGCGGCAGTGATGATATCCGGATACTCGGCAACATCATGCTTTGCAAAACGGTAGGTAGTCGATTCGGCAGGTGTTGCCTCGAGGTTGAACAGTGCACCGTATTGCTCCTGATAATCAGACAGGCGGGCTCTCATGTGACGGAGTACTTCTGCAGCAAAGTTGCGCCCGCTTTCGGAGGTAAGATCTCCGTCCATCCATTTTGCATTCAGAATGACTTCGTTCATGCCGATCAGCCCTATGGTGGAAAAATGGTTGTCAAAGGTACCAAGATAGCGTCTGGTATATGGATACAGGCCTTCATTCAGCAGTCTGCTGATTACCTTGCGTTTGATATCAAGTGAGCGTGCGGCAATATCCATGTAATGATCCACGATGGAATAGAAATCTTCTTTATCCCTTGCAAGATATGCCATGTGAGGCAGATTCAGCGTTACAACACCGATGGAACCGGTACTTTCACCGGAACCGAAATATCCGCCGGCTTTTTTGCGCAGCTCACGCAGATCCAGACGCAGGCGGCAGCACATGGAGCGCACATCAGAAGGGTTCATGTCGGAATTGATATAATTGGAAAAATACGGGGTACCGTACTTTGCAGTCATTTCAAAGAGCAGGCGGTTGTTTTCCGTTTCGCTCCAGTCGAAATCTTTTGTAATGGAATAGGTCGGAATCGGATACTGGAATCCCCGGCCGTTGGCATCACCTTCCACCATGGTTTCGATAAATGCCTTGTTGACCATATCCATTTCAGGTTTGCAGTCGCCATAGGTGAAATTCATTTCTTTACCGCCGACAAGAGCGGGAAGATTTCTCATGTCATCAGGAACGGTCCAGTCCAGAGTAACATTGGTAAAGGGGGCCTGCGTGCCCCATCTGGAAGGGGTGTTCACACCGTAGATAAAGGACTGTACACATTGTTTCACATCATCGTAGGAAAGGTGGTCGACCTTTACAAAAGGTGCAAGATAGGTATCAAAGGAAGAAAAGGCCTGTGCACCGGCCCATTCATTCTGCATGATACCGAGGAAATTAACCATCTGGTTGCAGAGTGTGCTCAGGTGTCTGGCAGGGCCGGAAGTAATACGGTCCGGAACTCCGCCGAGTCCTTCCTGAATCAGCTGTTTCAGACTCCAGCCTGCGCAGTAGCCGGTTAACATGGACAGATCATGAATGTGCATGAAACAGTCCCGATGTGCATCGGCAATTTCTTCATCATATACTTCACTCAGCCAGTAATTGGCGGTGATGGCACCGGAGTTGGACAGAATCAGTCCGCCGACACTCAATGTGACAGTGGAGTTTTCCTTTACACGCCAGTCTTTCTCAGCACCGATATATCCATCCACAAGCTTTTTATAATCCAGAAGCGTTGTTTTGGTATCTCTCATTTTTTTATGCTGACTGCGGTAAAGAATGTATGCTTTTGCTGTTCTGGCATATCCGCATTTGATCAGCGTGGATTCTACAGTATCCTGGATTCCCTCTACTGTGGGAACTTTGATATCCGCATCATTTAATGAAGATTCCACCATCAGTTCAATGGCCCGTGACATTGTGGAAATATCTCTTGCCTCAATTTCACCGGTTGCCAGAAATGCCTTTGCCAGAGCATTTTCAATTTTGCCTGCATCAAATGGAGCATTGGTACCGTTACGCTTGATTACATTTTTCATTTGAATCCCCCTGTTAAGATGTATATATGTATTCAGTGACATGTCCGCATTTCAGGCTGGCCGGGACATCGATCAGGCGCTGGTTTGTACTGCCGCGGAAAATAACCTGATCACTTTTCAGTTCGTTCAGAAAAGGTCCGTCTACCAGCACATCAAGCCAGGAAAGTACCCGGATGGCGTCATCCCCGGCTGCGCCCTGCTGGATCTGTTCCCAGGTCCAGCCGGTATAGAGCCAGAGATTTATGCCATGTTCATGCAGCTGCCGGACAATCTCACAGCAGGCCTGCGGCTGCATCAGAGGGTCTCCGCCTGAAATGGTGACGCCGTCGAGGTATCTGGTATTCAGAATATCCTGTATCACGCTGCTGATCTCCGCTTCCGTACCGCCGGACAGATCATGCGTTTCCGGATTCTGACATTCCGGGCAATTGTGAGGGCAGCCCTGCAGGAAAAGAACATAACGGACACCGGGACCGTTCACACTGGAATGTTTTTTCTGACCGGCAATCCGTACTGTATGTATCATGTAAGGCAACCTTCTTTCTTACGGATCTTTATCTGCATTAAATTATAAATACAACATTTAGTAGAGTCAATTTGTATAATTACCAATATATAGTATAAAAAATCGGTAAAAATTCTATGGTAACCCATATTGATTTTTGAGAAAAACATCCGACAGAAGAAAAAACAGCTCGCGCCGATGTCTCCTTCTGGCATCAGGAACGAGCTGTTTCTTCTATATATATAATACGATCTTTATACGATCTTAATGCCTTATGTATCAGGACTCTGTTCCGCTTTGCGCAGACGCCTGCTGACCACATGGTCATCAGCAAAAAGAACATGTCTGACCGGGAAAAGCGCATTCAGAAGAATCTCTCCGAAGATCATGCAGGTAATTACTTCACCGGCGCCGACAGTCAGTGCCAGATAAGGAAGAAGATCGCCTACACCGTAAGCATATTTAAGTACAAAGGGAATAATGACTGCATTGGAGATTACCGGCGGAATGCTGCAGAAAAATCTGTGTTTTCTGAGATACCATGTGCCGACAGTTCCAAGAAAAGTGGCCAGTGTTCCGAAGACGACGTCAGGAAGAGCACTTCCCATAAGTACATTACTTAAGAAGCATCCGAGTGTGACGCCGGGAATTGCAGCGGGGGTAAAGAACGGTAAAATGGTGAGTGCCTCGGAAAAACGGCACTGGATCGCACCGCTGGCGAGATTGAAGCCCTGGGCAAACAGGGTAAGGACAACATAGAGTGCAGCAATTACAGCTGCCTGAACAATAAACAGGGTTTTCTTTCTTTGCATGAATTTTTATCTCCTTTAGTTTTAATAAAAAGCAAGGCGGCCGCCCGTTTTGCTTTTCATGATGATGAGTGGGAAGGAAGGTACAGGCATTCTGTACTTAAACACTCATGATTCAATGCGTTACCTAGGTTAGCACGTAATGAATACAAAAGCAAGAAGCAGATCGAAAAGGCAGAAATGTATGATTTTTTGAATGGTAATTGCAAAATGACAGATCGTGTAAAAAATTTAAGCACATAAATAAGACAATATGCACAACAAAATAGAAATATTATGTGCATACAGCACATAATAAACAAAAACTCCAAAGGATTTTCTAGATTGAAAGAAGAATTCTCTATGTTTTTGCACAAAGTGGATTGATATAATTCTCTTGTAAACAGTGATGCAGGGATTACCTGCGAACACAAAAACTACAGGAGGGTTACAAGTTTATGAAAAAGGCAATAAGTATTTTCACCGTTGCTGCAATGACAGTTACATTACTGGCCGGCTGCGGCAGTTCCGCATCTGGCAGTACAGCAAGCACAGCTCCGGCAGCTACATCTGAGACATCAACAGTTACAACGACATCTACAGATGCTGCTTCTATCGCTGATTCAGCAGCTGCATCCACAAATGTGGATCTTTCCAAGGCGAAGGTTGGTGTCTGCATTTATCAGTTCTCTGATAACTTCATGACACTGTTCAGAAACGAACTGGAGAAATACCTTGTATCCAAGGGATTCAGCAAGGACAACATTGAAATCGTAGATGGCGCAAATGACCAGGCTACACAGACCAACCAGATTCAGAACTTCATTACAGAAGGTGTAAACGTTCTGATCATCAATCCGGTTAACTCTTCTTCAGCTTCTACAATCACAGATATGGTTGTAAAGGCAAATATTCCGCTTGTATACATCAATCGTGAACCTGATGCAGATGAAGAAGCAAGATGGAAAGACAACAACTGGAACGTAACCTATGTTGGTTGCGATGCAAAACAGTCCGGAACATTCCAGGGCGAAATCATTGCTGATCTTGGCATGGATAAGCTGGATATGAACAAGAACGGCAAGGTTGACTACGTTATGATCGAAGGCGATCCGGAAAACGTAGATGCACAGTATCGTACAGAGTATTCTGTTAAGGCTCTTGAAGATGCAGGACTTGCAGTAAACAAGCTTGACGATGAAGTTGGTAACTGGGACCAGGCTACAGCTCAGCAGCTCGTTGCCAATGCACTCAGCCAGTATGGCAATGATGTAGAAGTTGTATTCTGCAACAACGATGCAATGGCTCTTGGCGCTCTTCAGTCCATCCAGTCCGCTGGACGTACAGTCGGCAAGGACATCTACCTTGTAGGTGTTGATGCTCTGTCCGAAGCTCTTGAAGATGTACAGGCCGGCACAATGACAGGTACTGTATTCAACGATCACTTTGCTCAGTCTCACAGTGCAGCAGATGCAGCAATCAACTACATTACAGGCGCAGGCAACGATCACTATATCGGATGCGACTATGTAAAGGTTACAGCTGACAATGCACAGGAAATTCTGGACAAGGTTAAATAATCAGTAAAGAAGCAAATGATGCGGTGCGGGTACATTCGCTGTGCCCGCACCTGTTTTAACGGATCGTAAAGATCAATGGAGGGAATATGGCATCAGAGTATAAGTTGGAACTGAAAGGTGTATCCAAGTCATTTCCCGGTGTAAAGGCACTGGATAACGTACAGCTTGCTGTCCGTCCCGGAACCGTACATGCACTGATGGGAGAAAATGGTGCCGGAAAGTCAACACTGATGAAATGTCTTTTCGGTATCTATAAGATGGATGCCGGTGAAATATTGCTGGATGGGGAGAAAATTGAAATTAACAATCCTGATGAAGCCATGAAAAACGGTATTGCGATGGTACACCAGGAGCTTCAGCCGGTACTGGCAAGAAGTGTTGCTGAAAACATGTATCTTGGCAGATTTCCGGTAAAGAATTATGGACCGCTGCAGGTAATTGATCATAAAACAATGTACGAAGAAACAGAGAAGTGGCTGAAGGAAGTAAACATGGAATTCGACCCGAAGGCTCAGCTTGGTACACTTTCCGTAGGCCAGATGCAGTCTGTAGAAATTGCAAAGGCAGTATCTCATGACGCGAAGGTAATTATTTTTGATGAGCCAACATCTTCTCTTTCAGATAATGAAGTAGAAGCACTGTTCAGAATTATGGATACACTCAAGAAAAGAAATGTAGCCATGATTTATATCTCACATAAAATGGATGAGATCAAGCGTATTGCTGATGATGTTACGGTCATGCGAGACGGAACCTATATCGGAACCTGGCCGGCAGCAGAAATGACAACCGATCAGATTATTGCAAAAATGGTAGGCCGTGAACTTACCAATATCTATCCGCCGAAGGACCGTAAGCCGGGAGAAGTGGTTATGGAGGTAAAGAATGTTTCTTCCATTCTCGAAAAGTCCTATCAGAACGTTTCCTTTACTTTAAGAAAGGGTGAAATTCTCGGATTCGGCGGCCTTGTAGGTGCACAGAGAACAGAGTTGATGGAAGGTATTTTCGGAATCCGTCACCTGGCAGGCGGCGAGGTTTATGTTCACGGACAGAAAGTAAGTATCAAAAAGCCGGTTGATGCAATGAATGCCGGAATCGGAATGATTACAGAAGACAGACGTGGAAACGGTATTTTCGGATGTCTTTCCATTAAGGACAATGTCGGCGTAACCGTATACAACAAGTTCCTGAAAGCAGGATTTGTACTTGATCATAAAAAGATCGACAAGGTTGTGGATGACAGTATCGAAAAGCTGAGTATCAAGACCCCGAGTATGAAGGAACATATTTCCAATCTTTCCGGTGGTAATCAGCAGAAGGTTATTGTATCAAGATGGCTGGCAAATGATCCGGATATCCTCATCATGGATGAACCGACAAGAGGTATTGATGTCGGAGCAAAACATGAAATATATGAAATAATGGCAGACCTGGCAAGACAGGGCAAGGCAATCATCATGATTTCCTCTGAAATGGCAGAACTGCTGGGTATGTCAGATCGAGTATATGTTATGTGTAACGGTAAACTGACCGGAGAACTGGATCAGGAAAATGAAATGACACAGGAAAATGTCATGACATTTGCGACAAAGTTCTGATCGGCGGACAGACTTCACCCTTTGGGAGGAAAAAGAAAATGGTAAAGACAAAACAACAGAAAGTAAGAGATTTCCTTATTAACAATGGTGTTATCATTGTAATGTTCATTCTGGTAATATATACAGGTATTACATCCAATAATTTCCTGTCAACCAATAATCTGCTCAATATCCTGATGAACATGAGCTCAAGACTGGTAATCGCACTTGGTATTGCAGGCTGCGTAATTACCGCAGGATGTGATCTGTCAGCCGGACGTATGATTGGTCTTGCTGCATGTATTGCAGGTACACTTCTTCAGAAAATGGATTATTCCAATAAGTTTTTCCCGAACATGAAGCCCCTGAATGTATTCGTGGCATTGATTATCGTTATGCTGGTAACCTGTATGTTCGGAGCAATTTCTGGATTTTTCATCGCATACCTCAGCGTTCCCCCGTTCATTGCAACACTGGCAATGATGGAAATCGTATATGGTCTTGCACTGATCTACACAGGCGCTACACCGCTTGGCGGATATGTAACAGAGTATACAAATTTTGCAACAGGCAGTTTCCTGGGAATCAGTTATCTGGTATGGATCGCCATTCTGGTTGCAGCAATTACATGGTTTATTTTCAACATGACACGTCATGGCAAATATATGTATGCAATCGGTGGTAACCCGCAGGCAGCTGAAGTTGCCGGTGTTCCGGTTAAACTGACCATGATTCTGATCTACATGAAAGCAGCTATGATGTACGGCCTTGCAGGATTCATGCTGGGAGCAAAGGCAGGCGGAGCATCTGTTAACCTTGGATATGGTTACGAAATGGAAGCAATTGCAGCCTGCACCATCGGTGGTGTATCTGTAACAGGTGGTCGTGGTAAAGTATCCAGTGCTGTTATCGGTGTTGCTGTATTCGAACTTTTGAAGGCAGCGCTTCAGTACCTTGGTGTAAATGCAAATGCACAGTACATTGCAATCGGTATTGTTATCTTCGTAGCTATTTCACTGGATATCAGAAAGTATGTTGCAAAGAAGTAATTCAGAGCCTGGCAATTTCCGGAATGCATTGGGAGTACTTCCGGAAATCAAAGATAAATTTACAGCAGGATTGTAAAAGATCATCGTGTGAGAAGGTTTCTGAACATAAAAATCTGAAGGGCCACGGTAAATTTACCGCAGCCCTTCATTTGTTCACAGCTATAATATTTGATATAATAACTTCAGGTGCAAGGGCACCTGAAGTTAACGAGGACTGCTTCGCAGCCTCGGCAAAGCGTTTCAGGTGCAAGGGTGCAAGAGCACCTGAATTTATTATATCGCAGAAGATAAAGCAATTGCCGGGAACGATGGAAAACAGGAACAGGCAGGTGAGAAATGTGAATACCCAGGGAGGGCTTCTGAACACGCCGGTTCTTACGCTGTGTTCTGTACAGCGTTATGAACCGTTGCGTGTGAAGCGGAGCGTAAGCGCGGCGATGGTGTATTGTATTTTCACAGTTCGGCCTTTTACCAGCTTTCCCCCGGGCAGCCCAGGAGGATATTGCTATGGATACAAATACAATTATGGAGCAGTCAGGAATCCCGCTTCTGCTGTTCGTGATCTGCATGTACTATGCGTGGAGACTGCTGGCACTGAAGGATGTTGATTCTATCAGGGGTAAAGGTAAACCTCCGGTGAAAGATCCGGAAAAATATGCCGCAGGAGCAGGAAAGCTGATTATTTTCTTCGGACTTTCCACACTTGTCATGGCAGGACTGGTACTGGTAAATGTGCAGATCGCACTGGCTGAGATCGTAATCTGCACCTTGATTCTGGGTGTACTCTGGAAAAGAATGAATGACAGATATGAATAATTATTCTGTAATACTGGTAGATGATGAAGAGGATGTTATCCAGGCAATTCTTCACAAAATGAACTGGGAAGAAATGGGGTATACACTTCCGCGCTATGCACATAATGGTCTGGAAGCACTTGACCTTGCAGAAGATCATACACCGGATGTTGTAATGACGGATATCAAGATGCCCTATATGGATGGGCTTGAACTGAGCAGAAAGCTGAAAGAACAGTATCCGAATATCCGGATCATTATTTTTTCAGGTTTCGATGAGTTCGAATATGCCAAGGAAGCAATCCGTCTGGAAGCAGAGGAATATATATTAAAGCCGATTGACGCCGGGGAACTGAAAGATGTTTTCGGGCGTATTCATGCTGCTCTTGATAAGGAATTTGATGAGAAACAGAATGTAGAAAAGCTGACGACTTACTATATGGAAAGTCTGCCGCTTCTGCAGGAGGATTTCTATGCCTCGCTGGTGGAAGGCCGCATTTCCGAGAATCATCTGGACAAGGAAATGGCGGACTACCGGATCAGTTTTCATGGTCCGCTGTATTGTGTGGCGATTCTGCATACCAGTACGACAGATGTGCCGGAGGGTATCAGCCCGCTGCTTCTTGCCGTATCGGTCAGGAAGCTTGCAGAAGAAAGAATGGAAAAGAGATGGGACAGCAGATTTTTTTCCTATATGGGCAGTACTGCAGTCATTGCGCAGATGTCGGCAGAGGATGATGTTACCAGATTCACGGATGACTGTGATAAATTCTGCAGACTTGCCAGAAGCGTATGCAATGCGAATGTGACGGTCGGAATCGGACAGATCTGCAGTCAGCTTAAGGATCTGCAGATATCCTATGAAGGTGCAAGAGATGCGGTATCATACAGAGCGCTGTATGGAACTACAAAGGCGATCAACATTATGGAGATTACGCCGCAGGGCAGCAGTGACATATCTGAAGATTCACAGGAAGAAGAACTGCATGAAATATTCAGAAAGATCAAGATGGATGAGCAGGGGGCGCTGAGAGTGGCTGTTTCTGCATATGTCAGTAACAGAACCAGTACGCAGTCAACAATCCAGGGACACCGGCTCTTTATTATGGATATGGTCAGCGAGCTGTACCGGTTTGCGAGGAATAATCATCTTGATCCGGATACCATTTTTGACAGAAATGAAGATGTATATCATGTGACACAGCAGATGGAACCGGCGGAACTGATGGTATGGCTGACAGATGTGTGCCTTAAAATGCAGGCGATGATTCGCAGCAAGCGTCAGGATACATCCAAGTCATTTGTGGCAAGAGCAGTCGACTATGTGCATGATCACTATGCGGAGCAGAATCTTTCCATTGATCTTGTCTGCAGTAATCTTGGTGTCAGTGCAGCCTATTTTTCCACTGTTTTCAAAAAGGAAACCGGAAAGACATTTATTAATTTTCTGACAGATTACCGGATGGAAAAAGCATTGCAGCTTCTGATTGAAAAAGATGAGAAGACGTATGTAATTGCGCAGCAGGTAGGTTACGAGGATCCGAATTATTTCAGTTATGTATTCAAAAAACAGTTTGGAATGTCTCCATCCAAATATAAGGCGGGGAAGAACTGAGTATGAAAAAAGCAGAGGAATTTCTGCATGAAAAATTTCAGGCAATTCATGAAAAATGCTCATGGCGCAGAACTCTTCTGCATTTTTTTCCGCGCAGCATTCAGATGACAATTCTGGTTCCGTTTACGGTTGTATCACTGGTCTGTATGCTCTTTCTGGGGGTAACGCTGTATCAGCAGTTCGCTATCCGCTCACAGCAGATGATTACGGAAAGCACACAGCAGCTGCTGGGGCAGACTGTCGTAAATCTGGAAGACTACCTGCGCAATATGAGACGTATTTCAGATGCCATGTATTATGATGTAATCAAAGATACCGATCTCAGTACAGACACGGTAGACAGCGAGATGAATCTTCTGTATGAGGCCAATAAGGACAACCTGATCAGCTTTGCGCTTTATACAAATCGTGGAAAACTGATCTCTGCTGCACCGGTAGCGGTGGAAAAGAACGGCCTGGATGTGACAGAGCAGGAATGGTTTTCGAAGGCACTTGGGCAGATGGAAAATCTGCATTTTTCCACGCCGCATGTGCAGAACCTCTTTGATGATCCGACTTTCAGATATTACTGGGTAATCTCTTTAAGCAGGGCGGTGGAACTGACAGATCACGGAACACCGACACTCGGCGTACTGCTGGTAGATATGAATTACAGTACAATTGAACAGATGCTGAGTGAAGTGAATGCTTCAAATTCACAGCAGTATGTATATCTGTGCGACAGCAGCGGAGAACTGATTTACCATCCCAGACAGATGCAGATCAATGCAGGGCTGTATTCGGAAGATAATCTGCAGGCAGCGGCATATGAAGACGGAAGTCATGAGGAAACCTATAATGGGGAACGGCGTGTGGTTGTTGTGGATACAGTCAGCTACACGGGATGGAAACTGATCAGTGTGATTCCGATGCATAATTTTCATATGGGACTTGCCAGCACAAGATACTTTGTTACCATGCTGGTAACGCTCACACTTCTGGTGATGATAGTTATGAACCAGCTGGTATCTCTGCGGGTTTCGAGGCCGCTTCGCAGGCTGAATAACTCCATCAAGGATATGGAAGCAGGAAATCTGCAGCCGAAGATTTATATCGGAGGATCCACGGAAGTGGAGCATCTGGGACGCACATTGCAGACAAGTCTGGATCAGATCTCACAACTGATGAAGGATATTGTGGTTGAGCAGGAAGAAAAGCGCAAAAGTGAACTGGATGCGCTGCAGTCGCAGATTAATCCGCATTTTCTGTATAACACACTGGATTCCATCGTGTGGATGATCGAAGGGGAGCGATATGACGATGCGGTATTCATGGTAACGCAGCTGGCCAGTCTGTTCAGAGTAAGCCTCAGTAAGGGAAAGACGATCATTCCGATTGAAGATGAACTCAGACATGCTGAAAATTATATGAATATTCAGAAGATCCGCTATAAAAATGCATTTTCTGTAAAGTTTGATATTGAACCGCAGATCAGAACATATTGCACGGTAAAACTGATTGTTCAGCCGATCCTGGAAAATGCAATATATTATGGTGTTAAAGATATGGACGAAGAAGGTGAAATTGCAGTTCATGGTTTCATGGAACAGGAAGATATTTATATATCCGTGAAGGATAACGGATTCGGAATGCCGCAGGAGGAAGTGGAGCTGCTGCTGAAGGATAATCAGAGAGCGCATAAGCATGGATCAGGCGTAGGACTGATCAATGTACATAACCGGATCCAGCTCAGGTTCGGGACACAATATGGCCTGTCCATTAAAAGCGAACCGGATGAAGGTACGGAGGTAATCATTCATTTACCCGCGATTCCTTACACGGAAGAAAATCAGAAGCTTCTGGAGGAAGGAAAATATCAGGCACCGGATAAAGCGGCTGCAGAACAGGAGGACCGGAAAAATGAAAGCTAAATGGCGATATTTTCTGGTGATTCTGCTGCTGGTTATGATAATTGTAATGTCGGCAGTGGCGATGCTCTACAGCGGTACGGAAGAAACAAAATATAAGATCTCTGTGATTGTGGAAAACAGTGCCGGCGACAGGTGGGTTCCGTTTGAGGCAGGGCTTGAGCAGGCGGCTGAAGACCGGAATATCAGGCTGAATCTGGTTTCCACCGGAGAATTTCAGAGCCTTTCGGAAGAGCGGGAACTGATTGAAAAAGAACTTCAGAACGGTGCTGACGGGATTATCACACAGTTATATTCCAGTACAGATACTGCAGATATGATTACAGAAATAAGCAGAAGAGCAGCGCTTGAACTGGTAGATACGGACGCGGATGCGGAGATTGATGTGGAAGGAAAATATGCATCGGTCATGCCGGATAACAGTGCGATCGGGCGGGCAATCGGAAATGAACTCCTGATTAATTACGGAGATAAGCTGAAAGGCAGGAAAATCGGAATTCTGTCCGGGAATCAGAAACAGTACGGAATGCAGGAACGTATGGACGGATTTGTCGGAAGCATCGGGAATGCAGGTGCAAGTGTGGTATGGGTGGAGGATGGATCCGGTGTAGTGCAGGAAAGACTGCAGTACCGGCAGAAAAACACACATGCAGATATTATTGTCGCAATGGATAATGACGGTCTTGAACAGGCGGTAGACTATATTTCACAGACAAAGGATCAGGCAGATCTGTACGGGGAAGGCTGTTCGGATAAAAATGTATATTATCTTGATTACGGGACGATTCACAGTATGATTGTTCCCAATGAATATAATATGGGATATCAGGCGGTTGTTTCCGTTGCAGACCGGCTTGATAATAAGCTGACACCGATGAAAGATCATGAGATCAGCTATCGGGTGGTACATAAGGAAAATATGTATGATACGGATAATCAGAAGCTTCTGTTTCCGATTATTCAGTGAAGTGCGACAGGCGGAGCGGGATAAAGATGAATATTTCCGGGATGAAAGAGAAGATTGGCAGAATATTTGAAACCGTGCTGGTAATCGGTATGGCAGCCGTTATGCTTGAAGGATGTACTGTTACCGACAAGGCAGATACACAGCAGATTAAAATCGGGGTTACCTTATATGATCAGTACGATACGTTCCTCTCTGAACTGATGGAAGATTTTAATCAGGATCTGACGAAAGACGTTACGGCAGAAGTGTATAATGCATCTCAGAGCCAGAAAACACAGAACGAGCAGGTCAGTAAGATGATTGAGGATGGCTGCAGGGTAATCTGCGTTAATCTGGTTGACAGAACAGATCCGACAACAATTATTGATCTGGGAAGAAAAAATAATGTGCCGATCATTTTTTTCAACAGAGAACTGGTGGAAGAGGATCTGCAACGATGGAGCGGGTTATATTATGTCGGCGCAGATGCGTTCCAGTCCGGTATTCTGCAGGGAGAGCTTGCAGCGGTGGCATGCAATGCAGATTCGGCAATTGATAAAAACGGTGACGGAATGATTCAGTATATTGTACTGGAAGGAGAAGCCGGACATCAGGATGCAATTGTCAGGACCGAATATTCTGTGAACACATTGATAGATGCAGGTGTCAAAGTTGATAAAATGGGATATGCGATAGCAAACTGGAACCGGACGCAGGCACAGACCAAAGTAGCGCAGATGATTGAACAGAAAGGTGAGAACATCGAACTGGTGCTGGCCAATAATGATGATATGGCACTCGGCGCAATTGATGCATACAAGGCGGCAGGGACGCCGCGCAGCGAATGGCCGGCCATCTTCGGAATTGACGGGACCAAAGTGGGACTGGATGCAGTAAAAAACGGAGAAATGCTGGGAACGGTATATAATGACAGGGCCGGACAGGCAATCTCCATGTTCCGGCTGGCGCATGCCCTTGCCACCGGAGAAAAAACGGATAATCTCGGGCTTGAAGACGGAAAATATATCCGCCTGCCCTATGCAAAAGTAACAGCAAAAAATGTAGACAGTTATCTGGACCGGCAGTAACTGTCCCAGTATTCCCGGCCGTGTTCAAGATTGTTTACATAGGAATCAATCATGATATTACGGAAGGCCGCACATTCTTTTTCCAGACCAAAGGCAGCAGGAAGAATTCCAGTGACCAGATCGATTTCCTGTGCAATCTTGGAAGCAACGGATCTGTCCTTTAAGGGGAACATTCCGAACAGTGTGGAACCATAGGTTTTGCACTGTGTGCAGGAACGCAGGAAGCATTCTGCAAAATCCTGCCATTCGCGCACCAGATATTCATCCGGCTCACAGCCAAGTACACAGAGATTTTCCAGATTCTTTCGCAGCTCGTTTTCCATATGTTTACGGTTCAGAAAATTAATACTGGTGTTGCCCGAAATTTTAATCATCATCCAGGCGCCCATAAAACGGTCTCCGCGGTTTGCCTCATTCTGTTCGCCATAACGTCTGTGCAGCAATGACAGCCTTCTTGAATCTGCAGAAGATCCCGGACTATCCTCCAGAATACGGCGCAGACATTCTTCACGACTGGAAATATCTTCGATTTCATAATAATGCAAAGGCCAGTCTTTTAAATATTCATCATCTGTGTGATCTTTCATCAGCATATCCGGTTACAACCTCCTGATTTTATCAAGCCTGCGGGGCATGATCTTATTGTATCTGTATTTGATTATACGATAAATTTAAGATCATGAAAATCATCTGTTAAGATTTCAAAGAAGCTGACCGATATAACAAAAGCCAGGATATGTGTTTTGAAAAAAAGATTTTGTAAAAAATCGGATAAAGGGCTAAAGTAATTATGCGATTGGCCGATAAATGTAATAGAATAAGTAATCAGAATTACTTCCTGGAAAGGAGGCAGAGATATGCGTATAGAGGCATATAATCAGATTCAGCAGATTTATAACAACAGCAAAGTACAGAAAACTGCAAAGGCAGAGAAAACAGGCCGCATGGATGCGGTTCAGATTTCTTCCTTTGGAAAAGACATTCAGACTGCCAAGCAGGCACTGAGTGAAACTTCTGATATCAGAGAAGATGTCGTATCGCCGCTTCGTCAGTCCGTTCAGAACGGAACCTATGATGTTGACGATGACAGCTTTGCAGATAAGCTTCTGAATGGTTACAGCATTTAAGAGAGCTGAAAAATAGATTGATGGCAGGAGGATAATCCCGTGGCGAGTCTGATGGAAGAACTGATCACGGTGATCAGTCAGGAGAACGAGAGTTACGAACGCCTGTTGGGATTGTCGAGCAGAAAGACCCCGATTATCATATCGGGAGATCTGAAAACACTGGCAGAAATCACGGATGAGGAGCAGCACGTTGTTGCAGATATCGCAAGACTGGAGCATAGAAGACAGACTGCGATGAAGGATATTGCAATCGTGCTTAACAAGGATGTTACTACATTAAAACTGACCGATCTGGTCCGCATGCTGGATAAAAGACCTGCGGAACAGAAACAGCTGGCGGCCGAACGCGACAGGCTCAAAACCATCGCGGACAATGTCAAGCGTGTGAACAGCCAGAATCAGGCACTGCTCCAGAGTTCTCTGGAAATGGTGCAGTTCGAGATGAACATCCTACAGGCTTCTAAAAGAGCTCCCGAAACGGCAAATTACACAAAGACAGCAGGCACATCAGGTGATGTTATCGGACCGGAACAGGGCAGGTTTGATGCTAAGCAGTAATGCAGTGTATCAGAATGCGCGATGATCCAGAACATGCAGATGATGTATCTGCTGTTTTTTTATATGAACAGATCGGGAAACGAGGAACAGAATTATGGCTCTGATGGCAAATCTGTATGTGGGTACTTCAGGACTACAGGTAGCGCAGAATGCGCTGAATACAACTGCACATAATATGTCCAATATTGATACGGACGGCTATACCAGGCAGCAGGTATCACAGGGCACCAGGTCTTATTCCACGTTGTCCAAAAGCAATGCAGCGGTCAGCTGGGAGCAGATCGGCCTTGGCGTTAATTATAATAACTGCAAGCAGGTCAGAAGTACCTTTCTGGATGCTTCCTACAGACTGGAAAATGGCAGAAGCGGATTCTATGATGTCTCCTATTCGACCATTAACGAAGTAGAGGATCAGCTGCAGGAAATGAATGGCGCGGAATTTGCAGATACGTTGAGCAATCTCTGGACTTCGGTTCAGGAACTTGCAAAGGATCCGACCTCTGCGGTAAACCAGAGTACATTTGTTACCAGGTGTAATGAATTTACGGAGCGTGCGCAGGCGGTATACAAAGGACTGACATCCTATCAGTCAAATCTGAATGATAATGTGTCGACGCTGGTAGATCAGATCAATAATTACGGAGACCAGATCAGTGAACTGAATGAGAAAATCGTCGGAATCGAATGCGGCGGCGTGGAACATGCCAATGACCTCAGGGATACCAGAAATCAACTGCTTGATAAACTGGGAGAACTTGGAAATATCAGCTATGAAGAGGATATTTTCGGAAATGTACTGGTCAGCTTTGAAGGTACACAGTTTGTCGCAACGGATCATGTCAATCATATGGCATGCGATACTTCGGAAAGTTCCTGCCAGTATAATACACCGTACTGGGAATTTGCAGCCAAGACAGTGACTGCTGCGGACGGAACAACTTCAACAGATATCAGCGGCGCACATGTTTATGATCTGACCCAGACTGTTTCCACAGATATGAATACAGATGTCGGAAAACTGCGTTCCACACTTCTGGCAAGAGGTGATCACAACGCAACCTATCATGACATTCAGGATGACAGTACCGGTACCTACTATAATAAAAATATTGCACAGTCCGTTATTATGAATAATGAGGCGGAGTTCGATCAGCTTTGTAACAGTGTGTATACGGCAATCAATTCAGTTCTGCAGAGCAGTGCAAGCAATCCGGCAACACTGGCAGGAACAGGTAATACAACAGATTACTGGATGTTTACACAGACAGATTCTGCAAGTACTTTAAATTATGCAATCGGCTCCAATGCGGCAGGAAGTACCAGCACCGGATTTACAGTCATGAATACACAGATAAACTCCCTGCTGTTGCAGCAGCCGACACTGAATACCTTTAAAACAGCAGACGGGAGCGAAGATACTGCAGCAGCAACCGCTTTAAAAACGGCATTTACCACCTCGAAATACACATTGAATCCGAATGTGGCAACGACAACGACACTGCAGAACTATTACAGTTCACTGGTTTCACAGATTGCCAATAGCGGAACGGTCAGCAAAAGTATTGCAGATAACCAGAATACAACAGTGACGACAATTTCAAATGCAAGAGAGCAGATCATCGGAACCTCAAGCGATGAAGAAATACAGTTCATGATCGAATTTCAGAATGCCTATAATGCATCCAGCAGGTATATCAACGTGGTCAGTGAGATGCTGGAACACATTGTGACCACACTGGGATCATGATGAGATACTTTCAGGAAAGGAGCGCCTATGGCATCACAGTTTTTCGGACTTAATATTGCGGCATCCGGACTCCGCGCTGCGATGGCGGCTTATAATACCACGGCCAATAACGTGTCCAATGCGGATACGACAGGATATACAAGGCAGAAGGTTGTACAGGAGGCGGCAAGCGCACTTCAGACCTTCACCACCTATGGGTGCGCAGGCGCAGGCGTAGATACAATTGAGATCCAGCGTGTCAGAGACAGCTTCTATGATACCAGGTACCGGAATAATGAGACACTTCTTGGACAGTACACGCAGAAACAGTATTATAACAATCTGCTGGAAAATTATCTGAATGATAACGGAACCACAGGCTTCTCTTCATTGTATACAGCGATGCAGACCAGTCTTCAGTCCGTGATGACGGCAGCAGGGACGACGGCGACCAAAACTTCGTTTATCTCTGCAGCGACCAGTATTGCAGAGTATTTTAACAACATCAGCGGTAACCTTCAGGCAGAACAGAGTGATCTGAATGATGAGATCAAGACGTCAACGGATTCCATCAATTCTATTGCAGAAGAAATAGCAACCCTCAATCAGCAGATCAATACGGTGGAAATGACGGGATCGGCAGCCAATGATCTTCGGGATAAAAGAGATTCGCTGGTGGATAATCTGTCCAAGCTGGTGAGCGTGACGGTAAAGGAATCAAAGGTAATCGATCAGAATGACCCGGACAGAGATACCGGCGCAACCAGATATCAGATCAGCATTGCCGGCGGACAGACACTGGTGGATATGTATGATTACAAGAAACTGGTCTGTGTGGCGAGAGAGTCGACAGACAGCGTCAATCAGAATGATATCACAGGACTCTACGATATAAAATGGGTCAGTTCCAGCTATAAAGACGGTTCCAGCAATTATCTGGGTGACTTCCGTCTGGATAATGAGAATATCGGCGGCAGCCTTCAGGGGCTGATCGAAATGCGAGATGGCAATAACAGCCAGTATTTCCAGGGTACCAGCGGAACCTGGGATTCTACGTCGAGCACCATATCCGTCAGCACGTCGGCAAGCTATCTGTCTGATATCAATAAGTGCACGCTTCCGGATACCGGTAAGATCACCATCGGGAGCAGAACCTACAATTATGATTCCTGGACATATGACGGAACAAACGGTTATACATTCAAACTTACTTCAGGGCAGGATTTCAGCCGTATTACGAGCGGCAGCAGTGACAGCTGCAAGGTCGGAAGTTCGGTTTCCTATCAGGGAATTCCATATTATATGGAGCAGATGAATGAATGGATCAGAAGCTTTTCCGGAGAAGTCAATAAGATCATGGAAAGCGGCTATACCTCGGACGGGGAAAGCGGTGTCAATCTTTTTACAGCAGATAAGACGACAGATTCTTCTGCGCAGTACAGCTATGATGAGCTGACAACAACCAAAAAAGGCTACTATAACGTGACCGCCAGTAATTTTGCCGTGAACAGTGTACTGACAGACAGTGCCGACCGTCTGGCAACAAAGGCGGATAAGACAGAAGGCGCAAGCGAGTTCGGCAACCTGACTTCCCTAAAGACCATGATGTCGGAAAAAGAAATTTTCAGAGGGGCAACCGCAGGAGAATTTCTGGATAAGGTGCTGGCGGACGTCAGTCTGAATACCAGTAATTCCAAGACAATGGAAACAACTTATACATCGCTTCAGAATACCATCAACAACCAGAGACTTTCCACTTCCGGTGTCGATGAGGATGAAGAAGCAGAGGCAATGGTGCAGTATTCAAATTCCTATACACTTTCATCCAAGATGATTCAGACACTGACGGAAATATATGACCGTCTGATTCTGCAGACCGGTGTATAAGAGAAAGGCGTGGCATTCCTATGAGAATTACAAATAAAATCGTGCATAACAATTCTCTTTATAATATCAATCTGAACAAGACAAATGAGGATACGCTGAACACCATGACTTCTACCGGAAAAAAGATCACAAGACCTTCAGATGATCCGGTGGTTGCCATCCGTGCACTCAGGCTTCGCAGCAATGTATCACAGCTGTCCCAGTATTATGATAAGAATTCCAAGGATGCCGAAAGCTGGCTGCAGGTAACAGAGGATGCACTTTCCACAGTTTCAAGTGTACTGACCGATTCTGTAAAGCAGGCTGTCAAGGGATCAAACAAATATCTGGAACTGGATGATCTGACCACAATTGTAACGCAGATGGATTCTCTTTCTGATGAATATTATTCTACCGGTAATGTGGATTATGCAGGCAGATATGTTTTTACCGGATACAGAACAGATACCAGCCTGACCTTTGATGCCAATACGTCAAAAGCATATACGGGAATCAATGATGAATTCAATGCTTCAGATGTGGGAACGTCCAGCAGAGTACTGGGAGCGTATAAAATTTCTGCATCTACAACAGGATCACCGGCCGAGTCAGACATTACACAAACCTCTATCGGACGGATACGCCTGTCCTATTCCAATCTGGATACAGCAGACGTGAGTCTGAAATATCGTAAGGCAATGGCGGTTCCTGCAACGTCTTCACTTTCTGCCAGTACTGCAGAGAAGGTGATTGCACTGAATTATAAGGACAGCAGCGGCAACACTTACAGCGTTAATGTTCCGACATCTGCTACCACCGGGACAGCCGGAAATACGGTTACGATGAATGGGACAGCATATACGGCAACATTGAATTCAGATGGTACCTATACAGTAAAAGTCGGCTCAACCGGGAACATTACATTATCCTCAGCAGGTGTGGCAACGTCACTTCCGACCGGGATCGCTTCGGCATCATCTGTAGTAACTGCAGCAACAATGTCAAAAGTCAGCTTTAAGGCAGATGGATCATCAACGGCAGACTCGATTACCATTCCGGTGACCGGGGCGGTAGACAAGCCGTATACCATGGCAGTGACCAGTACAAACAGCAAGGCATATACCGTAACAGTGAACACGGACGGCACCTATACACTCAGCGGGACAGCAGAGAGCAATACAACGGCGGATCCGATGACCAATGTCATACAGCTGACTGACAACGGCAGTGTACAGGCTTCGTATCAGGAGCATACTGTCAGTATTACAGGGACAATTGACAGTACGACAAGTGAGAGCACAATTGACGGATACTATAAGACACTGGCGACAACCGGTTCCACAGCATGTTACCTGAATGCGGAAACGGGAGAGCTTCTTCTGGGAGACGGGCTTAAAAGTGCACTGTCTTCGCTTTCTGATCTGACCAATGCAAAGAGCATCGATGTGGTATATAATAAAAGTAACTGGGAGTCAGGAGATATCCGCCCGGAAAATCTTTTCAGATGTACTTATGACAATGTGGTATATAATGGTGGCAGCAGCAGCCACATAATGGAGTATGATGTTGGTTATAATCAGACGGTTGCAGTAAATACAACAGCGGATGAAGTTTTTACCACAGGTGTGAAGCGGGACGTGGACGATCTGCAGAATACGCTGGATCAGCTGAAAAACTTAAATACAACGCTGACAACATTAAAGACCAATCTGTCTGCGACAACAGATACAGCGACACAGACGAAGATCCAGACACAGATTGATGCTGCGCAGAAGGCCTATGATTATCTGCGTGAGGATATGCAGACACAGTTCGAAAATAAAATTACCAGTACACAGAGTGCGCTCGATCAGGCCAATGTTGCCGTGACCGAGAACGGCACCAGATCCAAGAGACTGGATCTGGTACAGAGCAGATTACAGAGTCAGACCACGACCTTTAAGGAACTGCAGTCTGATAATGAGGATGCGGATCTGGCAGAGACTGCAACAAACCTTTCCACCGCAGAACTGACGTATCAGGCAGCGCTGATGGCGACAGGCAAGATTATGCAGACATCTCTGATGAACTATATTTAACCACATGGAGGTTTCATTATGAAATTACTTACGAAGATTTTCGGGGAAGCAGAGATTGACGACAGTAAGGTTATTACATTTCCAAAGGGAATTATCGGTTTTCCGCAGCTGACAAGATTTGCACTGATGTATGATATGGAAAAGGACAGCCATTCCATTCAATGGCTGCAGTCTCTTGACGAACCTGCATTTGCAATGCCGGTGATGGATCCGCTTCATGTGAAGGCTGATTATAATCCGCAGATTGAGGATGATGTGCTTGAAGAGGTTAAACCGCTGACACCGGATAATATGCTGGTGATGGTGACAGTTACTGTTCCACATGATCTGAAGCTGATGACAGTGAACCTGAAAGGTCCGTTTATCATCAATGCGGAGACCAGAACAGGCTGCCAGGTAATCCTGGATGATGATGACTATGCTGTGAAATTCCCGATTTATGACATTCTGCAGAAGCAGAAGGAAGCGGCAAAAAAGGAAAAGTAAATTCAGTTTGCGAGAAAAGACGGAGGGACAGGCAGAATGTTAGCATTATCAAGAAAAAAGAATGAAGCGATTATCATTAATAATAATATAGAGGTTACTGTACTGGAAATTCGCGGAGACCAGGTGAAGCTGGGAATTGCCGCACCGAAGGAGATTCCGATCTACCGTAAGGAAGTATATGCGCAGATTCAGCAGGAGAACAAGGCTTCTACAGATACAACCAATATGGATGAACTGAAGAAACTGATGTGAAAAAAGGTAAGGGCGCAGTGAATGATTTCACTGCGCCTTTTTTGATTTTGGAGAAATGAAAGTGAAAATTCTGTATTATGACTGGAATGAGTTTACAGGGCAGGACTGCAGGATGGCCCTGGAGGAGCTGGGGCATGAGGTGATTCCTTTTCATTATGACTGGAACCGCCTGAATGAGGATCCCGGATTTGAGGCAGCACTTCGAAAGGAACTGGGGGATGCAGAAAGATCAGGCAAACCATATACATGTGCATTCAGCTTCAATTTTTTTCCGGTGGTATCGGCAGCCTGTGAGCGCATGGGCATGCGTTATATCTCGTGGATTTTTGATTCTCCGCATCTGCCGCTGACTTCGTGTATGGTGAAGAACCGGGTGAACAGAATCTGGGTTTTTGACCGGGCCATGTATCTGCAGATGAGGGCAGAAGGTATTTCAACCGTATTTTATTCTCCGCTCGGGGTGAACAGCACAAGACTCCGGAGCGTTGTGAAAAAGCTGGATGAAATGCCGGTGTATGAGCATGAGGTTTCATTCCTTGGAAGTCTGTATGACAATGAATACAATTTCTATGATCAGGCAGCGGAATACCTGCCGGAATATCTGCGGGGATATCTGGAGGGCGTGTTTACAGCGCAGCAGCAGATATTCGGAACGGATCTGATCGGGGAGGAAAGCGTTCTGCCTGCAGAGAAGGTCAGAGAGCTGAACCGGTATATGAAATTTGCCTTAAGCGGCAGCTACCGGATGAACCTGGATCAGGTGATCAGAGATATCCTGCGCAAAAAAGTGACACAGGAAGAGCGCAGAAAACTGCTGGAGCGGTTCGGAAAATGCTGCAAGCTGGATCTGTATACACAGGAATATTCTCCTGTCATCGAAAATGTATATGATCTTGGAAGAGCAGATTATATGGAAAAGATGCCAAGAGTTTTCCACCGGAGCAAAATCAATCTGAATTTTACCATGCGGTCCATCCGCAGCGGAATTCCTCTGCGTGCACTGGATATTATGGCAGCAGGCGGTTTTCTTCTGACAGGATATCAGCGGGAACTTGAGGAATATTTTGTAAACGGGCAGGAACTTGTGATGGCAGGATGCCCTGAAGAAATGCAGGAACTGATCGGATACTATCTGGCACATGACAGTGAACGGGAGAAAATTGCACGAAAGGGAAAGGAAAAGACCCTGAAGCAGTTTGACTATCACATCCTGTTACGAAAAATGATCGAAGAAAGCGAATGAATGCTTTCTTCGATATTTTTTTCGCATTCTGTTAATATTCCGAGAAATCATCCGATATACAAATTGGACAGGATTGATATGCCTGCCTGAAAATTCTGCACATTCTGACCGGAGAACTGCCCTGACAGGGCTTTGTATATGAAAAAACAACATGGACGTATAAGGTCGCATACACGGAGGTGATTATTATGGGACTGGAAGCAATTAAAAGCTATGGGAATGTTTCAGTGCAGCAGACACAGAACAATATATCCCTGCAGCAATCCGGACAGGGATCAGCGGAGCATGTGGCAGGCAGTGTGCATACATCTTCCGGTATGGATAATACATATACGGCGCAGAATGCTCAGCAGGTAAAGCAGAATACGCAACCGGCACAGCCGACAGTGGAAGAAAATATTACTACGGAAGAAAAAAATATTGCAAAATCGCTGGATGAGGTTGAACAGGAAAATCAGAAAATCCGCAGTGCAGTTGCGGAAATGAGTAAAAAGATGACATCTAACACAGAGGCGGTATTCGGGATTCATGAAGCAACCAACACGGTTACCATCAAGATTGTGGACAGAGACAGCAAAAAGGTAATCAAGGAAATTCCGCCGGAAAAAACGCTGGATATGATTGCAAAGGTCTGGGAGCTGGCTGGAATCATGGTAGATGAAAAACGCTAAACATATTCCCGCAGGCAACCGATATACTGACTGAAGGAGGTACAACACTATGGCATCATCATCACTGATCAGAATGACAGGCCTGACGTCCGGTCTTGATACGGAGAGCATGATCACTGCACTCACCAGTACATACCAGACAAAGGTCGATACGCTGACAGGTGAGCAGAAGAAGCTGACCTGGAAGCAGGATAAATGGAAATCCTTAAATAAAGATATTTTATCTTTTTACAACGGATCATTGAATACATTAAAGTATTCTACGGCATATTCCAAAAAGACGACAACTTCGTCCAATACATCAGCAGTATCTGTTGTTACCGGAGACAGCGCGATGAATACCACGCAGTCACTGAGCGTGGATAAACTGGCCAAGAGTGCCTATGCAACAGGAGGAAAACTGTCGCTGTCCAGCAGTGCTTCGTCCACCAGTATTACTTCATCTACAACAATGTCTGATCTGGGACTGACAGCATCCGGTACGTTAAAACTGACCATTGGCGGCAGTTCCAGTGATGCACTTTCTATAGATGTGGCGACAACGGATACTATTTCCAGTGTCATGTCCAAAATCAACAGTGCAAAGTCATCTTCCACGAGTGCAGGGGTAACTGCATACTTTGATGCCTCGAATGGAAGAATCTATCTCTCTTCACAGACGGCAGGTACGGCAGCAGGCTTTGCCATATCCGGTGACAGCAGTTCGACTGTACTGAGCGCGTTGGGGCTTGGCAGCAGTGTCAGCTATATTGCCGGACAGAATGGACAGAT
>CAYMBY010000017.1:0-17876 GCA_964388815.1 uncultured Butyrivibrio sp. | reverse complement strand
AGACGCTCCATATGGTTAAGTTCTGCTGCGGTTTTATGAAAAGGATAGCCTGTTCCGTCCAGTTTTTCATGATGGAAGGATGCCCAGTCGGTAATTTCCTCAAGACCGGTGACCTGCCGCAGAATTTCATAGGTGATCAGTGCGTGCTGCTGAATGATGGTGAATTCTTCATGTGTCAGTTTTTCAGGCTTTTCAAGAATCGCAGCAGGAATGGAGAGCTTTCCGATATCATGGACTGCTCCGGTGAAGTACATCTGGGATTGCATTTCTTCGTTATAACCGTAATAGCGGCCGAGTTCAGCGGCTTTTAAGGCAATTCCGGTGGAGTGATGGCTTGTGAATTCCGATTTGAAATCAATGATATGTGCAAACATGGCAGAGATTCTGGTCATCTGCTGTGGCAGATAATCATTGACGATAACAGGAAGCATGTCATGGAGCGTGCGTCTGACCTCATCACCGCTGATGGACTGCATTGCTTCAGAAGTAAAGCAGGACAGGAATGCATCCGTAATTTCTTCATCAAAAAGAGAGCCTCGTCCGGAAGAAACAAAGTCAGTTACCTTCCGGTATTTATCTTCGGAAAAGTCGTGCATGCTGATATTGATATCAATGGCATCACCAAGGTGAATCAGGCGTGCCAGAAGCGGGGTATCTGCAGTTTTCTTATGAAAAGGACCATTTCCGTCAGCCTGTTCGTGATGGTAGAGAATGACGTCGGGACAGCTCTGATAAAAAGGCATGGCCTGTACATTACGTTCACCGATTTCACAGTGGTCGCGCAACTGAAACAGCTTTGGGGTTTTATCCAGGTCAACTCCGTGACGAAGTTCGGAAAGCCCATATTCGGTCAGGGCATTATCGTGAAGAACTGCACAGGCAGTGAGATTCAGAAGTGACCGGTCATACAGTCCCAGTGCTTTACCGGTAATGGCAGACAGAAAGGCGACGCGTCTTGCGTGATAGGTAGTTGCACCCAGATATTCATGCTCTACACAGTCGAGTGCATCAGAAATGGCATACAGAACATCATTCATACACAGCTTCATACAGGACTCCTTGAAATGATACATTTGTGAAAAACATCAATATGAGGCAATTATATCATTAATCACAGAACCCGCGAAGCGCTTTGAAAAGGGGAATCGGAGGAACAGAGACGGCTTTACATGTATGATGAGATTCATTCGATAAGAGCCGGATATCCGGAATGGTGGACACCGTATTTTGAAGAAAAGCTGACAAATGGGTTACATACTAAATAGTTTACATAACACAAAGGGCAATGACCAATGTCAATAAATTTTTATCGATAAACGATAAAAATTTATTGACATTATTTTTTTCCGGTGTTAGCATACAGGTAACAGAGGATGAATTGCAAGCCGAGAGTCCCGTTTGTAAAACGAAAAGCCACACTTTGTAAGCGAGATGCATATTTGTAAAACGAGAATCCCGTTTTGTAAGCGAGATGCATATTTGTAAAATGAAAATCCTGTTTTGTAAGCAAAACGCACAGATGTATCCTGTAGAATTGCATGATATAATGAGTTCGGCGCATAAATTTAAGGTCTGCAAACAGAAGTCGAATCCCGCTCAGCTTTTTTGTAACTGGAGATTCCACCCCTGCTTTGGCATTATGAAAGTGATTTCTGACGGCCATGACCTAAGATTTATGAGTTACTTTTTGAGAAGAGAAGGTTTTAAAATGATGTCACTTGCTGGAACTTGATGGCATCCGAGTTTCTTTAAAACCATCTCTCCATAGAAAAAGCTGAACGATTCGTATGGCGTGCGATTGTTCAGCTTTTTCCGTGTATAGGAATTGATATGATCCATCATCCGGTTGATATCATTCTGTGTAAGACTGTCAAAGGAAGTTCCTTTGGGGAGTATCCGCCGTATTAATTCATGATTTACCTCAATAGCCCCTTTTTGATAGGGACAGCTTGGGTCACAGTAAAAAATCCTGGTGCGGTTCTTCTGACCATTTGAACGGCCGTTCTCAATGGCTGCAGGATTGGAAAACTCACTGCCATTATCCGTAAGTATGACGGGAAACAACTCCTTAAAGCCCTTATTGCCCAATGTATCATTTAATTGTTCCCAGATATCTGTGACAGAACGTGAAGTATTGGCATCCCTGAGGAAGGCAAGCATCAGGCTGGTTTCCACGAAATGTATGGTGAGGAGAACCTTTCCGCCGATACTGCCGATTACGGAATCCATCTGTACGGGCTGCAGCTCAGGATTGGATGCCATAAACTTCTGGAATTCCTGATAGTTTCGCCCATTGCGGCATGCCCTGTCTACTTTGAATTCTGGTTTTTTGTATCTTGGACGGTACTTCACCTTTCTTGGAAGATCAATGTTGCGTACGTCAAACAGGCAGGCGTCTACATAGTTATAAAGGGTTTTTTCACTGCACATCAGTTCATCAGCATGGGTACTGTATATCTGGTGAAGGGATAATCCATTCCGGACAAGCGGCGTGATGATCTCATTTATTCTCGCAAGATCTGCTTCCGTTGAGCAGATCCCTGAACGGCTTGAGGATAAGTGATTCAGGAATGCAGCATGGGCTTCCTCCGGATCATACACAAATTTTTTTAATGTACAGTTGTTTTTATTCTGGCAGCCATTGCAGACATACGGCGGCTTAAATCGCCCGGTACAGATTTCTTCCTGAAAATCCTTACAGTGGTCATTACATTTATTACAGACGCTGCATTTTGTCGCGGAGGGTCGGGTACAGCCTTCACCGCATACTTTCTTTTCCCTGCAGGCAGCACGATGGACACAGGAATTGTAGGCATAGTAAGAACAGCCACCCTTGATATCAACAGCATATCGCTTTACTTCTTTTGCAATGGTTGACCGATCCTTACTGAGTTCTTTCCCTATTTCGCCGAAAGAAAGCTGTTCGGTAAGTCCTCTTGCAATAGCCAGACGTTCTTCGAAGGTTAAAAACTTAGACATAATGGCTCCTTTCGTGGCCGTCATCCTTCTAAGAATAGCAAAAAAGAGACCAGCCGGCAGGTTGATCTCTGATATTTGTAAAGGAAAATCCATACCATTCCTTTCTATAGAGTTTGTAACATAAAAAACAACAGGAAACCGAATCCGGCATGGAAATTCGATTTTCAATTAAGTACAGGTAACAGAGAAAGAGACAGATGGAGGAATTATCAATGAGAAAGGACAGACTTACTGTTTTTACAAAGATCTTTGTTGATGTCATGTTCTGGGGATGCGTTGCAGCACTTCTGGCGCTGCCGGTGATCATGAAAATCTATGGCAGATACAATTCTTATTTTGCGGATAATTACTGGCCTCTGCTGCTGATGTTTTATGTTACGGGAGTGTTTGCGGCACTGATTATTTATGAGCTGCGCAGAATGTTCCGGACCGTATTGCAGGATGACTGTTTTGTGGAGGCCAATGTAGTCAGTTTAAAGCGTATGGGAACTTACAGTTTCATTATTTCTGCGGTTACTGCCTGCAGGCTGTTCCTGTATCTGACACCGGCGGTACTGGTCGTGGTGCTGGTATTCCTGATTGCAGGGCTTTTCAGTAAAGTTCTGGCGCAGGTATTTGACCGGGCGGTACATTACAAACTGGAAAATGATCTGACCATATAAGGAGGCACATCATGGCGATCGTAATCAATCTGGACGTGATGATGGCCAGAAGAAAAAAGAGTCTGACAGAACTTGCAGGAGAAGTTGATCTGACACTCGCGAATCTGTCAATTCTCAAGAACGGGAAAGCAAAGGCGGTCCGTCTTTCCACACTGGAGGCAATCTGTAAGGCACTGGATTGTCAGCCGGGCGATATTCTGGAGTATGTGCCTGATGAAACAGTAAATCAGAGCGGGAGGGTTTAAACAGCATGGATAACTTCATACAGAATCAGAGTGAGGGATGCCGGAATCTGGCAGCTCAGGATTTTTATACCCCAAAAACAGAAGATACAGACCGGAAAGAAAAGGAAAACGGCGCAGCTTTTTTCCGGTATTATGGAATCAGGATGATTCTGTATGCAGCAGTATATACCTTCTGCCTGTACAGGAATCCTTCCGGAATTACCTGGCCGGTGATGATCATTGCAACATTGTGGCTTTTTGCAGATGTAATGAAGAAAATGCAGAAGGAGAACAGAAAGGACGAATGGTTTTACAGGGTGAGTCTTCTTCTGATCGGCATATCACAGTGTACAACAGCCAATGAAACTGTTCAGACATGCAATGTCATGGCTGCGTTTCTGCTGTTTACGGTTCTGGTGGTCAGAAACTTTTCTGAAGCGTGGAAGGACGGAATTTCACTGACTTCATATATCGGACAGATGTTTCAGATCTGGTTCAGACCGATCGGTCTTCTTGGCAGACCTTTTTCAGATCCGTTTCATTTTGTTGTGGATGGAAAAACACGTACGGGAGAAAACGGGAATACAGCACGCGATGTTATGATCGGGATTCTGATTTCCATTCCGCTTCTGGCACTGATTCTGACACTCCTTTCAAGTGCAGATCCGATTTTTGGAAATCTTCTGAACGGAATGATTTCCGGAATTGTGTTTCCTGCGCATTTCGGTACAGTATTCAACATTCTGTTTATGGCCTTTGTGATTTATCTGGCGGGGTATTGCATGATCTGTTTTCTGCAGGGACATACGTCAGAAATAAAAACAGAAAAGCTGGAGAAGGCACCGGCGCTGATTGCCATGATTTTTTCCGGAATGCTGACGGCGGTTTATCTGGTGTTCAGCGTGGTTCAGATGATCAGTCTGTTGGCAGGACAAATGGCACTGCCGCAAGGGTACAGTTATTCAGAGTATGTGCACGAAGGGTTCGGACAGCTGCTGGCAGTGTGCTTAATCAATCTGATCCTGTTGACAGCTACAGATAATTTTTTTACTAAAAATCGTATACTTGATGGAATTCTGACGGTGATGTGCGGATGCACTTATATTATGGCAACTTCAGCAATTGTACGTATTTTCATGTATGTGGCAGCATACCGGCTGACATTTTACCGGGTACTTGTCATATGGACGATTATTGTGGTGTACCTGTGTCTGACGCTTCTGACATTCCACATTTATATGCCGGAACTTCCGGTATTCAGATACTGTGTCGGGATGATCACAGTCATGTATCTGCTGCTGGCGCTCGGACATCCGGACTACTGGATTGCAGAATATAATCTTGCGGGAATCCTGAGGGAACATCAGGGAATGATTACCGCAGAGATGATCGAACAGGATGGATCGCTGCAGGCGAGCCTGTCAGATCTCAATGAGCTGTCACAGGATGCTGTGCCGGCGATCATGAAGAACCCTCAGATTGCGCAGTATTATATGGAGCAGCATTCAGTGAATCCGGAAAAGTATACGTTTGACTCTGTGCGGTGCCTGAATTTATCAGAACTGACGGCACAGAAGCTTCTCCGGAATAAGTAAATGTCATGATAAAGCACGATGCTGCGCCCAGAAGGCATCAAAGTCATCAGGAGAAAGTGGTTTTGCATAGTAATAGCCCTGAATCAGATCGACACCCATGCCAGCCAGTGCGTCTACCTGAGGCGCAGTTTCAATTCCTTCTGTCACAATTTCCATATGCAGGTCCTTTAACAGCTTCATGGAATCGGTGACGAGCAGATACTGCTTATGATCCTCAGGAAAACCACTGTCAAAAAAGCACATGTCCATTTTGACGGTATCAAATGGCAGACTTCCGAGTGCATTCAGATTTGAATAGGATTTTCCGAAATCATCCATAGAGCAGCGGGATCCGATGGCATGGATCTTTTCAAGAATTTCACTGATCAGCTTCATGTTATTATAGGCAATACTTTCGGTCAGTTCGAATTCGAGATACTTTGCAGGAACTTTTTTATCTCTGAGGATATTGATATATCGGTCAAAGAAGCCGGTATCCTGTAATGCTGCCTTTGAGATGTTTACAGAAATGACAGGAGGTGTAAGTCCCTGCGCAAGCCATCTGTTTATTATGTTGCATACCTGTTCAAAGATGGACAGATCAATTCGCGAAATACTGCCGTTGCGCTCAAACAGCGGGATAAATACGGAAGGATAGATCAATCCGTATTCAGGGCTGATCCACCTTGCCAGTGCCTCGGCACCTTTTATTTCTCCTGTATGAGGAGAAACTTTGGGCTGGAGAAACGGCTGGATCTCGCGATTGTCCAGAGCTTTGTCCAGAAGATTCTCAAGCTGTTTATCTTCCAGCAGCTTTTTGCGGCATTCTTCACTATATACGTAGGCATTCAGATCTGACCAGTATTCAGCGTCTGGGTTCCGTTTGGCCATCAGCGCGTGATCCTGTATATGGTTCAGGTCTGTATTGTTGCAGTCTACTTTGTACACACAGTACTCCATCTGAACATTCAGACTGTTCAGGAGACGATGAACTTCGTGCTGGATATTGCTGTTAATGGCTGTCAGGCGTGTACGGAGGGCATCTATACTGTCTTCTCTGATATAAAGAGCCAGGCAGGAATCTCCAAGATTACAGATGGTTTCAGGTGCATAAAGTAAGGATGCACATGCGGAATAGATACCGGAGAGCAGTTCATCACATTTTTCCCGTCCGAAAGCTTCATTGATAATTCTGAAATAGAGAATATTCATATGAATAAACCAGTAATCATCTTCATACGGAAGTGTCTGTATGATTTCATCGAAGCGTTGTCTGGTGTTGCCGCCGGTAACTTTGTCGATATAAGCCAGCTCTTTATAATGCTGTGCTGCCCGGAGATCTGAAAACTGCTGCAGACTTGCCGTTATTGTTGTGAAGCAGAGAACCAGAATAAAAAGGAGAAGGCCGGCCCGGTAAGGCCACGTCATATCAGGCTGGGGGTGCAGGTAGTAAATAAGCATATCGCCTAATGTCCCGGAAACAATAAAAAGATAGGCTGCGATCAGATATAGCATATCTTTGTTGTGCGAATGCCTGTAATTACTGACAGCAAAGCTGATAACAGCGATGATCAGGATGAGGGAAAACAGATGGTTAAGCGGGTAAACCAGGTATACGGATGCAAGTCCTGTACTGACAGCAATGGTACCGCCGGTAATCAGAATCATATAGGCCAGAAGGAAAACCAGAAATGCCTGTTTTCTTTCAGGAAGCATTTCTCTGAAAAAAAGAATTAAAAAGACGGGAAGCAGCATATAGGAATAAAAGCAGATGGCACTGACTGCAGCAGAATTCCTGATGACAAGCTGTGGAAGCGGAGATGAACTGATAATCCAGACACAGCTGGAAAGTGCTGATGAACTCAGAAACAGAATGGCAAGCCGGTATGCATCGTAGTGGTGATGACGCAGTACAAAATAATAGATGAGCAGCAGAATTCCGATGAGCAGGATAATTATGCTTTCAATAATGACACTGGCATTATCACGCAGAAGCATGTTAAAACCGGAATCGGGACTGCCGAGGCGAATATCACGAACATCGAACAGACCATTAAAACCGTTGTTTTTTATCGTCAGAGACAGTGTTTTTCCGCTGTCAGAGCTGTGCAGCATGACCGGCATCCAGGTCTGGGAAATCTGGTGATAACCAAACAGAAAGGGGTAGTTCATATTATTCTCAGTCAGTCTTTGCCCATTAACGGCAGCAGTCACGTGAAAATGCTGAATCCAGACATAAAGCGTCATGCCGTCAAACATATGTGAAGGAAGCTGACATTCCAGGTGAAGGGTTTCATTATGACGAACCGGAACATAACTGTCTGTTATGAGGGTACCTGTATCAGAATCTGTCCACCCGCTGGAAAAAGGCATGGCAGAAGAGTGCGGAATATAGCAGCAACTGACAGCTGTGATTTCGGTGGCAAGAAGATAGCCGACAATAGAAGCGACTGAGATCCAGAAAAGCATTCGACAGATACTTCTGACTTTGCGCATGAACATCCTCCTTCGGAAGAAAAGGATAATGTATACTGATGGTGATATATATTCATATATATACAGAATATCGCATTTATATGTATATTGCAAAGCAAAACGTCAGTGGACATCCGGCATCAGGGTCTGATAGAATAGGAGCAACAGGAGAGAGGTAAAGTGAACAGAGAACGGGTAATTTTTCTTGATATAGACGGGACACTGGTAGGATTTGACGGGAAGATACCGGCGTCAACGATAGAGGCACTGAAGAAAGCACGGAAGGCAGGACATCATCTGGTGATCTGCTCAGGCAGGAGCCGTTTTCAGGTGGATCCGGCACTTCTTTCAAGAGGTTTTGACGGAGTTGTCGGAGCGGCAGGCGCATTTGTGGATCTGGAAGGAAGAGAGGTCTACCATGCATATGTTACCGAAGAAAAGCGCAGGGAGCTGGCAGAATTCATGGATGTGCATCAGGTAACATACAGTATGCAGGCATCTGACGGGATGAGGATGAATCAGCGTTCTGCAGATCTGCTGCTGCAGAGATACCGCGGATATCATCTGTCAGAAGACCGGATACAGAGACTGATCGGGAGAATACAGATTGTACCGGATACATGGAACAGCCCATATATCGAAAAGGCAATTTATTATGATTCGCCATTTACCGTACAGGAGATGCAGGACAGACTGGCGCCATATTTTGACGTCATAGGCTCCAGTTTTGAAAAGCCGGATCCGTATTGCGGCGAGATCGGAATTGCAGGGATTACGAAGGCAACAGGAATGCAGCATTATCTGGAAGCGGCTGATATTGAGAAGGAACGCAGCATTGCATTCGGGGATGGCCCGAACGATATTGAAATGCTTCAATATGCGCAGATCGGAGTTGCCATGGGAAATGCGCAGGACACGGTCAAAAAGGTTGCAGATTATGTGACGTCCAGAATTGATGAGGACGGGATCGCAAGAGCCTTTGAACATTTCGGGCTGATTTAAAAATGTTGTATCGGAAAAGTCTCAGAAGTGTATAATATTACCGTAACTTAATACATTTACAGAAATCACCTGATATATGGAAGGAGTAATCTGAAATGAAAAAGTATGTTGCGGAATTTATCGGGACACTGGTACTGACATTGTTTGGCTGCGGATCAGCAGCAATTTCCGGAGGGATTGACGGAAAACTGGGGATCCTCGGAATTGCCATGGCGTTTGGCCTTTCCATTGTGGCAATGGCATATGTAATCGGAGATGTTTCCGGGTGCCATATCAATCCGGCAGTTTCACTTGGCGTGTTTCTGAATGGCGGTATGAGCGGAAAAGACTTCGGGGGTTATGTGATTGCACAGTTTCTTGGAGGAATCACGGGAGCCGGACTTCTGGCGCTGATCATCAGCTGCTGCGGCAAAAATTATGCAGATACAGGACTCGGGCAGAACGGATTCGGAAGTGCATCCTATGTCGGAATTAATATGGGTGGTGCGGTTCTGGTAGAAATTATTCTGACATTCGTATTTGTATTTGCAGTTCTTGGTGTAACGGCAAAGGTAAAGAATCAGGCGGTTGCAGGAATTGTGATCGGGCTTGTACTTGCTTTTGTTCATATTCTGGGAATTCCGCTGACAGGAACGAGTGTCAATCCGGCCAGAAGCTTTGGCCCTGCACTTCTGATGGGCGGACAGGCACTGGCACAGGTATGGGTGTTCATCGTTGCTCCGCTTGCAGGAGGCGCACTTGCAGCAGTTGTTTACAAAGCATTGGTAAAAGAAGAAAAGAAAGACTGAACACATATGTAAAAAAGCCGGCAGATGATCTGCCGGCTTTTTTTGATCTGCGGAACCTGAAGTATCAGCGTCTTGCCATTGCTTCTTCAAAATCAGGCGTTCCTGCAAAAATTTCATTCTTATAAGGATTCTTCTTCTGTGCAACAGAGCGTTTGATGATGTGCGCAAGTACGATGACATTTGTGATGATGGCGAGAACAGCGATAAATCCCATTGCCTTCGGATCAGCAGCAGCCGGGTGCGTTGCAGCATCCATTGTACCGTCTGCGTAGAGTACCGGAAGAACTGAGAAGATACTCTTATCCTGGAATAACGGGAATACCTGTGCGAACATGCACCAGATTGCCAGTGTATTGGCACGGTTCTGGATCCAGCCGCCCTTGTTCCAGAATGCAGCAGCAAAAGTCGGAGCAAGTAAAAGAGCAAGTCCGCAGTACCATGCATGTGTAGGCAGATTCAGATAGGTATATTCAAAATTCCATACATCATAAGCAATAACGAACATCCAGGTCATATCCGGCCAGAGCATATCATCCTTCTTTTTGGATGAATAGATTCCCCACCAGCCTGTCATACAGAAAATATTCAGAATACCGGCAATGCCGTTGAGAATATTCCACCATCCGCCGTAAAGCCATACATGCTCGGATGAAAGCCACCATCTTGAGCCTGTCTCTGCAAGTGCGATGGAACCTCTGATTGCAGATTCAAAATCGCTGCATACGGCAATCATGATATTGATTGCAACAATGATAAAAGGAAACGGTTTGAACCAGTCCTTTTTACCGATGCCCCACTGATATTTGAGCATCATGAAACCGATACATCCGATTGTTGCAGCATACAGCTTGGCATAATGAAACCAGCTGGTCATATGAACATAGGTCTGATTGTTCAATGCCCAGGAAGCGCCTGCGGCTGCAGATGCATAGATTGCGATAAAGTAGACTGTCAGTATAGCCGGTATGATAACGAACATGAGAATACCGCCTGCCTTGGTTCTTCTGGCAATTTCATTTGTAATTACCAGTCCTGCGAACACAAGGATCCATCCGATGAACTTGTAAATCGAGTCATCCCCGTAAACCTGAAACAACATTTCTTTTTTCCTCCTTTTTTTCAGACGTCTGATTATACCAGAGCCTGTAATTATTCTATTCCTGAAAAAAGACAACGTCAAACTCTAAAAATCAATATGAGGAAATTTGGCGTTATAGTCGAATTTGTGTGGGATAAGCTGTGCATTTTGCATGAGAACATCATATGCGTGGACTGTGGTATGACCAGATCCATAATGAGAAAAAGTAGACGGTATAATTGTACGCAAAAATTTTAAATCATGATAAAATATCTGTTTGCGTTGAAAGCCTGAAAACGGGCGTTTATAATAAAACAGGTGTGACAGCAGAGGGAGGAAACTATGGCACTGTGTAAATGTAAAATGTGCGGAGGGACAATGAAAATTGACCGCCGTAATAATACTGCGACATGCCTGTACTGCGGAAATGTATCCACAATTCTGGATATGGGAGAAAATCTGTATGTACAGTATCAGACCATGCTCGATGATCTGATGAACAAAACGGATACGAAAGAGCATCTTCAGGAAGGCTTCTGGGTAGAGGCTGAGGAAGAGGAAGTCGAACGCGCAGATGGTGAGAACATACGGATCAGGTATCTTGCAAAGTGCCGTGCAGACATGTGCACAATGTATGTTGCAAAGGCACATGTCATTTATCTTTTTGAAAAGCAGGATCTTGCTTATGCACAGAAATATCTGAAAATGCCGGAGTTACTGAAATTTCCGAACAGCAGCATGGAACAGGAACTGAAGCGCTACCTGCCGCAGGTTGCAACTTCGTGTGAACTCAAAAATGGCGGAATGATGATCGCAGTGCATAAACCGGAGGAAGTATATCCGCTGGTTCTGTTCGGAACGCTTCTGGACAGGCATGCGGCATGGATGGTCAGCCGTATGGAAAATCTGTGCTGTCTGCTGGAGTATAATGATCTTTCATTGAATGCACTTACGCTCCAGAATCTGTTTGTAAATCCGGCCGAGCATCAGCTGTATCTGTACGGCGGATGGTGGTTTGCGGGAAAACAGGGAACAGAGTATGCAGGGATTGCAGCTGATGCGTCAGATTCCATACATGAATATTATCAGAAAAGACAGGAGTGTCATATCACGACTGATCTTGAGACCATACGCCTGAATGCGGCAAAGCTTATGGGATATGCAGATCGCGAAGCGGCGGCACAGGATGCGACCATTCCGGAACCATTCAGAAAATTTATCCGGGCGGTATGCAGAAAGTCTGCACAGGAAGACTTTGAATTATGGGACAGAACACTGACAGCGTCCTATGGCGAGCGTAAGTTTATACATCTGAATGTTACCAGGGAAGATATTTATTCCCGGGAGTAAAAAATTCAGAGAGGTGGCGGAGGAAAAACTCCGCGGTATACAGAAAAAGGAGAAATCATGGGAAGAGGAAGTTATACCAGTAATGACTGGAACCGTCTGAAAACAGACAGAAACATATCGGCACAGTCGACCGTAAACGATCTGTACAGATCTCAGAATATGAAGGATCAGCTTAATCCGTATCATGTAAAGTACCGTGAATCCTGCGATTCCATGGATAATCCGGCATCAACGGCAATTATCATCGGGCTGGATGTAACAGGATCCATGGGATATCTTTCAGAAGAAATTGCCAAGAATTCACTGAACAGAACGATGAATGAAATATATGCGAAGGATCCGGTCAGCAATCCGCATATCATGTTCATGGCAATCGGAGACTCCAAATCGGATGAAGCTCCGCTTCAGGTAACACAGTTTGAAGCAGATATCCGGATTGCAGAGCAGCTGCTTGACATCTATTTCGAAGGCCATGGCGGTGGTAACGGAGGGGAATCCTACCTTCTGGCATGGTATTTTGCTGCAAGGCATACCAGAATTGACTGCTATGAGAAAAGGCATCAGAAGGGATTCCTTTTTACCATCGGGGATGAATGCTGCCATAAAGATCTGACGGTGGGTGAAATCACGAATTTCTTCGGAGATATAAGTGCAGATCCGGCGAAGGAAAAGAACCCGGAGAATCTTCTGCAGAGGATTTTCGGGAAAGGTGATACCGGAGTGATCAGAGATTATACTTCGAAGGAACTGTTTGATGAGGCTTCAGAGAAATATGAAATTTTTCATATCGTTCTGAAAGCGGGAGCTTATGAATATCAGCACAGCGGCGCTGCATGGAAAGAACTGATCGGAAACCGGGCAATCGAACTTGACCCCAAGGACCTGGATAAACTTCCTGAGCTTCTGATCAGTCTTATGCAGGCAGCCGGAGGAAAGCCTGCACGGGAGATTTCCAATGAATGGCCGGGAGAAGTTTCAGCAGTGGTAATGGAAGCAATCCATGATTTCCTGCCGGATGGGGAGAAAGGAATGCTGAATTTCTGATGTACAGCTGTCATGTCGTAGCGGGTAAAAATTTCGGAGATGAAGGGAAAGGGCAGCTGACGGCAGAACTTACAAGACGGCTGTTGCAGGCAGGACGATGTCCGCTGGTCATCAGGCATAATGGCGGGGCACAGGCGGGACATACGGTAGAGGATAAAAAAAACAGATTTATTTTTCATCAGCTTGGAAGCGGTACCTGGCATGGCGCAGATACATATTTTTCAGAATCCTTTTTGCCTGATTTTCTGAAAATCGGGGATGAGATCAATGCATATGCAAAGGAAAGAAAATGCAGTCCGGATTCTGTCCGGGTGTATGTCAATGGCAGCTGCCGGGCAGTGACGGTATATGATGTGCTGCTGAACAGTCTGACAGAGGAAATCAGAGGAGAGCAGCGTCACGGCTCGTGCGGAATGGGAATCTATGAGACGGTAAAGAGGAACAGACTGCCGGAGTATGCGCTGACTGCCGGAATGCTGGCCGGGATGAATGTGCGGGAAATTGAAGCCTTTCTGCGCCGGATCAGAGACGGCTATATCAGAAAAGTGACAGGGCAGATGGGGAAAGAAACCGGAGAAAGCAGATGGTATGCGCTGATGCTGGATGAAAATATTCCTGGTAACTGTGCGGAGATCATGTATGAGAATATTCATCGGTACATCAGAATGGCAGCCGGTATTCCCAAAGGACATGATGCTCTGGTGTTCGAGGGAGCGCAGGGGCTTTTACTGGATGAAGACTGCAGCGCATATTATCCGCATCTGACACCGTCACACACTGGACTTGTGAATCCGCTCAGAATGCTGGAGAAAATAAATCAGGAAAGTGAAACCGAACTGCAGATCCATTATGTGACAAGAACCTATGTCACCAGACACGGGCAGGGAAAACTGCCGTGCGAGTGCGACAAGGCGGAAATCAATCCGCAGATGACGGACAGGACCAACATACCGAATCCGTGGCAGGAGACAATGCGTTATGCAAAGCATGAAAGTCTGAAGGCATTTGCAGAACCGGTGCAGAAGGATCTGCAACTTCTGCATATGGATCAGTGCATGCCGGAGGTATTTATTCATATTACGCATCTGGATGAAACAGATGGAAAAATTCTGTTTACGGATGGGGCGTATACGCCGGAAGAGCTCCAGCAGCAACTGCCGGAGTATCATATTGTACCGGAACGATGGACAGAATAAATCATATAGCGGGAAAGATACCGGTGATGTAAAATATAACTGAACGCGGATACTGTTTTCAGATCAGCAGAAGTGACCGTCTGCAGAGGAATATTGAGATGAAGTGGATCAGGACACATCTTCTTGGTATGATTAATATCATAATTATTATTTTGATATATATTTTCTTTGTCGGATATTGCCTTGCGGTGAATAACGCCTACCGGAAAATGACGCTTGAACAGACAGAACATGTGACATCTCAGGTGGCAGAAAATATTGAGAGCCGTATAAATGCGGCAATAGCAAGACCGAAGAACATTGCAATGCATATGGCTGAAAATCCGCTTCTGGTGCAGCTGCTGGAGGAGGAACCGCAGCATATGCAGGATCAGAGCTATACAGACCGGATTACGGAATATCTGTCCGGTTATGCAGATCAGAATTCGTTCAGTTCGGTCTTTCTGGTTCCCGAATACAGTAAACGATATTATTATCCGGATGGAATTGACCGTGTTCTGTCGGACAGAAATGATTCCGGAAGTACATGGTTTTATGAAGCAAGAGATTCCGGGCAGGAGTGTGTCTGGAATTATGATTATGATGTGGTTGATGGCAAGAAAATTCCGACCTTTTTTATCAATGCAAGAATCAGAGATCAGAAGGGTGCTTTTCTGGGACTGACGGGGACCGGATTTCAGGTATCGGATATCGGCAGCTGGCTTCTGAACAGCAGAGAAAATTATTCTGTTGACTGCATTCTGATGGATGATCAGGATGAAATACTGGCCACTTCTGATCAGGAGAGCACCGGAGCAGAACAGATTGCGCAGGAAAACGGGATTTCACTGCAGGTGCTGTCAGAACTGGAACAGGATAACAGCTCCGGATGGATAAAAAATAATTATGTGTGCATTACACCGATCAAAAATACCGGATGGAAGCTGATTACAGTCAGAAATGCCGGAAATTTCTGGCAGGTGCTGAATCAGAACGGGGAAGACGCACGGAATATCGTGATAACATTGATACTGATGGTTACGCTGACCAGCGGTTCCATTACCCGGGTGCTTCAAAGATACAGAAATGAACTTGAGAAAATCGCAGAAACAGATTCACTTACCGGAATACCCAACCGAAAGTATCTGGAAAAAGAGTGCAGAAGAAACGTCAGAAATTCTGCAAACGGGGCGATGTTTTTTTTCATATTTGATGTGGATCATTTTAAGGAAATCAATGACCGCTTCGGACATAAGGCGGGAGATGAACTGCTGATTTATACGGCAATGAATGCACAGGCGGCAATCGGGAGCAACGGAATTCTGACCAGGTGGGGAGGGGATGAATTTGCAGGCCTGATCTATACCCGTGATGCGGAAAAAATTCTCCGGGAAATTGAAAACTCTGTACAGAAAAAGGAATACGGGGACAGGAGAATGACGGTCAGTATAGGATACTCCCCGGTTACGCCTCAGGATACAGCCGAGAGCATGATTCTGCGGGCAGACCGTGCATTGTATGCTGCCAAGCAGAAAGGAAGAAACCGGGTAGTCAGCTACGAAGAGGTGGCACGTGAGATGCTACTGCTCTGAAAACCAGGAAGTCTGGTTCTTACCATTTCCTTTAGAAATATACAGCGCCTGATCAGCTTCCGAGATCAGCTGCTGTATATTTTTTTCTTTGTCAATCAGGGTACAGCCGATGCTGACGGTAATGAATTTTCCGGGTGCGTATTCGATTCCGGACAGGTTTTTCCGCAGAAAAGTCAGAAAATGGTCTGCAGAAGAAAAATCAGTACGAAAGGCAGCTACAAATTCATCGCCGCCCCAACGGATGGCAGTGCCGTTTTTGCCAAGTGTTCTGCGGAGTGCTGCTGCAATATTCTGCAGCACACTGTCGCCTGCGGTATGTCCGGACTGGTCGTTGATCGTCTTGAAATCATCCACATCCATGATCAGCAGAACGCTATAGCGAAGGCGGGTCATCAGGTGACGGTTCTGGACAGCAGGAAGGATGGAACGGTTGTAAAGACCTGTCAGTCTGTCCGTGTAGGCATTTTGAAGTGCCTTTTTCTGATAACTGCGCAGAATGAACAGAATCAGGAAGATCAGTGAAAGCAGGATCGCAAACAGAAGTATATAAAGCATACGGATATTGTGAAAGCTTTGATCAAAAGCTGTTGCGGTATCAATTACGGTGACAATATTCCAGTTCAGTCCCGGAATACCGGAAACGGACAGATATCCGTTGCTGTCATCAAGAAAATCTCCCCGGCTGCCCTGTTTACTCTGACTGGTGTCCAAAGCACGGCACAACTCTTCATAATGGCTGGCTGAGATTTTCAGCACATCTGTCAGCGAAACAGAATCAGGTGTTATCGAAGGATCTGAGGAAAGCTGAATTTTGCCGTCATTGCTGACGACATAGATTGAAAGCTTATGATCCGCGGCTTCTTTTTCAAGCTTGCCGAGGATGTCCCGTATATCCATACCCACGCCGACGACGCCAATGGTATTGCCGCTTTCATCCCGGATTCTGCAGTCAATGAAAAGCGTAATAACATTATTGTTGGCTTCGTCATTATCAACATCAAGGGAAAGGTCTGCATCGGATGAGAGAAAGTCATAATACCAGGTATTTTCAGGGTTCCCTTTTGTCAGTACCCGGTTCAGACCGTCCTGGTGATAATAGCGGCCGCTCTTTGCAGATACGAGGAAGAGTGAACTGTACCGGTACTTTTCCTGGTAGGAAGCAAGGTAGCTGCTGATTTTCTTAATATAAGAGTCAGTAAGCCCGGCATCATCCTGAGGCTCTGTTTCAAGAATGCTGCGAAGAAGTGTATCAGATGCCATGGCTTCAGAAAAGGAAATCGGGACGTCAACGGAAACACCAAAGTTATTGGCAATGGTATCAGTGGTCAGAGCGCAGGAAGTGAGAACCTCATCTTCCATGGCATGATTACAGATTTTGCTGATGAAAAGTGCATTGATGAGAAAAGAACCGGTAATAAGGATGAAAGCCAGAAAACTTATACCGAACATTGAACGTTTTTTCATGAAAGCACCAGACCTTCCATGTGTGAGAACGATACAGTTGTTTACGAAAGAAGAAAAGTGTACTATTCTTAAAAACAGAGATTATCATATGATTCTATTTTAATATAAATGGCAGGAAAAGGAAACGAGGTTGTAAAAATGTCACGCAGGAGAAGAAAAAAACGTTCAGCTGCAGGGGTATTTCTGAAAACGCTGGTGATTGTGCTGGTGATAGCAGGAATACTGTTTTATGCCAAAGGGTTTGTGAAGCAGAAGGTGGAAGACAAGGTCGCAGAAACAGTGGTGGATCAGATTGCAACATCTGACGTGTCACTTCCGGATGGAGGAAGCGCCGGAAAAATATACAGTTCCATGAGTACAGAGGATCAGGAGAAGGTAAAGAAGATTGTTGATAATCATATGAATACGGAAGCCGCTTCCAAAGTACAGCAGTTTGTTACAAGCGGGGATAAGGAAGGATTGAAGCAGT
>CAYMBY010000016.1:0-38848 GCA_964388815.1 uncultured Butyrivibrio sp. | reverse complement strand
CCTGCATTTAAAAGAGATTGCTTCGCAATCTCTGCATAATTAAAATGAGTTACAGTGATACCTTCATAAAAAACATACAACGTTATGCTTTCGGTTTCTCATAGTAGAACGAATTCTTTCTCTGGAAGCCGATATCCTTATAATTAATAATCTGCTCCGTACTTCCGATAAAGAGAATTCCCTGTGGTGCCAGTGAACCATAGAATTTGCGGAACGTCTCATCTTTCGCTTCTTCTGTGAAATAAATCAGTACATTTCTGCAGACAATCAGATGATAATCCTTCGGATACGGATCTCTGAGAAGATCTGCCTGTTTAAAGGTAACACGGCTCTTAATCTCATCTGAGATCTTATACATGCTTCCTTCCTGTGTAAAATACTTTTTCTTCAGATCATCCGGCACTCCCTGAATTTCCTTTGCCGCATATACACCGGCTTTGGCCTTTGCAATTGCCACCGTATCCAGATCCGTTGCCAGAACATTGATCTGATTCAGTGGAAGATGTCTCGAAAGTACCATTACAATGGTATACGGTTCATCTCCCGTTGAGCAGGCTGCACTCCAGATTTTCAGGTTTTTCCCGAATTTCTGCATCAGCTCGGGAACCATATCTTTTTCCATCAGATTCCACTGATCCACATTTCTGAAAAATTCTGATACGTTAATCGTCAGGTAGGTTACAAATGTATCCAGTACGTCTTTATCCGTCTTCAGTTTTTCAAAGAACTTATCATACCCTGTAATGCTGTACTTTCCAATCAGCGTATCAATACGCCGTTTCATCTGCTTTTCCTTGTAGGCATTAAGGTCGATCTTCGTCAGATTGAAAACAGATTTCTTGAACCACTCATAATCGTATTCCATTTGATTCGTATCCTCCTTTGTCATGCCATAAATGATTCACATCCATGGCATCTTTCTTTTAAAGAAAAAGGACTATCGCACTACGTGCAACAGTCCTCTTTTTTTCAAACGATCATTCCTGATCATCTTTCTGATCGGCAATTACCTGATCAATATCAACGGACACAACATCTCCGTCTTCCTGATCATCAGTTTTTTCAGGAGCCAGCATAGCTTTGATGCTAAGACTGATCTTCTTATCCTCTTCATTGAAATCAACAATCTTTGCTGTAACTTCCTGTCCGACCTTTAATACGTCAGAGGGCTTATCTACATGCTCTTTTGCGATCTGTGATACATGGAGAAGAGCGTCAATTCCAGGCTCAAGCTCAACAAATGCACCGAAGTCTGTCATTCTTGCTACAGTTCCTGTTACGACGTTACCAACAGCATACTTCTCTGTTGCATCCTTCCAGGGATTCTCATTCTCAAATTTTCTGCTCAGTGCGATCTTCTTGCCATCAATGCTCTTGATCAGAACCTTAACCTGATCTCCAACCTTGAAGACCTTCTTCGGATTCTCAACACGGCCCCAGGACATTTCTGAGATATGAAGGAGTCCGTCTGCGCCGCCCAGATCGATGAATGCACCGAAATCTGTTACGTTCTTGACTGTTCCTTCTACAACATCTCCTGCATGAATTGTATCAAACAGTTCTTTTGCCTTCTCTGCCTTTTCTGCAGATACCAGAATTCTTCTGTTTCCGATGTATCTTCTTCTCTTCGGATTGTACTCTGTAACAACGAACTCGATTTCCTGTCCGTCATACTTTGTCAGATCCTTTTCATAAGTATCTGATACAAGGCTGGCCGGAATGAAAATTCTCACTTCATCTACAACAACTACAAGTCCGCCTTCAAGTACCTGTACAACCTTGGCCTTAAGAACTTCCTTATTGTTGAATGCATCTTCAATTCTCTTGTTGCCACGGTCAAGTGCAAGTCTCTTGTAGGAAAGAATTACCTGTCCGTCAGCATCATTGGTCTTAAGTACCTTGACATCCATCTTGTCACCGACATGGATTGTTGCGGTGAGATCAACACTGTTGTCGTTACTGTATTCGCTCTTGGTAAGAATACCATCGGCTTTATATCCGATATTTAAGATAATCTCATCGGGTTTAACATCGATAACAGTACCTTCAACGACCTCCCCTGTGTGGATTGTCTTAAATGATTCGTTAAGCATTTGTTCAAATGTCTGATCTTGTTCTGACATACGTCTGAACCTCCTCGATTATATTCTTTGGGGTTGATGCCCCTGCGGTTATCCCGACTGTCTTTACGCCATCCGGAAAATCACCGGGCAAATCATCCGCCTTCTGGACAAAGTATGTATATGCACATTTCCTGCTGCATATCTCATACAGTTTCCTCGTGTTGGAACTGTGTGCCCCTCCGATTACTATCATCGCGTCTACCTGGCCGGAAATTCTGTCAGCTTCCGTCTGTCTTTCTTCCGTTGCGCTACATATAGTATTCACAATATTAATATTGTACCCTTTTTGCTTAAATATTTCAACTGTATCTTTAAATTTATTATAATTATACGTTGTCTGCGACACCAGGCAGATCTGTGTGTCCTTCGGAACGCTGAATTTTTCAGCATCTTCCGGTGTTTCCACCACAAATACGGGGCCATTCGTCCACCCGACAATTCCTTCCACTTCCGGATGTGTCGGATTCCCGATTACCACGATCGTCCTGCCTTTTGCACTTTCTTCATCGACAATTGTGTGAATTCTTTTTACAAATGGACAGGTTGCATCCACACATTCAAGTCCCTGTGCACTGATCTGCTCATAAATATTTCTGGAGACGCCGTGGGAACGGATAACAACGGTTCCCTTTTTTATCTGTGAAAGCTCCTCCGGTGTATTTACGACCCTGACGTTTTTACGTTCAAGATCTGCAACCACACTCTCATTATGAATAATCGGCCCGTATGTATAAATATCAGTTCTGGTCTTCGCCAGCTCGTATACCTTTTCCACTGCTTTGGTGACTCCAAAACAGAATCCGGCATTTTCAGCCAGTACAATTTTTATTTTGGCCATTTTCCCGCCTCATGCATTTTCCCGGTACAGCCGGATGATCTGCTGTGCCACTTCATCAATTGTCAGTTCTGAAGAATCCACCAGATGTGCATCTTCCGCCTGTCTGAGCGGTGATATCTCACGGTGCATGTCTCTCTCGTCACGTTCTGCGATATCACGTTCAATTGACTCTATCTCGCAGTTTTCCCCGCGCTGTGTCAGTTCCTGATATCTGCGGAGTGCTCTGACATGCGTACTTGCAGTCAGATATACTTTCAGCTGTGCCTTCGGCAGTACAACCGTACCGATGTCTCTTCCGTCCATCACAACATCTGCTGTTGCCGCAAGTGCCTGCTGCAGTTCCACCAGCTTGGTACGGACATCTCCGTTCACACTGATGGCAGACGCCATATTGCCGACTTCTTCCGTACGGATCAGTCCGTTTACGTTCTCGCCGTTGAGAAGAACCACCTGCTCTCCGTTTTCATGACGGATCGTGATATCCACATCCCTGCAGGCCATGCTGACCTCGTCCCCATGATCCGGCTGAATCTTCTTTCTGAGCATATACAGTGCCATTGCCCTGTACATGGCGCCGGTATCCACATAAATAAACGAAAGTGTTTTTGCTACAATTTTTGCAATGGTACTCTTTCCTGCTCCTGCAGGTCCGTCAATTGCTATGTTATGACTCATCTGTTCTTTTCCCTTCTGATTTTACTGCCCGTTTCAGACTGTTTCTTCCTGTGCGGCGCACAGTCCCGCAAGATGTCCGGTTGACCATGCGATCTGAAGATTATAACCGCCGGTTACCGCATCCACATCCATGACTTCCCCTGCAAAAAATAGTCCTCTGCACAGCCTGGATTCCATGGTCGACGCATTGATTTCCCGGACATTCACACCGCCTCTGGTAATGATGGCCTCATTATAGCCTCTGGTCCCCGTAACGGTCATCGTCAGATCCTTGGTCAGTTCCACGAGTTTCTGACGTTCCTGCTTCGTGATGTCATTTACTTTTTTCTCAGGATCAATCCCTGCGAGTTCAGTCATGACCGGAATCAGCTTTGACGGATACAGACCGCCCAGAATATTCCCGAAATTTTTATTCAGTCCTTCTTCAAAATCACGGAGTACTCTTTTATCCAGCTGCTCCATAGACAGCGCAGGCTTCAGATCCAGATGCAGCAGCATCTTCTCTCCTGCCCGGTAACAGGTGCTGGCCGTCAGAATCAGCGGACCGCTGACACCGAAATGTGTAAAGAGCATCTCTCCAAAGCCTTCATACACAGGCTTCTTCTTTTTTCCCTTTGCCTCATCTGTCCGTTCCATCCTGACGCTGACATTTTTCAGAGACAGGCCCTGCAGTCTGCCGCACCACGGTTCACTGATGACAAACGGTACCAGGGACGGACTTTTTTCTGTCACGCTGTGTCCTGCCGCTTCTGCAAAAAGATAGCCGTCTCCCGTTGATCCCGTACTTTCATAGGACAGGCCGCCGGTACATACAATCACCGCATCCACCGGAATTTCTTCCCTCCGGTTCACCGTAATGGAACATACCGCATCATCCTTTTTACCGATCTGCGTCACTTCCGCGCCGTAACGGATCTGCACGTGATCCTTTTCCAGCACATTCACAAGCGTCCGGATAATATCAGAGGAATGATCCGACTGCGGAAAGACACGACCGCCTCGTTCTTCCTTCAGCGGGCAGCCGTTTTTTTCAAAGAAATCCTCTACAGCATCGTGATCATATCCGTAGACTGCACTGTACAGAAATTTGGCATTATGACACACATTGCCAAAAAAGGCCTCTGTATCACAGGTATTGGTCACATTACATCTGCCTTTTCCTGTAATAAAAAGCTTTTTTCCGGGTTTCTCATTTTTTTCATATATCGTTACAGATGCGCCGCATTCCGCAGCTGAAATTGCTGCCATCATTCCGGCAGCACCGCACCCGATCACTGCTATTTTCTTCATCTTTCAGGATTTCTTCGCCGTCAGTACCGGCTCCTCTCCAATAAAATTAATTTCATCATTCAGGTAGACCTGATAATTATTCCAGGTTTCTTCAAGCGTCTTTAAATCTTTTCTGACTGCATCCGGACACTTGAGACAGATTGCGACAATAAGTGCATTAATGACACTTAAGGGAGCCACAAGTGAATCCACAATGGATATGCTCTCGCTTTGGGCAAACAGGTTACAGGAAGAATAAAGATTCATGGGTGAATGCACGGAATCGGTAATGGTAATGACTTTCGCATTCCTGTCGTTTGCAAATTCCATACACTTGAGCGTCCTCATGGAATATCTGGGAAAGCTGATTCCGATCACTGCATCTTCCGCGCCGATCCGGATCATCTGTTCAAACATCTCACTGGTACTGGTAGTTCCGACCAGAATGTTATCCCCTCTGACCATGTTCAGATAAAAATGCAGGAAACTGGCCAGGGGCTCACAGCTGCGGATTCCGACAATATACAGGTGTCTGGCCTGCAGAATGATATCAACAGCAGATGAAAAAGCTGCCGGATCCATGCGGGTCATTGTATCTCTGATTCTGGCCGTATCCGATGCAAGAACCTCGCGAAACACCTCTGCATCTTTGCTTGCGCCAAAATGTTCAAAGGTCCTGCCGACACTGTCCATTTTTTCCTGTACAAGAAGTTCAAGTGCATGCTGAAATTCCGGATAGCCTTCATAGCCCAGAAATATGGCAAAACGGACAACAGTTGATTCACTGCTTCCGGTTGCTTCTCCAAGCTTTGCTGCCGTCATGAAAACAGCCTGCTGTGCATGATCTGTCACATAATCCGCAATCTTTTTTCTTCCCTTGCTCATATGCGGATAAGCTTCACTGATCCTTGTTATGATATCCACCTGTCTGCGCCTCCGTCAGAATTTTCTATCTGGCCGTCTGGGCAAACGCAGCATATGCAGATTCCAGCATCGCCACGGTATCATTGTCATCAAGGTCATAATCTCCGGTTACCGCCATACAGCCGGCGCCGTGAATATAGATCCACATCTTCATAAACAGCTGATCCGGGTTGAGTGCACCCTGCTCAGCAGCACGTTTTACTTCTGCAACGGCATTGTCATCACTTCCGTTGATCAGATCGTACATGCTCTTTGTATCTTTTCCGTGATCTGACAGAAACAGCAGTCTGAACAGATGCGGATATCTTCTTGCAAAATTGATATAGGCCATCCCGAGATCCACGAAAGGTGTCTCATGTGTCTTTGTATAATCCTTATAGTAATCCTCATAATAAGCTGCTGCCTTCGCATAAACGTCTTTCTTCAGCGCATCCATATTATCATAAATACGGAAAATAGGCTGCGTGGAACAGCCTGCCGCTGCTGCAAGTCTGCGTGACGTGATCTGCTCAAAGCCTTCTTTTCTCGTAATCTTAAATGCAGCGTTTACAATTTCCTTCTGCGTGATTGTTGCTTTTCTGGACATTGTCTCCCAAGCCTTTCTGATTCTCACTGCTTCCCTGCGGAAGTTATATCAATAGCATCTGTTATGTATTTTACACGTGCAGCATGGCCCTGTCAATCATACTCAGAGATTCAATGTGGCAATAATCTCCGCGATTACCTGTTCCGGCGTTGCCCGCTCTTCATGAATTGTAACATCTGCATATTTCTCATACAGTGCAGCTCTCTCCCGGTACAGATCCTGCATGGTCTGACCCTGTCTGACCACAACGCCTCTCTGCTGGATGTCATGGAGTCTGTGCATCAGTTCCTCATAACCGACCTGCAGATAAACTACTGTTCCGATTTTCTTAAAATGTTCCATGGCATCGCTGCCATAAACCACACTTCCTCCCGTGGAAATCACTGTATGTTCCGCCGCAATCCCCGCATTGACGTGCTCTTCCACCGCCAGAAATCCGTCGATTCCCTTTTCAGAAATGATCTGATGAAGCTTCTTCCCTTCCTGCTCCTGAATCAGAAGATCCGAATCCAGAAAACGGTAACCGATAATCTTTGCCAGAATAACCCCTACCGTACTTTTCCCCGATGCGGGCATTCCGATCAGAATGATATTATCTGTTTTCATATCGTGTAAACTCCTCCTGTGCTATTGTTCTGACATGTTCCTGACATAATCTCTGTATACGCGAAAAGCTCCCGGCATCGGATATTTTTCCTCTACCTGCTGTGTATCTGCAAGTATTGCATCCAGCGTTTCCGGTTGAAACTCTGACAGCTCGTCTACCTGCACCAGATATCCTGTCATATGCCATTCCAGGTGTGTAAAAATATGTTTTGCAGGTGGCAGCGATGTGATCCGGATTGCCTGCACACCTGCCTTCAGAAGCCATTTTCTCACTTCTTCTTCAGAAAGACTGCCCTCAAGATTCGGATATTCATACATACCTGCCAGCAGCCCGCGCATGGGCCTTCGATGAATAGCAATACGTTTACGGTCCCGCAGAATCAGTATGGTCCGGGGTTCAGTTTTTCTTGCCTTTCCGGCCTTTTTCACCGGATATTCCGTCTCTGTTCCTTCAAGATGCGCCTTGCAGCGTTTCTGCCATGGACATAGGCTGCACAGCGGTACTCCATGCGGAATACACACCACTGCTCCCAGATCCATCAGTGCCTGATTGTATGCGCCGCACTCTGCTGCTTCGGGAAGACAGGCATACATTTCCTCATGAACTGCCTTTTTCGTTGCTTCCTCCGCTATGTCCCTGGGATCTGCTTCAGACCTTGCCCACACCCGCAGCACATTTCCATCAACTGCCGGTTCTTTCCTGCCATAGGCAATGGATGCAATGGCACCGGCCGTATAGCTGCCGATTCCGGGAAGTTTGCGGAGTTCTGCGGCAGTTTCCGGCATTCTGCCTGCATACTGCGCCATAACGATCACCGCTGCCTTATGCATATTTCTGATCCGTGAATAATAACCAAGTCCCTCCCACAGTTTCAGAAGACGCTCTTCATCTGCCGCCGCAAGTGTCTCCACATCAGGGATTTCCTTCAGGAACCGCTCATAATAAGACTTTACTGCTTCCACCCGCGTCTGCTGCAGCATGATTTCCGACAGCCAGACATGATACGGTGAAGGATCCTCCCTCCACGGAAGTATCCTCCGGTTCTGTTCATACCATTGCAACAGCTCCCGCGTTTTCTCCTGCATCATCTGTCACTCCTGTTTCATGAGCGGATATCTGATCTCGCAGCTGATATCATCGCCTTCAATATTCAGTACAGCATAACTTGGTTCATGATTTTCCTGCCTCGGCAATGAAAGACTGCCGGGATTGATTACCAGCAGATGATTCCGCTTCACAACCTTCGGCACATGGGTATGCCCATAGATCAGAATATCCGCGCCTTTACGTTTTGCATACTCACACAGCGGATTCAGATCATGCGCAGGATTGCAGGACATTCCTCCGCATATATTGCCATGCAGCAGAAGCGTATGGAATTTCCCCAGATCAAAAAACTGCTCACGGGAATATCCCAACCCATAATCACAGTTTCCTGCCACAATACGGACCTGATAATCTGTATAACCGAGCACACAGATCACCTGGTCCTCCATATCTCCTGCATGTACCAGAACTTCAAATGGTTTTTCACGTTCAATCACCTGTTTCATCAGATCCTGTTTTCCATGTGTGTCACTGCAAATCAGTACTTTCATTAACAGACACCGCCTTTAAAAATCTCTGCATCATCAAACAGAGGTGCAATTGCACCCCTGTTCATATAAAAAGGAATCTTCAGGTCTTTAGACTCGAAGATTCCTCTCATCAACTCATGTAACCTTACTCTGGTAAAACACCTGCTCAGTGCCAGTTAACGATCTGTCCGAATTCCGGCTTCAGAGAAGCGCCGCCTACAAGGCCGCCATCGATATCAGGCTTTGTAAAGAGTTCCGGTGCTGTCTTGGCATTTACAGATCCGCCATACTGAATGCGGATTGCAGCTGCTGTTGCTTCATCATAGATCTCGCCGATGCACTTACGGATTGCGCCGCAGACTTCCTCAGCCTGATCGGATGTTGCTGTCTTACCTGTTCCGATTGCCCAGATCGGCTCATAAGCAATAACTGCTGTTTTCGCCTGATCTGCAGTTACGTTCAGGAATGCGATCTTGATCTGCTGACGGATCCAGTCGATCGTGATGCCCTGTTCACGCTGCTCAAGAGATTCACCACAGCATACGATCGGTGTGATACCGTGCTCAAATGCCTTCAGAACCTTCTTGTTTACAGTTTCATTTGTCTCAGCAAAATACTGTCTTCTTTCGGAATGACCGATGACAACAAACTTAACGCCTGCGTCTGTCAGCATTGCCGGAGAAATTTCTCCTGTGAAAGCGCCCTTTTCCTCAAAATAAAGGTTTTCAGCACCGATCTGGATGTTGGAACCCTTGGCTGCCTCTACAGCAGGGATGATGTCAATTGCAGGAACACAGAATACAACATCAGCTTCCTCTGTTTTTACAAGGGGCTTTAAGGTATTGATCAGTTCAACCGTTTCTGAAGGAGTCATATTCATCTTCCAGTTACCGGCAATAATTTTCTTACGTGCCATTTTTATTTCCTCACTTTTAATTCGTTTTCAGTTCTTGTCATTTGCAGCTGCAACGCCGGGAAGTTCCTTGCCTTCAAGGAATTCAAGAGAAGCACCGCCGCCTGTGGAAATGTGAGACATCTTGTCGCCGAAACCAAGCTGGTTAACAGCTGCTGCACTGTCACCGCCGCCGATGATTGTCGTAGCATCTGTATCTGCAAGAGCCTTGGCAACAGCCTTGGTTCCTTCTGCCAGAATCGGGTTCTCGAATACGCCCATCGGTCCGTTCCATACAACTGTCTTTGCAGACTTTACAGCATCTGCATAAAGAGCGCGTGTCTTAGGTCCGATATCCATACCCATACGATCTGCAGGGATCTTGTCAGCATCTACTGTTGCTGTAGCAATCTTTGCATCGATCGGATCAGGGAAGCTCTCTGTAACAACCGCATCTACAGGAAGAAGCAGCTTCTTGCCGAGTTTATCAGCTTTTTCCATCATTTCTTTGCAGTAATCAACCTTGGTGTCATCCAGAAGAGATGTACCGATTTCATAGCCCTTTGCCTTTAAGAAGGTATAAGCCATTCCGCCGCCGATGATCAGTGTATCGCACTTCTCAAGCAGGTTGGAGATTACATTCAGCTTATCAGCAACCTTGGCGCCGCCGAGGATTGCTACGAAAGGTCTTACCGGGTTCTCAACTGCATTGCCCAGGAAGTTGATCTCCTTCTGCATCAGATAACCTACAACAGCTGTATCTACAAGCTGTGCAACACCTACGTTTGAGCAGTGTGCTCTGTGTGCTGTTCCGAATGCATCATTTACAAATACATCACAGATGGAAGCAAGATCCTTGGAGAAAGCTTCTCCGTTCTTGGTCTCTTCTGCTCTGTAACGGGTATTCTCAAGAAGAATGATATCTCCGTCTTTCATTGCAGCTACAGCTTCTCTGACCTTAGGTCCGACTACTGTATCTTCCGGAACGAATTTTACTTCCTGACCCAGAAGTTCTGTCATTCTCTTTGCTACAGGTGCAAGTGACAGTTCCGGAACCGGAACTCCCTTCGGCTTGCCAAGATGAGAGCAGAGAATAACCTTTCCGCCGTCAGCAACCAGTTTCTTGATTGTCGGAAGAGCTGCAACCAGACGGTTCTCATCTGTAATCTTGCCTTCCTTCAGCGGTACATTGAAATCGCATCTGCACAGAACACGTTTTCCCTTTACATTGATGTCATCAACTGACTTCTTATTCAGACCCATTTTTTTGCCTCCATTACATTATTAGTTTCAAAATTAAGCTTTTCCCGCTTAAAAAGGGGTTCGGCCCAATTGGCCGGACCCCTCTGAGATCTGAGCATAAATACCCGATGATCCGTCAGAATTACTTTACGAATTTCTCGAAGTACTTGATTGTTCTTACCATCTGAGATGTGTAAGAATTCTCGTTATCATACCATGAAACAACCTGTACTTCATACAGATCGTCCTGGATCTTGTTAACCATTGTCTGTGTAGCATCGAACAGAGAACCGAATCTCATACCAACGATATCGGAAGAAACGATCTCGTCTGTATTGTATCCGAATGTCTCCGGATCAGAAGCTGCCTTCATTGCTGCATTGATTGTCTCCTTTGTAACTTCCTTGGAAGACTTAACAACTGCAAACAGAAGTGTTGTGGAGCCGGTCGGAACCGGTACACGCTGAGCTGCGCCGATGAGCTTGCCGTTCAGTTCAGGAATAACAAGGCCGATTGCCTTAGCTGCGCCTGTTGAATTAGGTGTAATGTTAACAGCTGCTGCTCTTGCTCTTCTGAGATCGCCTTTTCTGTGAGGGCCATCAAGAACCATCTGGTCACCTGTGTATGCATGGATTGTAGCCATGATACCGGACTGGATCGGAGCGAAGTCGTTAAGAGCCTTAGCCATGGGTGCAAGGCAGTTTGTTGTGCAGGATGCTGCAGAAATGATGTTATCATTTGCTGTCAGTGTCTCGTGGTTAACGTTGTATACGATTGTAGGAAGATCATTTCCAGCAGGAGCGGAAATAACAACCTTCTTTGCACCGGCATCAATATGAGCCTGTGCCTTAGCCTTGGATGTATAGAAACCTGTGCATTCAAGAACTACATCTACACCAAGTTCTCCCCAGGGAAGATTGTGTGCATCTGCTTCTTTGTAAATCTTGATTGTCTTGCCATTAACTGTGATAGAATCTTCGCCTGCTACTACTGTATCAGCGAATTCATATCTGCCCTGTGAAGAATCATACTTCAGAAGATGAGCCAGCATCTTGGGATCTGTTAAATCGTTGATTGCAACAATTTCAGAACCTTCATGTCCGAACATCTGTCTGAAGGCAAGACGACCGATACGACCAAAACCATTGATTGCTACTTTTACTGCCATTTTAAGTTCCTCCTAAAATGATTTTAAGAATATAATAGGTTGCTGTTACTTTATCATGATTGACAAAAAATTATCAGCAATTCCTATTCTAGCGAACTTCTCTGTAAAATTCAAGAACATTCTTCAAATTGAATTCGATTTTCTTAAAAGTATGTTAAGATAAGTGCATTAAATACTGAAAATATACAGAATAAAATATGCAGAAACAGAAAGGCAACTCCATGTCAATACCAGCAGATTATCATTTGCACTCCTGTCATTCCGGCGATTCAGAGGCCCCCATGCGCGATATGATTTCACAGGCAATCTCCATCGGCCTTGATCAGATGTGCTTTACCGAGCATATGGATATGAATTATCCGTATGGATCACGCCTTGCCCCCGGAACCTTCCATCTCGACACTGACAGCTATATGAAGGATTTTCAGTCCTGCCGGAATATCTTTGACGGCCGGATCGGTCTGCACTTCGGGATCGAACTGGGACTTCAGCCGCAGATTGCCGACCGCAACAGCCGTTATATCAGAACCTATCCGTTTGAATTTGTCATTGCATCCACACATGTATGTAACGGCAAAGACCCGTATTACCCTGATTATTATGAAGGGCGCAGCACAGAGTCCGCCATCCGTGAATTTTTTGAATGCACACTGGAAAATGTCAGTACCTTCCATGACTATGACGTATACGGGCATCTGGATTATATTGTACGTTACCTGCCGGAAGATGCCGCACCTTTTTCCGTCAATCCCTATTTTGACCTGGTAGATGAGATTCTTCACCGGATCGTAGCGGAAGGGAAGGGACTTGATCTGAACACCAAAGCCCTCTACAGCGGCCTTACCGAACCAAATCCCTGCACAGACATTCTGAAGCGCTATTATGAAATCGGCGGCCGCATCCTCACCTTCGGATCTGATGCACACAGCCCTGAAAACATTGCCCGCGGATTTGACAGTGCCAGAGGCCTCGCACTTTCCTGCGGCTTTACCAGGTACTGCACCTTTGAAAACAGAACACCGGTGTTCCACAGTCTGTGAAACACCGGCGTTTTCTTTTATTCTATATTTTTTTCATGCATAATCTGCTCAGCAGATCGTTCCGCCGCCCAGAATATCCTCTCCGTCGTAGAAGACCACTGCCTGTCCCGGCGTAATTGCACGAACCGGTTCCTCAAAGGTCACATGAACCGTGTCCTGCCCTGTCTTTTCGATCACGGCCGGTGCACCTTTATGTGAGTAACGGATCTTGGCAAGCACATGTGTCCTCGCTGTAATGTCAGGCACGGACATGAAGTTCAGCCGGTTGCAGTCCAGCTGCGTTCCGAATACATCTTCACTTTCCCCGATTACCACTTCATCCGTTTCCGGACGGATCTGTGTTACAAATACAGGATGCCCCATTGCCAGATTCAGACCTTTTCTCTGTCCGACGGTATAATGTGTAATGCCTTCATGCTTTCCGAGCACCCTGCCATCCTTTGTCACAAAATATCCGGGCTTTGGCACTCTGCCCTTTGCCTCTCTGTCAATAAATCCCGCATAATCATTATCATTGATAAAACAGATTTCCTGTGAATCCGGCTTATGTGCCACCGGAAGTCCCGCTTCCTCCGCAATTTCACGCACTCTTGTCTTCTCATATTCACCGATCGGCATCAGTGTGTGCCGCAGCTGCTCCTGCGTCAGATTATACAGCGCATAGGTCTGATCCTTCGCTGCAGTAACAGAACTGCGGATCGCATATCTTCCGTTCAAAAGCTGATCAATTCTTGCATAATGACCGGTTGCGATATAATCTGCACCGATCTCCAGACTGCGCTGCAGAAGCGATTCCCATTTGACATATCTGTTGCAGGCAATACACGGATTTGGTGTACGCCCATGAAGATATTCCTCCGTAAAATAATCAATGACATTCTTCTGAAATTCCTGTCTGAAATTCATAACATAATAAGGAATGCCGATCCGCTCTGCCACTCTTCTGGCATCGTCAACCGCGGAAAGCCCGCAGCATCCGTTTGCTCTTGCTGTTTCCTCCGGATTCTCCGGCTGCCAGATCTGCATGGTCACACCGATCACATCATATCCCTGTTGTTTCAAAAGCCATGCAGCAACGGAGGAATCCACTCCTCCGGACATGCCTACCACTACCTTTTCTGCCATATATCTTTACCAGATCCTTTATATTTTCTGTCCCGTTGCAGCAGCTTTTCTCATTGTCCGTCCCGGCTTCCATGTCCGGCTTTCCACAAATGCCGCTCCGCCCATCTGCGTTTCCTTTTCATACAAAAGGTCGGTGAGCCATTTTCTGCTGTATCTGTGCATCCATCCTGCATCAGAGAGTTTCTGCCCATCCAGATCAGCAAGACGTCTTCTGAGTTCTCTGCACTGTTCCAGATAACGATACAGTAAAACAACAGCAATTACAACCAGTACTGCAACCGCTCCGATCACCGCAAGTGAAGTCAGAAGAGGATTGCCACCGGCCGCTGATGCCGCAAGCGGAACCGCTTCATCCTGTATAGTTGTCAGTGTATATTCTTTATTCATACCATAACCCCGTCAGATAAAAAAACTATTTGTTCTACTGATAAAGACCCCGGCAATCATAAAAAAGGTTCAGAGAAATCATAATTTATGTTTTTTTTATCATTTTACTGTGCTCCGCTGATCTGAATCAGATCCGAAGCCGGAATACCGCCTTTCAAATGCCTTTCCATAATCTGCAAAATATAGTAAAATAGATATACATATCTCAGCAGCCGCTAATGACTGCCATGGCAGAAAGGGGATTGTCATGAAATCCAGGAACAGCCTTTTCAGAAATATCCGCATTTACAAACTGATACTTTTGTATATCACCATTACACTTTTTCTGGTCAGCTTTCTGGTTCTGTACTTAAACCGTGACCTTCGCAACTACGTATATTCAGATTCCCGTCTGACATTTCTGTGCGTACTGCTGTGGATTTCCTTTATTCTTGAATTTTCACACACACTTCTGGATCTTACCAGATTAAAGACTCTTGCAGAGGCTGATCATGATCTGAACCGTCTCGCCTATCTCGACAGGCTCACCGGAATTCCCAACAGATACAGCTGTGACCTGATCTTCGGTCAGTTCAATACCCCGGAAAAGGTTGCGCATATGGGCTGTATTCTGATGTCCATCAGCAATCTGCGCGAAATCAATGAAACCAGAACGCATGAGACCGGAGACCATCTGATCACCGATTTCTGTACCATTCTGGAATCCGTCGGTACAGATTATGGTTTTGTCGGCCGAAACAGCGGAAATGAATTTCTGCTGATCATTGATCAGTGCAATGATCAGAAACTTCAGGATTTTCTGAACGCATTTACTGTCCGTATCCGCAATCATAATGTTCTAAATCCGCAGGCTCCGATCCATGTCAGCTATGCCTGTCTTTTAAATGATCAGGTTCATGCGGAGAAATTTTTCGAATTTATTACCAGAACTTATGCCAAATTTCATGAAGGAAGCCTTGAACTCATATGAATAACAGCCCGGATTACGCATATATTGCGAAACTGGTCATGGCCTGCTGGAATGATGACAGCAATGCATTTGCTGAATTGTATGCACTCACCTGCAACAAGGTATACAACTACTGTCACCATTACCTGAGAGATCCGTATCTAGCACAGGACGCCGTTCAGGAAATTTACATTTCAGCGCTTCAGAATATCCACAAGCTGAATGATCCCACACTGTTCATCGCCTGGCTCAATCAGATCTGTTTCCACATCTGCTATGACATCAGTTCCAAAAAGAATAATGATCAGTATGAGTCCGTAGACAACGACGTTTTTGATTTTCTGCAGGATGATCATGATGACATGCGGCCTGATACTGCAATGTTTCAAAAAGCCGATTCCGAGATTCTCAAAAGCGCGATTGATTCGCTTCCGTTCAATGAACAGCAGATCATTATCATGCATTATTTCAACAACATGAAGCTGCAGAACATCGCTGATGCAATGTCCATCTCCTTAAGCAGCGTAAAGCGTTATCTTTCCAGTGCACAGGATCATCTCAGACAACTCCTGAATGCATAATTACGAATTATTCATGGAAGGCATATGATGAATCTATTTCATAAAAAGAAGAACTACAAAATGGATATGAATCAGGCAGACCAGACACTTCAGAATGTGTTTGCCGCCTGTAACAAAACTCCATGTACCCTGCCGTTTGATCAGCTGATGCTGCGGCGCAGGATGTCAAGACTTCCGTATATTCATGCCATTACACTGGCATCCTGTGCACTGATTCTGACATTGCTGAGTCCTGTCGCCTTTCTGCCACCGGTGCTTCCGCTCCAGACTGTATCCGAAGTCCAGTCCTCTTTTGTTCTGGAATCAAGTCATCTGATCAATGGTGAACTTTATCTGACATTATCCGATAAACATATTGATCTGAAGCGGACCTATATGGAAACGGCGTCCGGAAGCAGAATGTCCGCACTTGGAATCTCTTCTGACGGAGAACTTCAGCTTCCCTATCCGGATCCGCCCGAGGAAACCAACATTTACATCTATAACACCAACGGTCAGATTCTGCACCTTCTTCTGACTCCTGAGAAATAAACCGGACACTCAAACATGAAAACTGTGAAAACACTTCATTCAATTCCATGCATTGTCCTGATTTCCATACTGTCCGGCTGTATGCTGTGCAGCTGCGGAAAGCTCTCCTCTTCCAATGCAGTCAGTCAGATTTCTGATGCTGCAACGCCGTCTTCTGCTGCCCGCGGAACAAGAGATAATACTCCGGTCTGCCTGGTTCCGTCTGCGCCCGGCACTGTTGTCTATCAGAATGAAGTTGCCGTCATTGATGCCTCCAATGCTGCAGACGGCTATATTATGGTGCGCTACACCGGACAGAATGCAAAAGTAAAACTCCAGATTACAGGAAGTGACCAGGTCACCTACACCTATGATCTGAAAACCGGCAGCAGCACGGATGAGGTATTTCCGCTTTCTGCAGGCGATGGTCAGTATCTGATCAATGTCTATGAAAATATTTCTTCCAATCAGTACTCTACCGCATTTTCGCAGGCAATTGATGTCAGACTCTCAAACCAGTTTCTGCCGTTTCTGTATCCTAACCAGTATGTCTCGTTTGATTCCTCTTCTGCTGCTGTTGCCAAGGCTTCTGAACTGGCTGTCTCCGCAGATACAGATCTCGATGTTGTTACTTCCGTTTATGATTACATCATATCCAATATTACCTATGATTATAACGAAGCCGATACCGTACAAAGCGGCTATATTCCGGATGTGGATGAAGTGCTTTCCACCCGGACCGGCATCTGCCTCGATTATGCTGCTCTGATGACCGCAATGCTCCGTTCACAGCAGATTCCGACCCGGATGGAAGTCGGTTATGCCGGCACCGCTTATCACGCCTGGATCAGCACCTATATCAAGGATGTCGGCTGGGTCAACGGTATCATTAAATTTGACGGCAAAAACTGGTCTCTGATGGATCCGACCTTTGCATCCACAACCAGTGAAAAAGAACTGAAATCGTTTATCAGTGACAGTTCCAACTACAGATTGAAATATATATACTGACAGAAGGAGAACAGTCTCATGAAACAGAAAATGTTATCGAACCATGAAATATCCGTATTCTGCAGACAGATGTCCATGCTGATCAAATCCGGAATCGCCCCGGCAGAGGGAATCGATATCCTGCTCCTTGACACGACAGATAAAAGCGGCCGCATCATTCTGGAAGACATTCGCAGGATTCTGCAGACCGGCGAAAAATTTCATATTGCCGTCCGGATGTCTGATGTCTTTCCCGCCTATGTCGTACATATGATTACCATCGGTGAAGAATCAGGAACACTTGATAATGTGCTGGATGCGCTTGGCGATTATTATGAACGGGAAGACAATATCCGTGACAGCCTGAGAAGCGCCGTCAGTTACCCTCTGGTCATGATCGCCATGATGTTCATTGTCATCCTGATTCTGATTACCAAAGTACTTCCCATCTTCTCACAGGTGTTTGCCCAGCTTGGTACCGGTATGAATGCTTTTTCCCAGACACTTCTGAATCTCGGTACTCACCTCAATGAAGGCTCTTTCATTCTGATCCTGATTCTCGGAGCTCTGGTACTGCTGTTTCTTTTCTTTACCAGAACAGACCGCGGTCATCGTGCCTTTATCCGTTTTGCAGGTAAATTCGGACCCACCAGATCACTGTATGAAGAAATGGCTGCCGGACGGTTTGCCAGTGGTATGGCGCTTACCATTGCCAGCGGCATGGACACCTTTCAAAGTCTTGATCTGGTAAAAAAGCTTGTAGAAAACAAAACCGTAGCCGATAAAATCGATGTCTGCAGAAATCTGATTCAAAATGGTGAAGGTTTCCCCGAAGCACTGGAAAAATCCGCCATTTTCAATCAGCTTTATTCCCGGATGGTTCTGGTCGGCTTCAGGTCCGGTTCCATGGACACGGTTCTGAAACAGATTGCTGATCATTATGATAAAGAAACCGACCGTCGCATTTATTCCATTATTTCTGTTCTGGAACCGACACTGGTCATCATTCTTTCATTGATTGTAGGCATGATTCTGCTCTCCGTTATTCTTCCGCTGATGGGAATCATGTCGAACATAGGTTAATGCCATGAACGATCGATTTTCCGAACATCCGCATCATATGCTTCACAAACTTTCAGGCATCCTGTACGGCATTTTCTGCCTGTTTCTGGCATGTCTGTTTCTGTATGGCCTCGGCAGCTTTGGCAGGGACACCATGCAGCGCCAGCAGAGCAGTCTGGAAAACGCACTTCGGCGTGATATTGCACAGTGCTATGCAGTGGAGGGCATCTACCCGCCAAGTCTCGCCTACCTGAAGGAGCACTACGGACTTACTTATGATACTGATACCTTCTATATTGATTATCAGCCGATCGGATCCAATCTTTATCCGGATGTTACAGTACTGAATCTGAAGGATCCTGATGCACGCTGATTATTACGGGAGCTGACATGAATCTGAAAAAAGAGCATCGTCATGTAATTGATTTTCTGTTCGTAACTGCACTTCTGTTTCTGTTTGCCTTTTCGACACTGATGCTGATTGCTCTCGGCGCCAGTATTTACCGCCGGAATGTAAATCAGATGGAAGCCAATTACGAAACCAGAACTTCCTTCGCTTATGTGACTGAAAAAATACGACAGGCAGATTCTTCCGGAAGCCTCTCCATCGGCAGCATCGAAAGTGTTCCTGCACTGCTGATCACGCAGGAGACTGACGGCGTTTCCTATACCACCTACCTGTATGAATATGATGGAAATCTGACCGAACTTCTTACACGCAGTGATCTTCATCTGTCTCCGCAGTCAGGCCGGAAAATCACGCCGCTTGAAAACTTTGAAATTCATCAGGTCAATGACCATCTGTATCAGATCAGCCTGACACAGTCCGATCAGGAACAGCTCTCGCTTTATCTTTCTGTCAGAGATACTGCACAGGAAGGAGCGGATCATTCATGAATCGTGAGTCGAATTCAAAAACATCACTCTTTCTCATGGAGCTGATCATTTCCATCCTGTTCTTCTCCATTACCGGAGCGATCTGCGTACGTCTCTTTGTCAGTGCGCACATTACCGCACAGAATTCGGTTAATTTAAGTCATTCCGTCATGTGGGCACAGAATCTTTCTGAAAGTTATATCAGCTGCGATGGAAATCTTGATCAGATGGCTGATCTGTATCCGGACACTGCTGTCCTTGTATCCGAAGAAGGTTCCGGATCAGGAAGTCTTCTTCTGTTCCTCAATGACGACTGGCAGCTGATCAGCCACCCGACTGACAACACCTCCGGAACTGCCGATTTTGCATCTTATGAAATCGTACTGCAGGCAGATACATCCGGTAAAATGGTCAGCGCTGCGGTTAACATTCTCGATATCCGCGGAACCGATACGCTGACTACCGCCGTTCCCGCAGGCAGGCAGAACCTGATTTATTCGATTGATGTCAATCATTACACTGGAGATGACAACTGATGAAAAAAGGATTGAAATACGGTATGCCGACCGGCACATCTTCCATTCTACTGATTTTCATGACCCTGTGCCTTATTTCTTTTGCCACGCTTTCCCTCGTAAATGCCAAAGCGGATCTGCGCCTCAGCAGAAAGCTTGCAGATCATACAAGTGCATATTATCAGGCTGCGAATCAGGCAGAAGACTTTGTCGCCACTTCAGACGAAGCTCTCCATGCCGCTCTTTCTGCAGCTTCCGGTGAATCAGATTACCTCAGCCGCACTTCAAAGCTCACCCTGTCTGCAGATTTCCCGGTTTCAGATATCCAGTCTCTTCATGTGGTTCTGACACCTGTATATCCGCAGAAAAAAGGTGATGCCCTGTACCACATACAATCGTGGCAGGTCATCACCAATGATGATAACGTACAGTATGACAATAAACTGAATGTTCCAAAATAAAATCCGTATTCTGTCTTCAGCCCAGCTGACGCACATGCGCCTTTTCCACATGATCCTGAAGATATTTCAGAACCGGCTGAAAAAGCCGTTTGGGAACCTGAAAACTCATTCCGGCACGTTTTTCCAGTTCAAACCTGATACAGCCAAAGCTGTTTTTCACATCCTTCACTTCGATATAAAGGATCTCCAGATCTTTTTCCTGCACTTCCGAACTGTAAATCGCCCTGTCCGGAAAAATGCTCAGATAGCCTTCTGAAAGCCCCATTGCACTTTCAAAGTAAAACGCCGGCTTATCTGTATGTGAAAACACATCATCCTTTTCTTCCTCTGTTTCCTTTGTCTGCGCCGTCTCTTCAATTTTTCCGAGAATAAACTGATAGTAATACTCTGCTGTTTCCTTTGTCTCGAATTCAATCGGAATATATCGTGTATCATATGTTCCGTCGATCATTCCCTTACTGGTAACATACAGCTCGCGGATATACCGCTTGCAGGAAATAATGCTGCGATAGGGAATCTCTATGGCTTTTTCGCCAATCGGCCGGAACCTGATGACATCTTCATAAAGTTCCACCCCGATTTTCTCATGATCCCAGAATCCCAGTTCATTCCGAAGCATTTCTTCATCCATGCATGCGGCCTCCTCTGCATGAAGCATTATCTGTTTCGAATCTTTTCTGCTGCTTTTTTCATAACCTGTATGACACGGTCCATTTCTTCCTGTGTATTTTCCTGCCCGATGCTGAATCTGAGGGAGCACTCTGCATCTGTCCCGCTGCAGCCGATTGCCGTCAGCACGTGAGAGGGTGTCAGTGACCCTGAAGTACACGCAGAACCTGCTGAAACACAGATTTCCTGCATATCCAGCATGATCATTGCCGTTTCCGCTCTGACTCCCCTGAAACAGAGATTCAGATTTCCGGGAAGTCTTTCCGTACTTCCGGGTTCCGGTCCGTTTACGGTAACATCTGCTATTTCTCTCATTATATTCTCAGCCAGATATTTTTGCAATTTTCTTTCGTTCTGCATCCTGGCATCCAGTGAAGCGCCGGCAAGCTCTGCCGCCATTCCGATCCCGACAATGCCGGGAACATTTTCCGTTCCCGCACGTCTGCCTCTTTCCTGGCTTCCGCCATGCATGAACCGTTCCATTGCAATCCCTTTTCTGACATACAGGAATCCGGTTCCCTTTGGTCCGTAGAACTTATGCCCGCTTGCGCTCAGAAGATCGATTCCGTCTTCCTGCGTGCTGATCGGAATCTGACCATATGCCTGCACCGCATCTGTATGAAACAGAATTCCGTGCCTGTGCGCTGTTTCCGCAATCTGCCGGACAGGCTCAACCGTACCGATTTCATTATTGGCATACATGACAGAGATCAGTATGGTATCGGGGCGGATTGCTTCTTCCAGCTGCGGCAGAGAGATCTGTCCCCTGCTGTCCACATCCAGATACGTGATTTCATAGCCGTTTTTTTCCAGAAATGCACATGATTCCAGCACTGCCGGATGTTCAATTTTCGTTGTGATCAGGTGATGTCCCTTTGTCCCAAGACTTTGCGCAATCCCCTTCAGTGCCCAGTTATCCGACTCGGTTCCGCCGCTGGTAAAAAAGATCTCCTCAGGGCCGGTGCCAAGTGTCTGTGCAATCTGTTCCCTGGCATGGCGTACTGCCTTTGCTGCAGCTGCGCCGATGCTGTACATGGTACTGGGATTCCCGTATGCTTCTGAAAACCACGGAAGCATCGCCTGTACCGCTCCCGGATCACACGCCGTTGTCGCCGCATGATCCAGATAAATCAGTCCGCTCATGCCGTCTCCACCTTGTTTCCGGTATACAGCTGATAATAACGCTGTTTCTTTGCAATCAGTTCGTCATGTGTACCCTGTTCCACAATACGCCCCTGTTCCAGCACGATGATGCAGTCACTGTTACGGACCGTAGACAGTCTGTGTGCAATCACGAAAGTCGTTCTGCCTGCCATCAGCTTATCCATGCCATCCTGTACGATCTTCTCTGTTCTGGTATCGATGGAGCTCGTGGCTTCATCCAGAATCAGTACCGGCGGATCAGCAATCGCTGCCCGTGCAATGGCAAGGAGCTGGCGCTGGCCCTGTGACAGGTTGGCTCCGTCTCCCGTCAGCTTCGTTTCATACCCTTCCGGAAGCCTTCTGACAAATCCGTCCGCATTGGCAAGCTTTGCTGCTGCCATTACCTCTTCGTCCGTTGCATCCAGCTTACCGTAACGGATATTCTCCATTACCGTACCGGTAAACAGATGTGTATCCTGCAGTACCATGCCGAGTGACCTTCGAAGATCCGCCTTGCAGATCTTGTTGATATTGATGTCGTCATAACGGATCTTGCCATCCTGAATGTCATAGAAACGGTTGATCAGATTGGTGATGGTCGTCTTGCCTGCGCCCGTGGAGCCGACCAGTGCGATCTTCTGCCCCGGATGCGCATGCATGACTATGTTATGAAGTACAATTTTTTCATCCGTATAACCGAAATCCACGTCATTGAAGGTAACATCGCCTTCCATTTTCTTATAATCGGTGGTATCCGTTGCCTTATGATAATGCTTCCATGCCCAGTGTCCTGTGTGCTCTCCGGTTTCTGTAAGCTGTCCGTTCTCTTCTCTGGCATTGACCAGCGTTACATAACCGTCATCCACTTCCGGCTGTTCATCCAGCAGTGCAAAAATACGCTCTGCACCTGCCAGTGCCATAATCACACTGTTAAACTGCATGGAAACCTGGTTGATCGGCATATTGAAGTTTTTATTGAAGGTCAGAAAACTTGCCATTGCACCGATGGTAAATCCGGCAAACTGATTCAGTGCAAGCGCACCGCCGACAATTGCACACAGTACATAGCTGAGGTTACCCAGCTGTGAATTAATGGGGCCAAGTGCTCCGGAAAAGGCGTTTGCCTTGAATGCACTCTGATAAAGCGCTTCATTATATTCATCAAACGCCTTTTTACTCTCTTCCTCATGGCAGAATACCTTTACCACCTTCTGCCCGGTCATCATCTCTTCGATATAGCCGTTGAGCTGTCCGATGTTCTTCTGCTGTGCCACGAAGTTCTTACCGGATGCTTTGGTTGCCTTGCCGGATACGAACAGCATCAGCGCCACCATGGCCAGTGTCAGCAGTGTCAGCGGAATATTGAGTACCAGCATCATCACCAGAATACTTACAATGGTAATGGCACTGTTTAAAAGCTGCGGAATACTCTGGGAAATCATCTGCCGCAGAGTATCAATATCATTGGTATAAATCGACATCACGTCGCCGTGTGCGTGCGTATCAAAATATCTGATCGGGAGTGATTCCATATGCGTGAACAGATCTTCACGAAGCCTGCGCAGTGTTCCCTGATTGACATAGACCATGATCTTGGCCTGCAGGAAGGTCGCCAGTACACCGATTCCGTAAAAGACAGCCACTCTGCCGATTGCGCCTGCCAGCGGCCCATAGTCAGGATCCGTCTGTCCGATCATCGGCTGGATATAACTGTCGATGAGTGTTCTGGTGAACAGTGTTCCCTGTACATTTGCAATGACGCTGACGAAGATACAGACCACCACCAGAATCATCTGCACGCTGTAATATTTAAAGATATAACCCATAATTCTGGAAAAAAGTTTCATGGGATTTTTTACTTTCGGTCTTGGTCCGCCTCTTCTGCCACCCGGACCCGGGCCTTTTACTTCACGAACTTTTTCTTCTGCCATTTTTTTACCTCCACGCCGAAGCTTTTATTTCTTCTCATCAAAATCAGCGTCACCGCTGCTGGCTGTCTGGGATTCATATACTTCCCTGTAAATTTCATTACTGCGCAGCAGTTCTTCATGTGTCCCGAACCCGTTCACACTGCCGTTATCCATGACAATGATCCGGTCACAGCCCTGCACACTTGATATTCTCTGTGCAATAATGAGCTTTGTGGTATCCGGGATCTCTTCTGCAAAAGCCTTCCGGATCTTCGCATCCGTTGCCGTATCCACAGCACTTGTACTGTCATCAAGGATCAGAATTCTGGGTTTTTTCAGAAGTGCTCTGGCAATACACAACCGCTGCTTCTGACCACCTGAAATATTGGATCCGCCCTGTTCAATGTAGGTGTTATAGCCTTCCGGCATCTTATCAATAAATTCATCCGCACAGGCAAGTCTGCAGACTCTTCTGCATTCATCCTCAGTCGCATTCTGATCTCCCCAGCGCAGGTTATCATAGATCGTTCCGCTGAACAGTACGTTTTTCTGCAGTACAACAGCGACCTGATTACGGAGTGTCTCCATATCATAGGCTCTGACATCTGTTCCGCCTACCTGCACACTGCCTTCTGTCACATCATACAGACGACTGATCAGATTGACGAGACTGGACTTGGCAGAACCCGTTCCGCCGATGATCCCGATACTTTCGCCTGAATGAATATCCAGATTGATATCCTTCAGCACCGGTTCCTTTGATTCTGCATTGTATGCAAAGTCAACATGCTCAAAACGGATACTTCCGTCCGGAACGCTCATCACCGGGTTCTCCGGATTAACAAGTGTGCTCTTCTCCTCTATGACTTCTGCAATACGCTTGCCGCTTGCTTCTGACATGGTGATCATGACGAAAATCATGGACAGCATCATCAGACTCATCAGAATATTCATGCAATAGGTCAGAAGACTCATCAGTTCACCGGTCGTCAATGTGGAGCCGATGATCATATGTGCGCCCAGCCAGCTGATCAGCAGGATACAGATATAGACTACGGTCGTCATGGCCGGAGAAATAGCGACCAGATTGTTTTCCGCATGTACAAACATCTTATAGATGTTATAGGCAGCCTTTTTGAATTTATCGTTTTCATAATCCTCACGTACATATGCCTTTACCACACGGATGGCGGAAACATTCTCCTGCACGCTTTCATTGAGGTCATCATACCGTTCAAATACCTGTTTAAAGTATTTCGTCGCGCTGTTCATAATGAAGAACATGAGGATGCCCAGCAGGATGACAGCCACCAGATATACACTTGCCAGTCTCGGGCTGATGATGAAGGACATGATCATCGCCACAATCATGGAAGCCGGCGCGCGCATTGCCATACGCAGGATCATCATATATGCGTTCTGCACGTTGGTCACATCCGTCGTCAGACGTGTAACCAGTCCTGACGTTGAGAATCTGTCGATGTTGGCAAAAGAAAATGACTGGATATTATCATACATTTTCTTTCGCAGATTTCTGGCAAATCCGGCCGAAGCCCTTGATCCGAAAAAGGCTCCGCCAAGTCCGCTGATCAGTCCGAAAATCGCAACAACGATCATGATCGCGCCAGTATGCAGAATAAAACTCATACTGCCTTTGCCGATTCCGTCATCCACAATCATACCCATCAGGATCGGAATCACCATTTCGCAGATGACTTCACCGATCATACAGAAGGGTGTGATAATGGAATCTTTTTTGAATTCCTTTACTTCTGCAAGTAGTGTTTTAACCATTTCTTTTTTCCTCTCATATATCTTTCATATTGTCATACACCTTATCAAGAAGAATACGCAGCTGTGCAATCTCATCCGCAGTCATTCCCTTTACCAGTGTGCTCTCTGTCTTCTGATGATGCCGTTTGACATTCATCTGCAGATCCAGCGCCTTCTGTGTCAGAAGAACATTTCTGAATTTATGATTTTCCTCATTTACCTCTCTTCTGATCATTCCCTTATCTTCGAGTCTGTCCAGAATACCGATCACCGTCGGATGTTTGATGCACATGCCTTCACACAGTTCCTTCTGTGAAACATCATGGTCCTGATTGTGAAACAGATAGGTCAGCAGTGACATCTGTGAAGCAGTCAGATCATCTCCGCGCAGCTGCTCATTCAGGTTTTTTTCAAAGCACTCATGAATCAGCTTGAACTTGAAACCAAGCGGTTCTTCATTACGGTTACGTTCACATTTCCAGGGTCCCATTGTATCTCCTTCCATAACAAAAGCTACCTGTCACAGATCATGTAGCACAGTACATAATCTATGATAGGTAGCCTGCTACGCATTGTCAATGCGTCATCATCATAATTTATTCTTTTTTTACAACTTCAGTTCATTCGTTCAGAAGTGTACGCACATTAATTCCATTGACCTCAATGTGGTCATCAACCTTGATAATCAGGCACTGACGCCCGTCAATGATCCTTGTTTCCACAAGGTCGGCTCTGTCCGGCTTTACCTTGATCACAACGTCCGGCGTCTCGATGTCAAACTTCGTTGTATTGGCAATATTGGTTGCCAGAAGCGGATAGTCCTCATCCCCTGCGCATTTGGCGTAGTTCTCATCGAACTTCTCCATTTTCTCCGGTGCCACACCGCTGTCAGACAGGAGCTTTTTGACATCTTCCTTTCCCAGTTCAAGAGGCTCCGGATCTTCCTTATGATCCTCCATCATCTGGTTGAGGTTTTCATGAATATTCTTCATGACCTCATAATCACCGCCGTCATTTCCGATGGTATCCGACACAATGGTATCAAAGGTATCCTTCTGATCCGGTGCGGACAGCGGAGCACGTCCGCCGAACATGGCTTCAATGAATTCCGGCTGGATGTCATCCGGCTTTTTGGAAAAATACAGCATATTGTGAATATCCGTATCCCGGTCAATAAACGCGGGGAAAAGGAAGCCTTTTACCGGTCCGTCCACAACCCAGTCACGGAAACGGTCTTCAATGACATTTTTCTGTTCATTGTAACCGAGCGCCGCCTTGGAAAGTTTCACCGGACAGATGCTGCACAGCATAAAGTCATAGACATGCTCGGAAGCATCTTCCATCTCCAGACCGTCACTCGACACGCCCGGAATATCATATACAGCATGCACCAGCACGATGTAGTAGTTCTCCGGATTCACGTAATTGGCAATGATCTTATCATAACATTCACTGATCAGTTCATCATCTTCAAGCTTACTCTCCCGCAGTGTCATGAGGAACTCCTGTGTACCTCCGGGCTGCTCCTGATCCAGCGGGAATTCCAGACTGATCAGATTTTTACCGATCGTACCGGTCAGTGTATGCTGGAAAATATCCAGATACTTGAACATCTCTTCTTCCGGAATGGACATGAATGCCGTTTTTGACACTGCCACCTTGTTCTTTTCATGATCCACATAACACCCGCAGATGCGGTCAATCGTGCATCTGTCCGGTGTAAACTGTTTCTTGATTTCTAATATTTCTGCCTTATTCATCTGTTTTATTTCTCAGGGACACGTCCCTGAAGCTTTCCTTCCTTGAACTTTTCGCACATATCCACTGCAAAGTGCACCGGATAAAGCTGTACCATTGTTGAATCGATCAGATCTCCGATTTCCATACGGAATGCGATCTTCACGAATTTTTCTTCACTTGAATCAAACATTTTTTCAAAGAGTTTGACACTTTCAACGTCAATCTGGTTGACAACAGGTGTACTGATATCAATCGGAATATTCAACATGGTGGACATAGAGGTTGCACTGGTTCCCATCATCTGGTTCATTGCTTCAGATGCAGCGCTCAGCTGCAGCTCGGATATTTCACCGTCTGTATGTGTACCGTCACCGCCCATCATCAGATCCGTCATGCATTTGACATCATGATCCTTCAGAATCAGCACATTGTTTCCCGAAAGGCCCTTGATATAATGAATCTGTACAAATACACAGGTTTTTTCATAATCATCAAGAGATGCGCTTCTGCTGATAATCTTTACATTCGGCGTTGTGATACTGACCTTTCTGTTTACCATCATACTTAATGTAGTTGCAGAATTTCCCATACTGATATTGGCTACTTCACCCAGCACATCCGTCTGGTCACTTGTCAATGACTGAACAATCATTGCCACACCCTCCATTCTCACCATTCGCAATTGAAAAAATGTTTTTATCCGGAATCCTGATAAAACGAAACAACGCCGGAATTACCAGCACCATAAAAATGTACAGCAGAAATCCTTTTGCAAATGCACCCCAGCGCTCATTCAGGCTGCTCTGTGCAAACGGGATCAGAATCTCATTGTCAATTTCCAGACAGATAAAACCGATCAGTATACGGACTGCCTTCTCCTTTTTGCTGCAATCCGTGCTGAACTTCACGAAGCGATGCTCCACATACCACCCGATCAGCAGTGCAGAGAGATAACCCGCGGAATCATAACAATCCACTTCCATATCAATCGGATCCACAAGCAACAGACCGTTCTGATAATCCATCGGATACGGTTTGCAGGTGATATAGATCATAAACAGTGCAATCAGCGTCAGGCCTGCTGTCAGCAGAAGCCCCGCCCTGTCTGTTTTCTTTTCCATCCAGTCAAAAAAATGTGCAGACAGCCAGATTACAAACACACTCTCGCCAAGTGACATCAGCACATCCTGCGGTGTATGACAGCCCAGATAATTTCTGGAAAATGCAACCAGAAGCGGCAGAATCACGCAGATCGTGGCAAGCAGCCTGCTCTTTCTGTGATAGAGAAAGGCAAGGCTTCCGTAAATGGCCGTGGTAATCTGTGTATGTCCGCTCGGAAATGAATACCCCGTTGCTTCGGCCAGCGCATCCTTTGCAGGAACAACTCTTGCGTCCCGGATCCACGGTCGATAACAGCAGACGGTATTTTTCACCAGCTGATTCAGCATTCTTCCTGCGCTGAAATTGAACATGACGAACAGTCCTGAACGCTTATCCAGGCACCAGTACAGAAATGCCGGTATGAGAATGGTAAGCGGAGAACCTGGAATCTTCGATACTCCCAGAAAAAACTTTTCTGCAACCGGCCCCATTGCCAGTCTGACCTGCTGCAGCCATAAAAGATAACTGATGTCCATCTGCCCGCCTCAAAAATATTCGACTTAGAATTATTGTAACACAATCAGAAAAGAAAGAACAACCTTGAAATACTCTTTACGTCGCTCTTTCCTTCGCCATTTACTTCACTGCTGCAGAGCCGACTGCCTTCTGCCATACCGCCTCGTCAGCGCCTCCCGGAATGCTGAGTGAATATGCGTAACTTCCATCCGTCCAGAGGGCCAGAACATATGTCTTGCCGCTTCCTTTCAGTGTCACATCAAGACCGTTTACACTGATCTGTGAAACGGTGTCATAGCTGTTATAATCCCCGGAATTGTCTTCTGCGCCGGGCGACATGCGGTATACGGCCGTATTGCCGTCATCTGCTGTATATTCAATTTCTGCAAGACCATCCGGATATGCAAGATAGGATTTCACGGCACCCGTAAATCCGAAGGCATCTGCATCCGGTTCGCTTACGGTATAGCCGACTTTTTCCGACAGTTCATCTAAAGAAGCACATTCCGTCACATTCCAGACCGCCTGATCCATGGACGAATCTGCAGTCTCTGACTGTGATCCGGCCTGCTCCGGCACCGCTCTGTTCCCGGGAATTCCTGTTACAGATACCACAAGCAGCACTGCCGCTGCCACACCGGCAAACGTTATGACCATTCGCATATTTCTGCTGATATGAATATGACCCCGGGATTCACCGGACCTGTCTCCTGCTGCCTTTTCCTGCGCATTCCTGACGCCGGTCATGATACGGGCCTGCATCTCGTCCGTCATTTTTACATGATCCATGGCTTCTTCATATTTATTCTTCAAAGTCATACGCCTCCTTCAGGATGTCCTTCAGCCGGCTGCGCCCTCTGTTCAGATGAGACCGCACCGTTGCTTCCTTTTCCCCCAGGATCTGTGCGATTTCTGCTGTAGAATAACCTTCGTAATAAAACAGATGAATCACTTCCCTGTATCTGACAGGAAGCTGCTTCACCGCCTCCCAGACAAAAGACAGGTCCTGCCTGTCCTTTGCAGCCAGCTCCTCTTCCAGTTCATCCGTATCCCGAAGCCGGTTATAATCGATCCGGTTCTTCGACAGGTTGGCCGCCACGCGAAACAGCCACGCCTTCTCATGCGCGGCATTTTCAAATACCGGCTGTGTCTGCACAAAGCGGATCATCGTCTCCTGCAGAATGTCCTCTGCATCTGCCATGTTATGCAGATAGGAATAGGAAAAACGCAGAAGCCGGCTGCCGTAAATGCCAAGGAGCCGCTCTGCTTTCTCTGCCGTTTCCGGTGTAATGTGTGCCGCATCTGACTTTTCAGACTGCCCGGCTGCAGCAGACAACGGCCTTTCCTGATTTTTTTTCCCTGTGACAGCCGCAAACACCTGCAGCAGATAAAAAAGAATTCTGCCGGCAACGTATCCCTGTCCGCAATAAAGTTCTGTTCTGTACATAAATTCCCCTTCACTTCACAGATACAATATTCCCCTGTGCATCTGTTTCCACGCTCACACTGCGCGTCATTCCCTCTGATCCGCCGTTCCACTGCTGCGCATAATCCAACGTGATCACTGCTGTTCCTTCTCCCACGCCTTCAAATACAAAGGTCTCATATCCGCCCGCTCCGCAAATGACTTCATCTGTACTTTTACCTGTATCATCTTTCTCCTGCGCATAATCATCAGCTACTTCCCTGATTACTTCCGGATGATCGATGGATACTTTCCAGCTGTACCCGGTGCTCGGATTGGATACATAAACGATCTTCAGTGTTTTCCCGTTTGCTGTAGCGCTTTCTCCTTCTGTCAGATCTGCAGACATGGCGCCGCCTGGCAGATCCGTTGCACCGGTACCGCCTTCCGAAGCACTTTTCCCGCTGTCTGCACTGCTTTCCGTCTGCGCATTCTCACTGCTTTCTGCCTGTGCAGTCTTACTGTTGTCCATCCCGCACCCTGTCAGCTGCGCTGCGGTTACCGCTGTCATGATCACCATTCCCATTAATAATACATTCATCTTCTTCATCTTCAAAGCCTCCTTTTTTTGCTCCCTGCTGTTCTACTAATAATACAGCCCGGACTCTGAAAATGTTGCAGCATAATTTTAATTTTTTCAGATCATGCCATTGTCCTGCCTGAAAATGATTGTTTTCTCTGATCTGTCGGCCTGCGTGTGCTTTTTTCTCTCTCAGGATGACGAATGCCGGACATTGCCTGTTCTGAAGCACCTGTTTTCTCTGATCTGTCGGCCTGAGCGCACTTTTTTCTCCCTCAGGATGACGAAGGCCGGACAATGTCAGATTCTCTTTCTCATCCATTTTCTGGAACGGAATCTGCGCCACAGGAGCATTCCGCGGAACATCTCATCCATCATGAACGCAATCCAGCATCCGTACAGTCCCATTCCGCAGCGGATTCCCAGAATATAGGAAAAGAGAATACTCATGCACCAGCAGGAAATAATGGCAACCGTCATCGGGAATACCACATCACCGGCTCCCCGGAGTGAATTATCTTCCACATGATTAAAGCCTCTTCCGATCTCTACAAAGATATCAATCAGAAAAATTCCGCGGGCCATCTGAATGATTTCCGTATTGGAAGTAAACAGCCCCATCAGCGGTCTGTATGCCAGGAACATGCAAAGTGAAAGTGTGATATTGAGGGTAATTGCAATCTTGAGTACCTGCTGATTCAGACGGTATGCCTTTTCATATTCCCCGGCACCGGTCATCCAGCCGATCAGAATCGCAGTGGAAAGTCCAAGGGACATTCCGATCACATAGACATAGAATACAATTGTGGAAATATAAATCTTGGCAGAAAGTGCGGTTGTCCCCAGAATTGCCAGAATGGAAGTGGATACCACCTGCGAAAGAGAATATGACAGATTACTGATTCCGCCGGGCATTCCGACACGCAGAATTCCCCGTACGCAGGACAGATCCCGGAAGCGCTTATGAACAAGATCCAGATTCAGTCTGCTCTTTACCAGGCAGATACAGATGAGCACCAGTGCCATACTTCTGCTGATCACCCCGGAAACGGCGATTCCGGATGCCCCATGAAACGGTGTCTCAAAAGGTCTGAATACGACGATGCAGTTCAGTACTGCATTCACGGCATTCATGAAAATGCTGCAGGCAACTGCAGGGACAGGTTTCCCGTAACTTCGAAGGACTGCGGAAACAGCAGACATGACACCCTGCAGTACCGAAGTCAGAATACAGATCCGGAAATACTGCGTTGCCATCTGCAGAACATCGCCTTCCAGATTCAGCTTCTGCATGAGAAGTCCTGAAAAAGGGAACAGACACAGGCTGACCGCAAGGCTCAGCACGCCGCCCATGACGATTGCGGCAAAGGCCGCATCCGAAGCTCTTTTCTGAGAACCCTCGCCGAGTCTGTGGCTGATAATGATCGATGCGCCTCCGCTGACTACCGCATAGAAGGTATAAATCAGACCCATCACCTGCCCTGCGGCGCCCACAGCAGCAACGGCATCATCCGAGTAATGACCGAGCACCAGCGTATTGACCGTACCCATCAGATTCATGAGGAGCTGCTCAATAAAATAAGGCACAAAGAGCTGCCGGAGGGTAATCACTCTGCCCTCCGCCGTCCGTACCTGTGTCACTTCCGTATCTATGAGTCTGCGCATTTCTGCTTTCCTTCTGTTCTGCGAGGTGGTAACGGCCCCGCTCCGTTTATCGCTGTGGTACGCCCCGCGGTTTTTTCTCCCGTCGCCTTGCAGCCGTTGTCCCCTTCTGCCCCTTTACTGCCTGCTGCAGGAGATAACCGTGGTTTCCAGGGCAGTCTTTCCCACCGGAATCTCGTAGCTGATGGCGGGAATCACTGTGTTGGTACTGTAGAGTGAGGTATTGGGGAACGCGCCGATCACGATGCCCTTCCCGCCTGCTGATGTCCTGACGCTGCAGCTGCAGGATACATTATGTGCCTGGGCACTGCCTTCCTCTGCTGCCTGCGCAAAGCCTTCAGTGAACTTCGGTACGGCAAAACCGCAGTCATAAGCCCTGCAGGCAATGCTGCTTTCCACTGTATGCCGGCGCACATGGCCTTCCTGTGTCGGGATCAGTTCTGTTGTTACCGTAATTCCCATAAACGGATGCCAGATGCTGATCAGCCGGTCATCCTGCAGGGTAAAGCTTTCACAGTGTCTTCTGACAAACACATGCTCATCGATGACAAACGCCAGCATGCTGTCCGGCGCTGCCTGTTCAATTGTATCGTAGCTTCTGGACGCGGAGAATCCGAACCGTGTGCTGTAGACGAACTTCCCGTATTTTTCCGGGAACTGTCCGTGACTGTACTTTTCCACAACTGCAGGTGCATATGCATTTACCTGTCCGTCCTTCATACGCTGCATCAGTAAATCCGCATGCTTTAAGGCGATGAGCGACTCCATTTCAGGAAGCGGCGAAGCTGCTGCTTTCCAGAACGGATGCTCCTTTGGAAGCGCCATGAGAATAAAGGTTTTCATTCCCCAGTACGGACTTCCCGGTGCATTATACTGCTCTGCCATATACATCTGCGGATAGCAGTAGCCGATGGTCAGTACGCCGTCTCTGTCAAAAATCTCCTGTGACAGCCACCAGTTCAGATTCCGCACGATGATGCCCTTCATGATCGGCAGCGGCAGTGGCTCAAGTCCGGCAAAAATGCAGACCGAATAAAACGCACATTGCCCGAAACGATAGGTCAGGCTTCTCCCATACGGAAGTGCTGCACCGTTCTCATCAAACCAGTATGCAAACTGTTTTCCGAAAGCCATGGCCCGCTCACGGTAAACGGCTGCTCTCTCCGGATCTTTTTTCCCTGCAAACACGCTGTACAGAACGCCATAGTACTGCAGCGCCCACGGAATGTAATAGTCCGACTGCGGCTTGTTCTCTGCAGGACCGTCCGTATACCAGCCGTCGCCTCTGTACCAGCTGTCGGTCTCCTTCAGCGCCCGGTTCATATTATCAGGATCACATGGCATATAAACGCTTTCCAGTGCCAGATTCACCAGAATCATGAAAAAGAGCCAGTTGCAGCCAGGCAGTTCATGATGGTTAATTGTATCCAGCCATGCTGCCAGATTTTTCTTTTCCCGGTCAGACAAGGGCGCCCAGAATTTCTCCGGCACCTCCAGAATCGTACAGGCAATTGCTGCCATCTCGACAAACCGCTGGTCGCAGTCAGACGGATCTCCCCAGTATTCCGGATCCTCCGGATCTGTCCCGCTGACCAGCCCTTTCCGGTATATTTCCTCAAACTCACGCGCTTCTCCGCCGCCCATCCAGAATGGTGCCAGCGCCCAGAGCGGTCTTGAAAATCCCTCCATCCGGATTGTACCGCGGTTATAGGTAACTCCGGTTTCTCCGATCTGGAGTCCTGCTTTATGCGGTGTATATAAAGGTTTCAGCGGATCCAGAATCCCGGCCATTGCCGCTGCAAACGCTTCCCTGTCATAAGTGCTTTTCTTAAATTCTTCCTGCCAGCTCATTTCATCCTTCTCCTCTTCGTATTATCCCGGATGGTTCTCCACCTCAATCACGCTTTTTGCCGAGGCTTGCCCTTGCAGGCCTCGTATCGATTGATGGTGGTTCTCCACCTCAATCGATTTACCAATACAGTTCCCAGTCCCGGTCCAGTCTGGTCAGCGCTTCCATATAGAAATAATCTCCCCAGCTGGTATACTCATCCACGCCTTCCGGTGTGCAGGTATTATACGGGCTCTTTTTGGAATAGGTACCATGCAGGATCTGCCCTGCGCCTTTTGATAACGATGCAGGCGTATAGCTGCGTACCAGGCTCCCGACCATGCGGCGGGCCAGTTCCATGCAGTTCTTCTGCTCTTCGCCTTCCAGATATCTGACCGCTTCCAGAAGTCCGCAGGCCACAATTGCCGCGGAAGAAGAATCTCTCGGCTCATCGCTTCCCTGTGTAAAGATCATGTCCCAGTAGGGCACCAGATCCTGCGGAAGCCTCGTCTGATAAAACGCCAGTGCTTTCCGGAATGTATCCAGATATTCCGGATTCTTCGTATACCGGTAGCTTAAAATACTGCCGTAAACGCCCCACGCCTGGCCTCTTGCCCAGAAGCTGTCATCGCGGTAGCCCTGACAGGTTGCGCCGTGCGAAGGTGTTCCGTCCGGATTCATATAAAATGTATGATAGGTGGAACCATCCGGCCGGAATGAATTTTTCAGACAGGTGGTGATATGCTGATGCGCAATATCCGCATATTCAGCCTTTCCTGTCACTTCCCCAGCCCAGTATAAAAGAGGCAGATTCAGAAGGCAGTCGATAATATATCTGTAGCTGGACGGGTCATCCATTGCACCCCAGGCCTGAATAAAGCTTCCCTTTTTCTGAAATCTTGAGATCAGCTGATCTGCCGCCAGAATGGCTGCCTTTTTCCCCGTTTCGCTTCCTGTCAGCTTGTAAGCTGCCACGCAGGACGGGCTGTACAGAAATCCCATATCGTGATGATCGACTTCGATTTTTTTCTCTATTCTCTCTGCAAAGCTGTCTGTCAGCTTAAGCGCTGCAGTTTTAAATTTCTCTTCCCCTGTCAGCTCATAGGACAGCCAGATCTCTCCCGGCCAGAACCCGCAGGTCCACTGCGTATTCTCACAGACAGGATATACCCCGTTTACGCTGGAATGATTCTGGCAATGCCCGTCATAAACAGGCAGATTCATTTCTGTCTGCGTCGCTGCCTGTTCAAGTGCAGCTCTGACTTCTTTTGCTTCGATCGGTTGTATTTTCACACTGTCCATATGTTCCATTTCTCTTTCTCCTCTGCGTTTCTCTGATTTTCTGTTCTATTTTTCATCTATCATCCTGCATTTCTATTATCTCTTTTATTCCCTGGCATTACCTTTCTTATTTTGTCGAAAATGTTGACTATCGGACCCTTACGTTCCCGGAATATTGAAATGCCCCGCCGCATCCTGTAAACTGGAACCAGCATTAAAACTACCAGTCTCCAATCTGATGGAGGTAAAAATATATGTTATCTGAACTGTATGATTCTGAAAACCTGCAGGCACCGGGACGCTGGATTCCCTGTCCTCCTGTTACAGACCACGCCGCATGGGACGCACTTCCTTCAAAGGAGCGGATTGTTGAAACCGGTTTCTGTTTATCCCGGAAATCTGCCGCTGTGAGAATTCCGCCGCTGCCCCTTTCTCTCTGGACTGAATTTCTCCGGACAGGCAACCGTTCTCATTATGAAAAAAACTATTTCGCACGCAGACGCTCTCTGTGCAGCCTGGTCATGGCCGAATGCCTTGAGCACAAAGGCCGCCTCATGCCTGCGATCACCGACAGCATCTGGGCCATTCTGGAAGAAAGTGCCTGGCAGCTGCCCGCACACAATTCCTATCTTCGGGATACTCCGCAGCTGCCGCTTCCGGATCCCGCACATCCCGTCATTGACCTGTTTGCCGCGGAAACCGGTGCGCTCCTGTCCATGGTTTATTACCTGCTGAAACCACAGCTGGAAAAATATGCGCCTTCGATTACGCGCAGAATGAAGTCTGAGCTGGACCGCCGCATTGTACGTCCGTATCTGCATACACATTTCTGGTGGATGGGAAACGGCGATGAGCCTATGTGCAACTGGACACCCTGGTGCACCCAGAATATACTGATTACCGTTTCGATCCTGCATCCTGCAGACCGGAAGATGCTCCGGACCGTTATCCATAAAGCAGCCTACAGCCTTGACTGTTTCCTGAAGGACTATGGAACGGACGGCTGCTGCAGCGAAGGTGCCCAGTATTACCGGCACGCAGCGCTTACCTTCTTCAATGCCCTTGAAATTCTCTGCAGCCTTGCGCCCGGCGTATTTGACCGTGTCTGGTCTGAGGAGAAAATCCGGAACATCGCCGAGTACATCGCCCATATGCATGTCAGCGGCCCATGGTACCTGAATTTCTCCGATTGCAGTCCCATGGCAGGACTGCGCGGTGCAAGAGAATATTTATTCGGTAAAAAAATTTCCAGCAGTCTCCTGACCTCTTTTGCCGCTGAGGATTTCTGTAAGGATCCTGATCCGTTCCGTTTCGCCGCACCGGATGACAGTGAAGGTATCAACCTGTTTTATCTGGTACAGACTGCCTTTACAGAAGCTGAGATCCGGGCATTTCATGCAGTGCCGCAGATTACTGTAACGGAATCCGCCGTATCGGATTCCGCCTTCTGCAACAGCCGTTTTTATGAAAAAAACGGTCTGCTGACCTGCAGGTGCGGTGCATTTACCGCAGGAATCAAGGCCGGAAACAATGCCGACAGTCATAACCATAACGATACCGGAAGCATTACGCTGTATAAGAACGGTCTTCCGCTCCTGATCGACATCGGTGTGGAAAGCTACACCCGAAAAACCTTTTCCCCGCAGCGCTATGAAATCTGGACCATGCAGTCCTCCTGGCATAACCTGCCGGAATTTGATCCGGAGGGAGCGGCATTCATGCAGCTGCCGGGTGCCGAGTACCGTGCCCGTGACGTCAGTCTCTGTGAAGGTGCCTGCGGACTGTCCATGGATCTGGCCGCAGCCTACAGCGCTCACGGTGAGATCCCGGAACTGGGCAGTTACCTTCGCAGCGCCCGTTTTCTTCCGGATCATACCTTCCGGATCACGGATGAAACAGACTATCCGGGGCTCATTGCACTGACACTGATGAGCGTTGAGAAGCCTTCCGTTCATGCAGACCGGATCCTCTGGGGGAACCTGGCCTCCTGCCATCTTACCGGAGCAGAGAAAATCAGCATCTGTCCGGTTCCGGTAAATGATCCGCGGCTTCGTACTGCCTGGCCGGAACTCATCTATCGCACCAGAATTTACTATTACCACAGACTTCAGATGCAGCTGAGCTGAAACATATGCCGGCCGCAGCCATCTTACTTTCAGAAAAGAGGTTACAGATATGTCAGGAGAAACCATCAAGCTCAAAGTACTGGACAAGACGGGTCATACACTCATGACCTGCAATTCCGATGAAATCGTCAGTCTTGTCTACACAAACAAATATAAAAAAGGTGACCGCATTGCACTGGAAATCCTCACGCCCGGCCGTTACTGCGTGATTCAGTTCGAAGATACCATGCCGCCGGCACTCGTCTATGTGGAAAAAAGAGAAATCAATTTCACCATTCCGTTCGGCGAACAGGCCATTGTCTACAGCCCGAAAAGCTTCAAGGGTGATCGCCATGTCATCCGTGCCAGAATGGCACTCCCGGAAGAAATAAATGCCCGGAGGAATCTTGCCTTCAATCCCTACGATCAGCACGGAGATACCGGATTCTATCCGCATGCAAGTGCCAACGTGGAAACCAGAGGTGAAGCGGTCTTCGCCGCCCGCAATGCCATCGATGGGATCTTTGAGAATACCGCACACGGAGAATATCCGTATGAGAGCTGGGGCATCAACCGTGATCCGAAAGCTGCGCTGAAGCTGGAATTCGGCAGAACGGTTCTGATTGATGAACTCCGCCTGACACTTCGCGGCGATTACCCGCATGATAACTACTGGACCAGTGCAAAAGTATCATTCTCGGACGGTTCCTCTGAAATGCTCTCCCTGACAGATACACG
>CAYMBY010000015.1:0-7496 GCA_964388815.1 uncultured Butyrivibrio sp. | reverse complement strand
TTCGGTCATCAGAATGATACACATCACAAGGCAGGAGCTGCAACCGACGGATTTACAGAGTCGGATACAAAGGATCTGACGGGATCCATTTCCGGTGTGGTCGGAATCGATGCACTGTCCCTGACAGGAAATGAAGCTGTGGACAGCGGAGCCACATGGGATGCCTCTCTTTCTGACAGGGTGGCTGCAGTTGAGAAGATTACCAGAAAGGCGGCAGATCAGGGCGCTGTGATCACACTGTCTGCACATATGCCGAATTTCGATGTGATTGACAAGCGGGTAAAGGCATACGAGGCTGGCGGAAAAACCGCATCAACGAGCGATACACTCGGCTACACTGAAGATGCGGACGGCAACAGAACCTATAATTTCTCGGGTTATACACCGAATGTGCTGACCGGAGACGTGGTATCGAGAATCATGCCGGGTCAGGATCTGAACTATCTGTATACTGCATATCTTGATATGATTGCAGCTTATGCGGATGCGGCAGAAAACGACGGGATTACGATTCTGTTCAGACCGTTCCATGAATGCACGGGCAGCTGGTTCTGGTGGGGATCGGCATTCTGCGACAGCAATGCATATATCAGTCTGTACCGTTATACGGAAGACTATCTCAGGAATGTAAAGGGTGTTCACAATATCCTGTATGTATACGGACCAGGCTCCGAAGCGGAGAGCACGGCAGATTATGCGGCACGCTATCCCGGAGACGATTATGTGGATATGATCGGCTATGATCTCTATCAGCAGAATCCTTCAACGGATAATGAAGCGGATTATCTTGCAGCCATTGAAAAAGAAAACGGCATCATGCGGGAATTTGCCGGGGCACATGACAAACTCTATGCCGTGACAGAAACCGGCGTGGCGAACGGAAGTGATGCACTTCTGACCTCCGGCAATCAGGTAAAGGACTGGTATACAAAGCTTCTTGGACAGCTGGAGAAAGATCAGGGATGCTGCTATTTCCTCCTCTGGGCGAATTTCGGTACAACGAGCGGTTTCTATGTGCCGTATGCAGTCAGCAGAAATGCGGATGGAACGCTGCACGGACATGAAATGATGGATGATTTCACCAGCTTCTATAATGATGATCACAGTATATTTGCTTCCGACATGAATCATGGCAGTTACCATGATCTGACGGATATTACCAATACAACGACGCAGGATTCTGTCAGCGGATATTTCACATCACCTTATTCCGGCTCCCGTATCCTGGAAAAGACAACCTTTAAGGCAGCGGTAAACGGCATTTCCGATCCGGAAGACGGCAATGTGAAATTCGTATTTGCAGCAGATGACGGCAGTGTGGAGCCGGTTACCATCGCAGCAGATTATCAGAAGGCGTCAAAGGACTGGGAAGCAGAGCTTGGCGGGAGTCAGCTGGCATTACTGGGAGAAAAGACCGGAACGGCAAGTCTTCTGGTAAACGGGTCTGTAAAAGCACAGATCAGTCTGAAATTCAATATGAAGGAGGCAGAGGCGGATCCCCTGTCTGCGGATGATTTTGAAAACTATTACGGGGTTGATTCTCTCCTGAACTCTGCGTGGGCGACCAATAAGGACAGCGGCTGTTCCGTCACCTATTCGCTGACAAAGGATGCCGCGAAGGTATTTAACGGAAGCTATGCACTTCAGTTCAATGCGACGCTGAAGACAAAGAGCGGATGGGCAGGCGCCACAAAGACACTGAATGCGGACTGGAGCAGTGCCAATGCGCTGCAGTTCTATACGGTTCCGGAAGGCCAGAACCAGAAAGTGGTCATTCAGCTGACCAGCGGAAAAAATGTATTTGAAGTGTATCTTCAGGACTATGCCGCATATGCAGGAAAAACAGGAGCAATGAAAGTCACGGTACCGTTCAGTGCATTTACCGGCCGTGATGATGCATCGGCAGTATTTGATGCGTCGACGATCAGCAGTATCGGACTCTGGTGCAATGCAGTGGATACAGGGGCAGTAACGTTCCCGTTATCCGTGTCCATGTGTTATGACGATATCCGCGCAGTCAAAGCAGACAGTACGGAGGTGACATTTACATCTGTTCCGGGAGCGGCGCCGACACCGACAACGCCGGTATCGCCTGCGACACCTTCAGGAACGACAGCTTCCGGCGCGGCGGCGAACAGTACGACAGCTTCTGCCACCACAACAGGCGGAAGTACAGCTTCAGGAACTTCGGTTTCTGCAGATACTGAAACTTCTGCAGCAGAAACTGCAGCGGCGGTAAAAGCAGCCGTGAAAAAAGCAGCAGCGGCAATAAAAACAGCAGTAAGCGCAGCAGTGCCGGCGGTTAAAGGAGCGGCAAGGGCAAAAACGAAAACTTCCGCAGCAGTAAAGGGCGGAACGAAAAAGACAGAAAAAGTAAAGACAGAAAAAGTAAAGACAGAAACAGCAAAGACAGAAACAGCAAAGACAGAAACAGCGAAGACAGATACAGTCAAAGCTGCCGGCGCAAAAACGGCAGTTTCCGGGGCAGCAGCTTCTGCGCAGGCATCTGCAGGAAAGAGCAGTGCACTGTCAGCAAGCGCAGCCACGTCCATTTCTGATGCACAGCAGGCACTTTCCGCTACGCCGCAGCACAGAGATGCAGATTACGGCAGAGTATTCCTGCTGCTGGGCCTGCTCGCAGTGATCACAGGCGGTATGATCTTCGGATTTATGAAATTCAGGAAAAGAAACAGATAAAAATTAATAAAAACAGCAGATGAGGTTTCGGGAGCCGGGTGCCATTGCACCCGGCTCTCTGTTGTGCTATCATGGCAGCTGTTGCGTTTTGGTTTAACAGGACAAAGAGGTTTTTCATGGCTTTTATTTCGTGGAATTTTTATGTATTTCTGGCGATTCTCGTCATTGTATATTATGTGATACCGAAGAAACTGCGCTGGTATGTGCTTCTTCTGGGAAGCCTTCTGTTTTACTGGCAGATGGTGGAAAAGAGCCTTCCGGCGTTTGCTCTTTTTGTCGGTACTGCGGCGGTTACCTGGGCATTTGCACTGCTGATCCGCCTGCTGGCGGGAAAAAAATCGGGCAGGGCTGCAAAAGCTGCGCTCGCAGCCGGCATTATACTGACAGTGCTGCCGCTGCTTATGGATAAGGAAGCAAATTTCATTCTGGTCAACTGGATGAAGGCAGATCAGATGGAACTGATCGTGCCGCTCGGTCTGGCGTTCTATACACTGCAGATGATCTCGTATCTTGCAGATGTGTACCGTGGCAGGGTGCAGCCGCAGAAGAATCCGCTGAAATATCTTCTGTTTGTCAGCTTTTTTCCGCAGATTGTACAGGGACCGATTCCGCGCTATGAGCAGCTCTCTGCGCAGCTCTATGAGGGACATTCCTTTGATGAAAAAAAGTTTACAAAGTCCTATATGCTGATTCTCTGGGGATTTTTCCTGAAGCTGGTGATTGCAGATAAAGCGGGCGTTATCGTGGATACGATTTTTGATGATTATCAGGCGTATCTGGGCGCTTATGTATGGCTGGGCGGATTCCTGTACAGCATTCAGCTGTATACGGATTTCCTGGCCTGCGTTACGCTGGCACAGGGGGCAGCAGGTCTGTTTGGAATCGATCTTGTGGATAACTTCAATCATCCGTATTTCTCTACATCGGTACGGGATTTCTGGCGCAGATGGCACCTGTCCCTGAGTTTCTGGCTGCGGGATTATGTCTATATTCCGCTTGGCGGAAACCGCAAGGGCAGGGCACGCAAATATCTGAATATTCTGATTACCTTTGCAGTCAGCGGGATCTGGCATGGCGGCGGCTACAAGTACCTTGTCTGGGGTCTGATGCATGCAGTCTACCAGATTCTGGGCGGACTCCTGATGCCGGTCAAGGACATGGCGGACAGGGCACTTCGCCTGAAAGAGGGAAGCCGCGTCAGAAAGGCGCTGCAGATCCTGGTGACGTTTTTCTTTGTCATGATCGCATGGATTGTATTCAGGGCACAGAGCCTGCGGGTCGCGGGCACCATGATCAAGTCCATGTTTACGGTATATAACCCGTGGGTGATCGTGAATGACAGTGTGTTCCGCCTAGGGCTTAACTGGAGAGAATATACGCTTCTGATTTTCGCAATTATTTTCCTGGCATTTGCTTCTGCAGCGCAGGAAAAAGGCTACTGCATCCGCGACAGAATCCTGAAATACAGCATATTCGTGCGCTGGGCGATTTATATCGGCGCCATGATTTTCATTATGATATTCGGTACCTACGGCTATGGTTTTGATCCGCAGGCCTTTATCTATGGAGGATTCTGAGGATGAAGAGGATAAAAATGTTTGGCAGGTTTGCAGCGTTTCTGGCAGTTGCACTGACCTGTATCGTGATTACGGAAAAGCTTCTGACACCAAAGTATTACTACATCGATAAATGGCCGACGACAACGACCTATTCTGATTTTTATAAGCTGAACCGGAATTCTGCAGATGTACTTTTTCTGGGCAGCAGTCACTGCGTTACGGCATTTAATCCGCAGGAACTGTATGATAAATACGGGATTACGAGCTTCAACATGGGCTGCGAACAGCAGAGCCTTCTGCTGAGCTATTACTGGCTGCAGGAGGCACTTAAGACCCAGAAACCCAGGGTGATCGTTCTGGATACCTATATCCTGCATACCTATAAGGGCGCCGTCGGGCAGCCGCTTAACTGTACCGAAGCGACCATTCGCAAGAGTATGGACAGTATGCACTGGAATCTGAATAAAACGGATGCCATCAATGCTATCTGCGCGGCGGATGATACGCAGAGCAAACTCAGCTTCTATCTGCCGAATGTGCGGTTTCATACCAGATGGTACGGACTTGCGGAGAATGATTTTACCGCAGGGCAGCTCTCGGCACATCCCGGAATGTTCGGGTTCTCCGCGTTGTCCAATATAGACGGAACCAAATTTACACCCCTGAAAGCCGGAACATCGGGAGATACAGAGACAATGGTTCCGCTGATGAAGTCCTATCTGGATCAGATCGTACGGCTGTGCCGGCAGCAGAATATTCCGCTCGTACTGGTGAAGACACCGTCTTCGGCGCAGACGATCGGAAGACATAATTCCACGCAGGAATATGCGGCAGAAAACAATCTGCCGTTTTACGATTTCAATATGTCGGATCTGTACGCGGCAGCAGGCTATGATGTCCCGACCATGAATGAAAGCCATCTGAACATCTGGGGATCTTTAAAGATTACGGATTATATCGGGCAGATTCTGACAGAGCAGTACGGACTGGGCGGACATACAGATGCACAGTGGACAGATGCAGAGAACAATTATCAGGGAGTCAAAAAAGACTGCGATCTGGTGCAGGTCAATGAGATTCATGATTATCTGAGCAGGCTCCTGGAGAAGCGCTACAGTATCTTCATCGTAACGCAGGGAAATGTGACGGATCTTACGGATACAGAGACGGCAAAGGAAGTGCAGGCGCTGGGATTCAAGGCGGACCTGTCACAGATGACGAAACAGACTTATTATTACGGGGTGGATACGCCGGTTGGAATCAGTGAAAACATGTCCGGCGAATCAATCAAATATAAGGGGAGTATCCGAAGCGGCAAGAGTGTGTACAGCCTCGCCACGGCTTCCAATGTTTCTTCTGTTCAGATTGACGGTAAAGAGTATGTGACCAGTGAACGCGGTATCCATGTGGTGGTCTATGACAACGACAGGGAGCAGGTGGTGGACAGCGTCTGCTTCACAACGGACAGCAAAGGGAAGATGACAGCAGTCAGATGAATCAGAATTTCATTTGACTTTCTGAAAAAATAACTGCTATAATAGATTCACCGAGTGGCGGAAAGCGTAAATCCAGGAATGGAAATACGTTTTCCGCCTTTTTCGTGTGCAAAACAAGGAGGTTATTTTAGAATGGAACAGAAATCAAATAAAATGGCAACCATGCCGGTGAACAGACTGATGCTGACCATGGGGCTGCCGATTGTACTGTCAATGGCTCTGCAGGCGGTTTATAACATTGTGGACAGTGCCTTTGTATCCAATATGCATGAAGGCGGAGAGCAGGCACTCAATGCACTGACGCTGGCATTTCCCGTACAGATGCTGATGGTGGCGGTTGCAGTCGGCACCGGCGTCGGAACAAACGCCCTGATGGCCAGAAATCTGGGGAGCGGCGACCGTAAAAATGCGAGCAGAGTGGCCGGAAATGCAATGTTTCTGGGAACTGTGATTTATCTTGTTTTTCTTTTATTCGGCATCTTCGGCGTAAGGGGATATATCGAAACACAGACTTCCAATCAGGAAATTATGACCATGGCAGTGGATTACCTGAGCATCTGCTGTGTCTTTTCCATCGGGATTGTCTTTTTCACCATTCTGGAGAAGGTGATTCAGTCGACAGGCAGATCCATGTATTCCACGATTGCACAGATCTCCGGTGCGGTGACCAATATCATCCTGGATCCGATCATGATCTACGGACTGCTTGGCTGTCCGGAGTGGGGTGTAAAGGGGGCGGCGTATGCAACTGTGATCGGGCAGATCGTCTCGGCGCTTCTGGCCCTCTTTTTCCATCTGAAATATGACAGAGAGATTGACAATGCATGGAAGTATAAGGCGCCTTCAGGAGAAATCATCCGGAATATTTATGCAATCGGCTTCCCGGCGATTATTGCCCAGGCACTCATGTCCTTCATGACGTATGCGCTGAATGTGATCTTCGTTGCGATCGGAGAAGATGTGGTGACGGCATACGGCCTGTACTATAAGATACAGCAGTTCATCCTGTTCGCGGCCTTCGGACTGCGGGATGCGATCACACCGATTGTGTCCTTCAGCCATGGGATGGGAGACAGAAAGCGGATCAGGGCCGGTGTGAAATACGGCATGCTTTATACACTTTCCATTATGGCTTTCGGTCTGATTCTGATTGAGGCGTTTGCGCAGCCGTTTTCTTCACTGTTCGGCCTGTCCGGACAGACGCAGTCTCTTTGCATCAGCGCCATGCGGATTGTATCCTTAAGCTTTTTGTTCGCAGGGGCTAACATTGCGTATCAGGGGATTTTCCAGGCACTTGACGGCGGACTGGAATCGCTGATTATTTCCGTATGCAGACAGTTCCTGTTCGTCATTCCGCTGGCATGGGGATTTTCACGTCTTGCAGCAGGGAATCCTGATCTTACCTGGCTCATCTGGACGACCTTCCCGATTGCGGAAGGTGTTACGGCGCTGATTGCATTCGTGCTGATGAAGAAGATCTGGAAGAAGCTGGAGAAGGAACTGGCAGCAGTGCATTGCGATGAGACGGGAAGAGAAATGGAAGAAAAAGCGGTATAATGAAAATTATGATAGAATAGACTTTATATTGATAATATGATTGATGGAAATGGGGTCTTATTCTATGGGAGCGCTTCTGATCGTAATTATTGATCTGGCGTTTATCAGTCGAGGCCTTCCGGATTCACGTATCGGATCCGCCTGGCCGGTCACGCATACACAGCTGAATGTATCGACATCGTATGCT
>CAYMBY010000014.1:0-6163 GCA_964388815.1 uncultured Butyrivibrio sp. | reverse complement strand
TGATCCCGGGCGGAAGACAGACTAAAACCTGATTTCATGAATTTTAGTCCGGGTTTAGCCAGCCGGGGGGCTGCTTTGACGGCACTTTCTTGGCTGATCCCAGGCAGAAGACAGACTAAAACCTGATTTCATGAATTTTAGTCCGGGTTTGGCCAGCCGGGGGCTGCTTTGACGGCACTTTCTTGGCTGATCCCAGGCAGAAAACAGACTAAAATCTGATTTCATGAATTTTAGTCCGGGTTTGGCCAGGATTTACGGCTACTTTGTTGACTTTACGGCTACTTTCTTGGCTGATCCCAGGCCGAAGACAGACCAAAATCTGATTTCATGAATTTTAGTCCGGGTTTGGCCAGGATTTACGGCTGTTTTCTTGGCTGATCCCAGGCGGAAGACAGACTAAAACCTGATTTCATGAATTTTAGTCCGGGTTTGGCCAGAAAATTTACGGCCACTTTAATAGATTCTTATACGCCTGCTTTTACGGCTGCTTTTACAGCTACTTACACACCTGCTTCAATGACTGCTTTGATTTACTGCATATTTATACTATACTTGTGATAAACTGATTGACTTTATCAGACAGCTCTGTTATTTTTTTAATGAAATAGAAAATTGTAAAGAGAACGTGCAAAGGAAGATTGCACAGGCGAAGGTGAATGCCTCGCAAGGAGAGAAAACATGGATAAGGACTTTGTAACATTAACAATCGGAAAACAGAAAAACATCGCACTGATTGCTCATGATCAGAAAAAGCATGAGCTGATTGAATGGTGCGATTCTCATAAGGAAATTCTGAAAAAGCACTTCCTGTGCGGTACAGGAACAACTGCAAAGATGATCACGGAAGCAACATCACTTCCGGTAAAAGGATACAGCAGCGGCCCGCTCGGCGGAGATCTTCAGATCGGTGCCAAAATCGTAGAGGGCAGAATCGATTTTATCGTATTCTTCTCCGATCCGCTGACTGCACAGCCGCATGACCCGGATGTAAAAGCTCTGCTGCGTATTGCGCAGGTATATGACATCCCGATCGCCAATAATAAGGCAACCGCTGATTTCATGATCACTTCCACACTGATGGATCAGGAATATAACCACTCCGTTGTAAACTTCCAGCAGAAGATTGATGAAAGAGCTGCGACGCTTTAAAATTAAACAGATTTCATTAAAAATGCAGGTGCAATCGCACCTGCATTTTTTATGACTGTTTATCAGATCACCCCGGGCAGGCTCCCTGAACCTGCTATAGAATATACTGCTCCATCAGTTCACATATTGCCTCGCTGCCTTCCGGCATATCAGAAAGGAAGGTCACCATAAGCCCTCTGTCCGGAAAGATAAAGCACTTCTGTCCCCACTTGCCGTTAATGCTGAATCCGTCACGGTACTTCCAGATAAAATATCCATAGCCGCCCTCACGATTCATCTGCTGAACTCTGCATGCTTCATGCAGATACTTCCCGGAAACAATCCTTCTGCCATGATAAACGCCATCATTTGCATAGACCATTCCGATTCCGGACAATTCAGCAACAGACAGTTCCATGCCTGTAGCACCGTTGAAGAATCCGCAGGGACTCGTCACATGCGGAGGGTCCTGTATCCCCAGCGGTTCGAATAACCGCTCTGTAAGCATGCCGTACAGATCCTGTTTCTCTGCCGTTGACACGGCAACACCGGTCAGATAAGCGCACACATTGCTGTAATTAAACTGCCGGTCTTCCACCTGATCGATCCGGCTGTTTAATGCATTTCTGATCCAGTTATCACCTTCATTGGAAAAAGGCAGGCCGGATACGGACATTGTCATCAGCCTTCTGAGCGTAATCTTCTCAAATATTTCCAACTGCTTTTCAGAAATCCCCTCCAGAGCATCTTCCGGAAGATAACGCAGAACAGACCGGTTAATGTCCAGCACGCCGTCATCCACCGCCATGCCTGCTGCCAGAGAAGTAATCCCCTTGGTACAGGAATAGACCGGATATCTTCCGGTCGTGTCCCCATACTCTTCCACCAGCTGTCCCTTCATATATACCTGTATGCCATGAACTTTCATTTCTTTTTCAATGATCTGACTTGTGAATCCTTTAAAATCCAATGTTTTTCCCCCTGACTTTACCCTGTTGCAGCATAGACTCCATTGTATCTGACATCTTACTGTCAGTCCAGTTCTTACTGCGGCGCAGCTGTCAGATCAGTGAAAAAAAGAGCCATCAGGCGCTATATCTGCTCCACGCCTGATGGCTCTTATCACCGCTGCAATTACTCTATTTCCTCGATTCCCGTCACCGTCGTTCCGAAGGTCGTCGCCCGTACCAGGAGACTGTCCTCATCTTTCAGGTGCTTCAGGAACTTCGCCGCCGTGCACTTGACGACCTTCGAATGATCATAGTCGATATAGCTGCAGGTGGCATTGTCATCGAGATAATAGGAATAGCCTTCCGGATCATTATCGATGATGACCTCTTCCTCCACTTCCTTCGGATCACGACCGTACAGCCGGCATCTGGCCGGGTTGTCCTTGTTTAAAAGGACCACGTCATTAATCATCAGATACGTGCCGTTGTTATCCGTACAATCCACAGAAATGAATGCCGGGGAAACGTAGGACGTCTCCTCGTTGGAACCGCTTATGTTGCCGAGCTGCTCAATCTGCAGATCAAGCGCCGCTGCGCCGTCTTCGGTAGCGGTATCCAGTGCCAGCGTCCAATCCGCTTCGTCGCTTCCTTCCGGCTTCAGATAATAGCTGCCGTCCGCTCCGCTGACCGGGCAGATATCATATTCCGGCGCCGTAATGCCACTGGAATCATCACTGGTATCGGAATAGAGCGTATACGTATTTTTCTCCAGACTGTCCCAGGCACCGGTAACGGTATCATAGCCATACTGCTCCAGTGTGTAGGTCTTGTCACTGTGCAGCGTTATCTTCTTATCAAAATACAGATCATCGTCAATGACACGGCTGCCATCCTTGTATTTCCCCGCTTCGATCAGAGAAATCGTAACATCCCGGCTTCCGGTATCCGCTGTGGCAGCGGCTTCTGCGGCGGTCGTATCCGCTTCTGCACTGCTACTGCTGTCTGCCGATTCCGCACTGCTACTGCTGCCTGCTGCACTGCTGCCTGCCGGCTCCGCACTGCTACTGCTGTCTGCTGCACTGCTGCCTGCCTCTGATGCCGCTGTGGCTGCAGTCTCCGCTGTTTCTGCTGTATCCGAGGCACATGCACACAAGCCTGCCGCCATCGCCATTATCAGACCTGCCGCGATGATTCCGGCTGCAGGCTTCCCTGTATATTTTTCTCTTTTCATCCTTTTTTCCCCATTTCCTGCCTGTCATCACATTTCATGAATCAGCAGACACATCAGAATCCATGACTGCCGCCACCGCCTGAACCGCCGTCTCCGCCGCTGCCGATAATGCTGCCGTCATCCGAATTGTCCACATGACGCTTGCTGGTCCCTGTCTGCGTCGTACGGATATCTGCAAACTCACATGCATGCGCCACGCTGTCCAGAAGTTTTTTATCCGTTGTCTTCGAAGCCGCGGATGCATGCAGCATGATAAAGATATTGAGCAGCAGCGCCAGCAAAAGTGCCAGCAGCGCATTGCAGATATGCTTCATCGGCATGGCAATATCCTGCCCGTTCCACACCGCTTCGATCTGTGTCAGCATCTGCATGACACAGCCTTCATAATCGCCATCTGAAGCAAGTGTATACGCATTATCCGTGATCGTCGTCGCATAGCTCTCCGATATGACACTCAGCGCCTCACCGTCAGACCAGATACAGATCTTGCGAAGATCCATATCGATCAGAATAACCGTGCCGTTTGCGCCCTTTCCGAGATTCTCATCAAAAAAGTCCCTGGCACACTGCTCCTCATCACCTTCCGCATCCTGCGTTGTTGTATAAATCACAATCGGAGAAAACGGCGTGATCTTCTGCATTTCCTGAAGCATGGCCGTCTGCTCATCCTCTGTGAAGAGCTCCGCGTCATCCTGAATCCATGCATCAGATTTTTCCGCTGCCTGCACGCGCCCCGGGCACAGCAAGAGGAGAAAGCATGCTGCCAGAACCGCCGCAGCGATTCCTGCGGGCATACACAGGCGTTTTTTCCATCCGGCACCTGCTGCCGTCTGCACTGTCTCTGCTCTCTTATGCTTATGCACGATTGTCACCGCCCTTCTTATTGAACTGCGGAAGCTTTCGTGTCGAAAGCATATTGTACTGCCTGAGTACACCCTTCATCTGAAGGAGCACCGCCGCAATCACGACAATGGCCGCCGTATAATACACATTGTCACTGACCGGATCCCAGAACAGAATGCCCAGCGTAATCAGCGGCATCAATACCGACAGCCACATCAGCGCATCAAATTTCCTGCCGTACTCATCCAGCCAGAACCACGCCATCAGTGCAGCGGCGCAGTCCACGAGCAGATACGACAGAATCAGCCCGATATCCAATGCGATAAACAGCAGGAAAATGCCGATTCCCGCATAGACAATCACCTCCCAGATGTCCGGCTTGTGCCTGAATCTGAGCGAATCTTCCTCGACCTGCTCTTTCTTTTTCTTTTTCCTCGACTTCTTATTCTCCACTACAGGCTTCTGCGACGCTTTACCGGCCTTATCCTCTTCCGCCTTCTTCACGGACGCCTCATAGCCCCTGTCTCCTGCATGCGCATCCTTGGCACAGGTCTTCCTGATCTCCCAGGCATACAGAAGGAACCCGATCTGCATCAGCACCGTCGCGAACACCAGCATGGCCGGCGCAGACGACATGAAGCAGATCTCCAGGATCCCGTAGACGGGTATTGCCAGCAGCATGGAAAAAAGAATGTATCTGACCGGATCAATCGGCATATCCATCGCCATATTGCCGGTCTCCCCGTTGATCACGGAATAGGCAACCCTGCCGCCCTTCCTGTAACACATGAACCAGACCGGGAACAGCGCACTTTTCGCACTGATATCCTCTCCGGTGATCACCATGTCCCTGTCGCTGAGCGTTATGCTGCTCAGCTCCTTCCGGTCATCCAGACGCCTGTGGATATCCTCTGCCGCCAGCTGCCGTGCATCCTCGTCATATACGTCCTGCGGCACATCCGCAGTATCCGCATAGAAGCCGCTGATCATGGACGGCGTGAACGGTCTGGCCTTCGATGCATCAAACGGTGAAATGGAATCTCCGATGTCATCCTCAAAAGAGGAAGACGCATCAAATGCAATCCCCTTATAGGATGCGTCAATCTCAAAGTCCACCGTGAAATGATCTGTATATTCCGTATCGCCGCTTGTATGTGAATGCGACCCGTTTTCCTGCGCATGGCCGTGTTTCTCTATATCATAGACCCAGTACGGCATATAGATTCCGCGAAAAGAATCTATCGCCGCCGGGTCCTTCATATCACGCGGTGCAAAAATCGCTTTTCTGATCTTCGCCCTGTAACATTTCTTCAGGTCATCCCTGGTCTTCATAAAGGGCAGAATCAGATCCGGGCGCTTTGCCTGATCCAGTCTCTGCTCCAGCATCACCTGTGCTCCGCAGTAGGTGCAGAATTCCGTTGCCGACTCTGCCGTGCTGATAATCTCTCCGCCGCAGTTCGGACAGGTAAATACATTCACAGGATATGCTGCCGATGCCTCGTCCTGCGCAGCATCTTTTGCATCATATTCATAGGGGTCCGCGCTGACACCGCAATGATCACAGATCAGCCTCTGCGTTTTGATGTCGAAGCGCAGCTCCGCCCCGCAGCTCAAACATTTCGCCATGATTATAACCCCAGTGCGTTAATGGTCTGTGCTGTCTTCTCTGTCAGCTCAATGCAACGCTTCTTGGTCGATCCGAATGCAGCGGACATCCCTGACCATCCGTCTGTCAGCTGATCCAGTGCCATGTTCTTCACCACATTCCCGACACCTGCCGGCTGTGAGCTTCTCTGTACCGTGAATTTCCCCTTGCCGCCCGGAATGATCCATACCTGATTGTTATTATCCAGCTGAGGGAATACGATCAGTGTGCTGAAGCCATGCTTTACAAGCTCCGGCTTTCCTGCTTCGAATGCCACGTCCTTTATCTGATCGAACAGTTCTTCAACTGTATATGTTCCCTTCAGTTCCAGTTTCTCAATCTTTACTCCGAATGCTTCTCCGATTC
>CAYMBY010000013.1:0-4473 GCA_964388815.1 uncultured Butyrivibrio sp. | reverse complement strand
ATCAGTTCACACAGAGACAGAATGAAATCTGCCTTCAGGGCAACCGGATTATCATCCTCTGAATAGTTCATGTTGATGTCCATCGGATTGATGAACTGGTCACTGCCCGGACTGATGTTGATCACCTGCCCGTGGAACTTCTGCACCAGTGCAAGATACTCTGCTTCCGGATCACAGATCATGATGTCATCATCCGTGACCAGAACCGCATTGGCGATCTCTCTTTTGGCTGCAAAGGATTTACCGGAACCCGGCGTTCACAGGATCAGGCCATTTGGATTCTTCAAAAGCTTCCGGTCCACCATGATGATGTTGTTGGAAAGTGCATTCAGTCCGCAGTACAGCGCTTCGCTTCCCTCCTGAAACAGTTCCTGTGTGGTAAAGGGAATGAAGATTGCAGTGCTGCTGGTCGTAAGCCCCCTCTGAATCTCAATCTCGTTATGCGCAAGCGGAAGACTGCTCATCAGTCCCTGCTCCTGCTGGAAATCCAGACGTTTCAGTTCACAGTTGTGCTTCTGCGCAATACTCGATGCCTGAAACACGTTATCATCAAGCTCCTGCTTCGTTTTCCCCGTATTCATCACGAGAAATGTCATCAGAAACATTCTTTCATTCTGGCTCTGCAGTTCCTTCAGCAGCTCCTTGGCATCTTTTCCATATGTGGCCAGATCCGACGGAATGATGTCCATGTCGTATCCGGCACGCACTGCCTTCTTCTGCTCTTCAATCTTGGAACGGTCAAGTTCCGTGATCGTATGCTTCACCTTTTTAATCGCTTTGGTCTGATCCACGGACTGGATGTGCATGGTCAGGATCTGACTCGAATCCATCCCGAGGAAATCCCGCAGCATCTGATCCGACAGGTCCGAAGCCGTAATCGACAGGAAGGACATACTGCAGAACAGATCTCCCACCATAAAATCCCTGCCGGTCTTAAATTCAAAGGAAGACGGTGCGATAAAATCCTTCACGGACAGGCCGGACTCCGCCAGCCATTTCCAGTCAAAGCAGAACCTGTCTCTGTTCCCGAGGTGAAACATGTCATGCATCACCTTAAGCCGCTCTTTCCCATTAAGGCTTCTGGCCTGTACCCCCAGTCTCCTGAAATTATTCAGAAGATCCGTTTCTATATGCTGCAGTCTTGGCCTTGCCTGTTTCATATCTGCTGCTTCAATGCCAAAGGTCAGATACTTGGTCTTCGTAAGTCCGTTGTTACCCTGTGCGAGCTGTCTTCTCAGCATCTGGCTGTACTCTGTGCGGACCGCATTGAATCCGTCATCTCTGGGACTGATCATGATACTCTTCTCAAAATCCTCTTCATCCGTGCACATATTGAGAAATGACAGTTCAAAATGCACACTGCTGTCAAAGAAATTGAGAAATCCACACCACTCGTCAAAAATGGAGGACTTATCCTCCTGTGTTGCCAGCTGATAGTTGATATCCTGAAACTGCAGTGTCTTCGTGTAGTAACAGTTATCCACACGGCAGATCCCGTCAGGGAACATTCTCTGAAACGGGATGGACTGCTGCGCCGTCCTTGGGATCCCGTCGTCTCTTCTGGCCTTTCTTACAATCTCACGCACCTGCGTGCGTTCTTCCTTCGTCAGATGGGGAGGCACTTTGATTTCCTCCGCATCTCTTTTTCCCATGAACATTCTTTTCAGAATTTCTGACAATTGCTTCTACCTCTCTTTCCGCTTCCATCTCACGCATCAGTGCTGCGTAGTAATTATCTGTTTTATAGGGCCGCTGCCCTGGCCTGATGAACACCGCCTGCACGAAGTGTGCAAGGATCGTCTCCAGATACATGCCGTCCTTTTCATATATGGCCAGGAAGAACATCGGCATCATGATCACCATCATTCCCATGGTGGCCATGCTGATGCTGCAGATCTGTTTCAGGATAAAAAAAGACGGTACTCCGAGGAGCGCCGCCATGCCGAAACAGATGAGCTGTCTTTTGGTCATATTGAACACGATCTTATCCTTTACCTGCGTCAGATCACGCGGTACCGGAATATATGCTGCCATTTGCAAAATCTCCTTTCCTCATCTCGCATTAAATACGCTCTTCGATACTTCGTATGTCTTCATCAGCGTAAAGCACAGAAGAACCGTATATCCCATGATTCCCCAGATGGTTGAAATGATATCCGATGAAATCGTAATGGTCTGAATCAGTACTGCATAGATCCCGATACACACCATCATGAGAAATCCCTGAAACCCAAGTGCTGCAAGGCTCCTGAAATAATTCCATCCGATCTGACTGTGTTCTTTATTCCCCATTGTGGAAAACGGAATCGGTGCAAGGGAAATCGTCAGATAAATCTCGATCATGCGGGCATATACTGTCACCCAGATAATGAGTGAAATGATATAAATGCCGATCCAGACTGCAAGGCTCATCATCAGCACAACAAGCAGTTCCCCGACGTTCATCGCTTCAAGGGAAGACCGGAACTGCGTTGCAAGGTCCGCATTAATGGCAGTACCTCCTCCGATCAGTGATCCGCTCTGTGCAACAACCCAGTCTGCTACATCAAAGACTGCCATGGTGATGTCAAAGACATGCGTTACCAGTTCCACCGCAATAAATGTCTTGATGATCCATCGCCAGATGAACCATGTCTCAAAATTTGCCAGATTATTATGATCGATCACCATCTGGATCAGCTCGATACAGGCCACAAACGTCAGAATAATTCCTGCAATCGGCATGATAACGTTCTCCGAAAGTGTCCGTATCATACTGAAAATCCCCGGCGAAAAGTCCGCCGGAGACGTTGAAAGCTGCCCTGCCACATTTGCGACCTTATCATTTACAAAACTGAAAATGCTTCCATAAACAAAGATGACTGCATCCACAAGGATGCCCTGCACCCAGGTATAAATTGACTGCAAAACTCTGAGCACTTACTTTGTCCCTCCTTTCCTGCCGGCGGATTTACTGCACCCGCCGGCATCATTTGACCTGCCTGTATCAAAACAGGCTGGAAAGGAGCGGTACCAGAGTCGTGCCGATCAGTGCGATGCCGCCTCCTGCCATCAGCTGCTTCATTCCCTGAGACTTTGCACCCGGATTATCGTTGCCATAGCCCTCCATCAGGTTGATGGCGCCCCAGAGTCCAAGGCCTGCGCCGATTGCGATTACCAGTACCTGCAGTACGGAAACGGAACTTGTGAAAAATGCCATAATTTTTTCCTCCCATGAAAAAGCGGAGCTTCCGGCTTTTGCCTGCTCCGCTGAAATGATGGACAGAGTTCTCCCTGTCCGGTTATTGTTGCCCGCCGGTGTATTCGGCTGATTCAGTTTGATTCAGGTACATCTTATCTGAAAGGAAGTTCTTCTTTCTGATGCGGCGGATAGAGCTTCAACGGCCTGTCTGCAGCGCTTTCCTGATCCTTTGACAGTTTCTCTGTTACGGATCCTCTCGTTTTGTTCTTATATGCTTCTACCATCGCCTTCAGCTCTGCATTTGGTACAATGCTCTTCTGATTCTCCCAGATGTTTTTGCCGTTTTCATCCTGCCCCCTGCAGACCGGTTTCTGAATTCCGGTATGCCCGTTTTCCGGCAGCTTCGCCCAGAGTCCCTTTCCATACTGATTCTCATGGACATGGTTCTGGGGAAGTACAAAGGACGCCCACGGGGTATGATCTTCCGGATCCGTATTGGGAATACAGATTTCCATATAGGACTTTCCGTCTTTTGCGGTAAACGGATCCTTGCAGCAGCCTTTCCCGAACTTGATCGTAATCTCCCGGTACTCCTGCTTTTCGGGGCCCGTCTGTTCTGGCTGGCCTGTTGTCTGCTCTGCTGTTTTCTGCTCTGTCACTTCCTGCTTCGCTTCTTTCTGTTCTTCTGCCATTTCCTCTCCTCCTTCTTTCTGACTTTTACACGGCTGCATCCGCGTCAATCACTTCATACTCATCTTCCGGCCTGAGCTTCGGCTTTCTGTTCAGATACTTTTCAATATCGAACGTATTCCTGCTGTCATAATCTGACGTATATCTGTAATTCGGATGCTGTGTGATGTCATATTTATCCGATAAAAAGGGACGAACGCCCCTCAGCTGCAAAATGCATTTGCCTCCATCCATCACGGCAAGCTCATCAATACTGCGAAGATCCTTCCCGAGTTTCTGATAGTTCAGGCTGTGGGATTCTTCCCTTCCCCTGCTCTCTCCAGTGTTGAAGGTATCAATGGTTTCTTTTCCCAGCGCCTGGCTCAGTTCCTTTAAGGTGGTCGGCTCTGTACCTCCCAGAAAGATCTGGGAATCCATGTTGCCGATAATCGTGTCACAGTTGTCCTTATAAATGGCCTTCAGCTGCGACCTTGCCTGCAACACCAGACAACAGCTGATCTCTCTGCTTCGGATGGTTGCAACCAGCTTTTCCAGATTCGGAATCTGTCCGATATTTGCCGCCTCATCAATCAGGCATCTTACATGAATAGGAAGTCTTCCAC
>CAYMBY010000012.1:0-13664 GCA_964388815.1 uncultured Butyrivibrio sp. | reverse complement strand
ATGACCCTCAGACAATTCTACCCTCTTTGTCCATGAGAATCCACCCTTTCCAGTAATCATGCATTTTCTCCGGATCACAGGGCTGGTTGTTCCGCATCGTGAAGGTGCGGATGATCTCCCTGTCCGGGCGGCGGTTCAGCCTTGCACCCCAGAAGGAGAAGGTGGAGTTGGCACAGATGTTGCCGCGGCAGTGGCTCATGAGCTCCATATCGAGGAGACTGTCACTGCCGGTATTCCAGTCAATGATCGTATAATGCTCCGGGTCGCTGTATTTTTCCTTCACATACGCCGTATCATTGGAAAAAATATAAAAATGCGTCTCCGGATCTTTTTTCCGGAAATAGTCCATGGCGGCATCATAGTAGCGGTCTGTCGCAATATTGCCGAACAGCGCCAGGTTCTCCTTATCCGTCAGGTAATCGCCGCGGCGAAGATGCACGCTGACGGAAGGTCTTTCCTCCATCTCATTCATAAGTGCCATGTTCCGGTTCTGGCAGTCAAGGTCACTGTGCGCCGGGAACTGAAAGAGCTGCTGCAGTTCTCCCGAGATATCGTCATAATATTTCTGACAGAGAAAAAAACCGCACAGATATTTATCAGTAAAGTCAAACACCTCAGGGTGATACATTTCACTCTCGGTAAAGACGCGTTTTGCCGACGGCACCAGTCTGCCGAGCACCTTCTGCACAGTGCTGCGGTTTAAAAAGCGCCCGCGCTCCTCTTCCGTGCAGATCTCCATGGGAAGGTCCTCGAAAAACTTCAGCTCGCATTTTCTCGGTGCCAGAAGTCCTTTCTGATGGCTTTCATCAAACCATGAAAGATCAAGCCTCACTTCCCTTCCCAGAGATTTCAGTTTTCTGTACATGGCGTACTGCTGCATCTGATTTCCGAGTCCGCCTGCTACCTGTATGATGATCATGCGCTGCTTTCCTCCTGATGTTTTTCTGTCTGCTGTCTCCCGGATCTGCTTCCCTGCTCTGATGCTCAGTTCACAAATGCCCTTACATTCTCCCGCGCCCGTGCCGCATAAGCAGGCATGATTTCCACAAGATGCCTGTGGATCTCTTCCTGATGCGCCTCCAGCCATTCGAAATATGATATCAGTTCCTGCGGATCTTCCAGCTTCTGTACCGGCAGGACATAATGCTCATCCGTCCCGAACAGATCCGTTGCAATACCGCGTGATTTCACGGAATAACCCAGCACCAGTGTGGGAACACAGGTGGAATAGGCCGCAATCGTCGCATGGGTTCTGGCGCCGATGAACAGGCTGCATCTGGAGATGAAGCCCTTGAGTTCCTCTGCACTGTGATCTTCGATCAGTACGATTCTGCCGGAATCACGGAATTCTTCAAAGAGCTGCATGAGCGGCCCGCGGTCATCATTGTTTTTCCACACCACATGCGGAATCAGTGCAATTTTATACGTGGTATGCTGCAGAATATGGCGGATCAGTTTCCGGTAGCTTTCCATCGTAACCCCAGGAACTTTCTCACTTTTCTGCACCATGGGGCTTAAGTTCAGCCCGACTGTATTGCCCTCTTCAAAGCCTTCCGGAAGCGGACGCTTCTCGCAGGGCAGAAGGAATGCCGGATCCGGGCACAGAAGGAGCCGCTCTGCCGCGATGCCCGCAGTCAGAAGCGCCTCATGGGTAATGGATTCTCTGGCAATGATCTTCTCATAGGAATGAAGATCCCCCAGCAGTTCCGGATCCCGTAAGGAGTCCGGTTCAATGGAACAGCCCATCAGCATCGTTCTGCAGCCCTTTTTATGAAACATGCGATTGGCAAGTGCCAGGTCGTGCACCATCTCCGGGTAACAGTAGTTATCCCCACCGATGGAAACAGCGAGGGGAGTTTTCCACAACGGATTGTCAGAAACACACGCTGCTGCCGCCGCAAACGCCGGACGGAAACGGTAACGCTGGAAGGATTCCTGATCTCCCGTCAGCTTTCTCCACAGATAACAGGCGGTATGTGCCGCCTTATGCTCCGCAATATGACGCTCTTCTGTCAGTGCGCAGTGTCCGGCATCCGCAATGCCGTGAAGGGAATAATGCAGATCCTCCGCCACCCGGTTCGATACGATGAGCGGCGCCGTATAGCCCCGTCCGAGGTTATCCTCCAGATGATTTTTCTGCCATTCGTCATACATCATGCGGCAGGTGCTGTCTGCAATTGCCTCGCACCCGTGATTGCCGCTGCCCGCATGCATATACAGAATTACCGGTGTCTGATTGCCCTGTGCCATTTTTCCCTCCTGTTTGCCTGTTCATTTCCTTTTCCAGTTCCCGTACAGCTTCAGATATCTGCTGCGATCCATCCGAAAGAGTATGGTCTTGAGCTTATCGCCCATACATAGCCCTGCAAAGGCGCCGTTCCGCTTCATTGCATGCCGGATCTCATCGCTGCACAGATCCAGCGCCGTGCGCAGATCCGTATCCTGCGGCTGATCCGCACATGCAATCTTCCCCGCAACAAGCAGACTCGCCATGATCTGTATGGTACCCAGCTTCGTATACACATAAGGTGACAGTTCTGTCATATGCTCTGCCAGAAGCTCCTCCGCCTGCTGCCAGCAGAAGATCTGATCCAGATAGGAGCTGCGGTAGGCCCGGTTCATCGCGCCCTGCGCATTCTCCGTATACAGATAGTCATGTCCCGGAATGCAGCAGATCTTCTGCTCCTTCCCGATCTGCAGGGAGAGCTTTAATAAAAAGAGCATGTCTTCCCCGATCGAGAGCTGCTCCGGAAAGAGAAGCCCGCCCAGAAGCTGCCTGTGATAAAGCTTGCTCCATACATGTGTGTCACTGTTCAAAACCGCATTTTCCAGAAAATAATTTCCGGAGACGACAATACAGTTATCCACCGCATCGGCTTTTGAACCGGTCTGTTTTCCACTTTGAATTTTCTGTGTCTGCGCCACGAGAAGCGCCCCGCTCTGCGCAGCGGCCTGCGTGAGTTTCTCCAGATACTGCGGCGTCAGTACGTCATCCGCATCCACGAAGGTGATCCAGCTGCCCTCTGCCATCTCGAGCCCGAGGTTCCTGGCATGCGATACCCCGTGATTATCCGAATGGCGCACACGGATTCTGCCCGTTACATCCGCCTGCTGCAGCTGATCGCACAGTTCGCTGCTGCCGTCTTCTGACCCGTCATCCACCAGAATAAGTTCCAGATCCGCATATGTCTGCGCCAGAACGCTGTCCGTGCATTTCTTCAGTTCTTTTACTGCCTGATAGACAGGGATGATGATGCTGACCCTGCCGGTCTCTTCCTGTGCCATTTCTCATCCTCTCCTGTGCTGAAATATCATTGCCAGAACCTCTGCATAAAAAGCATTCGGGTGCTTCATGAGCGGCAGAAGAAGGCGCCCCGCAGGGTCTGCTGCCGTTACCGGATACTTCTTCAGATGCTCCGGCATATGCTCCTGCCTGCACAGCGCGGCAGCTTTTGCCGCAGCGCCCTTCCTTCCGCTCCTGAGCTCATTCTTCAGTATCAGGAAGAACAGGAATACCGCTTCTCTGCTCTGCATGGCCTCCGGATCCGCGCTGCCAAGACGCTTTTGCTTATCGGTCAGTACCGCCCGGATCACGCGCAGCAGCCGCTGCACATTGTCCGTCAGGCCTTCGTCGTAGCCGTGCACCATGGATACCGGATTGTAATAATAGTGGTAATCATAGTGGCCTTCCAGAATCACAAGCCGCTCACAGTCCAGCATGGCGGGCAGGACGATATTGACGTCTTCGCCCATCCGGATGGACGGATCGCAGTATTTCAGGTTCTGCAGGATCAGTTCCCGGGAAAAAAGCTTCATACACCGGGACAGAGACACGGTTCTGTTTTCATTTCCGAGAATTTTTTCCCGGATCTCCTTCAGAAGGCGCTCTCCCGTATATTCACCGGGCGTTGCCGCATGGGACCTCGGCTGCGGCGTCTGACCGTCTCCTCTGTCAATGACAAAATTGCTGCAGATGATCTCCGGCACTTCTCCCCTGACCTGCGCTGCCAGCGCTTCGATCATTTCCGGTTCGATCCAGTCATCGCTGTCCACAAAGCACAGATAACGGCCATGGCTGATCTGCACGCCTGCCATCCAGGCACTCATCAGGCCGCCGTTTTCCTTATGAAGAACGCGGACTCTGCTGTCCCTGCCGGCCCAGGCATCGCACATCTGCCCGCCCAGGTCCTTCGAACCGTCATCCACCAGAATGAGTTCCAGTTCCGTATAGGACTGCGAGAGGATACTGCCTGCGCATTTATCCAGATATTTTTCCGCGCCGTATACCGGCACGATCACTGAGATCAGTATTCTGTCCATTCCGCCCTCGGTACTCCGTCTACCCAGTTGATTCCGTAGTAATATGCATACGCGATATTGACCCAGTATTCCTTTTCCTTCTCGATATCGGATGCATAGGCCATGGAATATTTCGTTTTAAAATCAGGCCGGAGCATCGGAAGCGTTACTTCCTCTTCTCCTTCTGCAGCCTTCTGTGCCAGATAATCGTAGCGTTCATTTTCCTCGCGGTAGATTCTGGCGAGGTTCGCACCGCTTTCCAGATAGGTAAAGGCCATATACAGCAGCATGATCATCACGACAGTTGTTCTGCCCGTATGGATCAGCGTGTCTTCGGTCCGGATATCACAGAATCCCTGCACACAGGCAATGATGAGGAAGATTCCCGCACCGAAATATGCTCTGACCTGCGGCTCCGGTGCCATGACCAGGGCATAGCAGGTTGCGAGGAAGATCAGGAAATACAGCAGCATGTTCTGCATGGTCTTCCAGGTCGTCTTCTGATAACGCAGCAGGATAAAGAGGAAGAGGAAGATGCAGAGCAGTATCATGAATTCGTCCTTCAGTACCAGTGTGATCTTGAGCCATCTTGAAGCCATGCCGAAGAGTCCGGTATGCAGTTCCTCCTTATAACCGGCTCTGACTGCATTGCCCGGCGCCATGATCATGAACAGAAATCCGATGACATTACCGGCAAGGCCGCTCACCATCCACGGACGGATCGCACGCAGTTTCCTGCGGCCGGCGGAAGCTGCACCTGCTGTTTCGCGGCTTCTGCCGTCGCCCTGCAGATACAGAAACAGCCAGATGAGTACGAGCAGAATCGCACCGCCCGAAGTATTCTCATTGCACCAGCCTGCCCAGAGGCCCAGAAGGAACATCCCCGCCACACGCAGGAAATTGTTGCCGCCCGCAGGCGTCCTGAGCAGATAGCGGAAGGCCGTCAGATACCCCATGATGACGGTCATGGCGATCATATAGTTGCATGCGCCGGTCTCCCAGAGTACGGTTTCCGCAAAGGAAACGCCGAAGATCCAGATGGACAGCGTAATCAGTGTATACACCAGAACGTCATATTTTTTCCGGTGCTCGATGTTCAGATACATGAACAGGGTCAGTGCGGTAAAGCAGATACTGCTGAAGAGATTGAACACCTGCTTGCTGCCGATGTAGAGGAAAATGCGAAGAAGCATGTGGCTCGGGCTCCGTCCGGTCCAGGTCATGTACTGCTGATATTCCTGTCCGAAGAGGTCGGTGAATTTCGTTGCCTTATGCACAACGATCCCGTAATTCAGATCGTCCGAGAGCATGGGCGTCAATATGTTATAGACCAGTATGGTCAGGAAGCACGCAGCCACCGCCAGATAAAATAGTCTTTTCCTTACTTTGTCCTGATTCATATATCCTTAATCCTTTCATCCTGCCGTGTAACCGGTCATGCCGGCAGTTCATACGCTCCAGAAGGTACGCAGCTCCCGATAGAGCTTCTCATTGGCTGTAATATAGGAATACTGCGCCGCGTGGTCATGCGCGCACTGCGCATAATTTTCATAATCCAGTGAAATCTCATGAACAGCTGCCGCAATGCCTTCCGGCGTTCCGTCCGTCCGCTCCGCATCATCTCCGAAGCTGACCGTTGCCCCGATTCCGCCGACATTCGTCGTCACCACCGGCAGTCCGTGACTGAAGGCTTCGAGAATCGTCATCGGCACGCCTTCAAAATCAGAATTCATGACGAGCAGGTCACAGTGTTCCATGATATCACCCACTTCCTGCGGCGTCACTGCGCCGGTAAAGGAAATGAACTCATCCGGCACCGTATCACCGGTCAGGTGGCTGCGGAGCTCTCTCTGCTGTGCTGCCATATCCAGAAATGTCTGCCGCTCCTCACCGTCTCCGACCACCGTAAGGCTCTCGCCTTCCGTCATGCGCTCCATGGCACGGATGATTCCCGCGATGCCCTTGTCCTTTGACAGCCTGCCGACGAACAGAAGCCTCCCCTGATATTCATGCGGCTGCCAGTCTGCATAGGTCTCCGGCAGCACAATCGTGTTGCATGCTTTGACAATATGATGGTTGTACGGTCTGTAGTCTCTTCTGCTCGCATCATCCAGAACGAAGATCAGATCCGCTTTCCGGATGACCCATTTCAGATAGGCACCGAATGCCCTGCGAATCAGCACGTTTTTCCGGAAGAACCGGAAGCCCCGGTCCATATTGGCATAACTGCCGTGGGAAAAGATGACACATCTGCTGCCGTGCTGCAGCCATTTCACCGGGCCGAAGGCTTCCGGCGTCTGGATATAGTTGCAGTCCTTCCTGCTCAGCTGCAGGAGCTTACCGTATTTCATAAGTCCCCTGGCAAATTTCAGCCGCAGGGAATGCGCTGTATGCCCGAGATCTTCTTCCGTTGCCGCTACCGGCAGGAACTGAAGATCACAGTCGAACAGACGCAGCAGCTGCATTCTGCCGACCTGTACCGGATCTCTCGTCACGCCGACCAGAACGATCTGCGCAGTCTCCTGCGTGTGATACTCGCAGAGGTAGCGCAGGAGGTTACTGACACTTGTCAGCTGTCCGCCGATCGGGAAGTCTGTGTAATTGGTGGTATCGTAAAAAATCAGTCTGCTGTTCATGATTCTCTGAATAATTCCTCCCAGTAAAGCGGAATTCTGCTGCTCCAGGAGAACTGTCTGATGTTCTCCGTCCCCTTTGCAACGAGGTCAGCGCGAAGCTGCGGATCCTCCTGCAGGCGGCACATCGCCTGGCTGACCGCTCCTGCTTCATCCGGATCCACGAGGATTCCGGCATCGCCCACGACTTCTGCAAGAGACGTTCTGTCCGAGCAGATGACAGGGCACTGCAGCTGCATGGCTTCCAGCGGCGGGAATCCGAATCCCTCCGCATAGGACAGGAAGAGGAAAAATACCGCGCCGTGGATCATCCGGCACATGTCGCCGTAATCTGCCACATAGCCGTGACATTCCACGTGTGCTGCCGCTTCCGCTGAAATGATTCCGGCTGCGGTCTGCGCCGCAATGTCGGGAATACCGATGATCACAAGGCGAAGCGGATGCGCTGCGCTGCGGTAATAGCTCTCATAGGCTTTCAGAATGCCGGGGGCATTCTTATGCGGCAGCTTTGAGGTAACCGCGATGATATAGTCATCATTTTTTTCCGCAGGTGTCTTTGCCGCGGTCAGATCCACACCTTCGATGTCATTCAGACCGTTGTAGATTCTGGCGATCTTGCCTTCCGTTCCGGGCACTCTGCGGGCAATGTCCTGCATGGAATAATCGGAAATCGTGATGATCCGGTCTGCGCCTTTGATCGAAGCCTTCAGGCGGTTCATGATATAGGCATTTTCATAGCGGTTGAATACGCCCGGGAAATGCTCATCATAATAGAACGGGATCAGGTCATGAATGATGATCGTATCCTTTCCGTGATAGACAAGCGGCCGGAAGCCTCTGGGAAAGAGGATCCGGTCTGCATGATATTTTCCGGCAACGTGTTTCACGCCGAAAAGCTCCCACCACAGATCATATTTGCGGTCCAGCGGATTTCCCTTCATCAGAAGGAACGTCACACCGTCCACCTCCATATCTGCGCGGTTATGTGTATTGCCCAGGATGAGAATGGTCTGCGCATAATTCCTGCGGACATTTTCCGCACCCAGATATTCCACAAGGCTCTTCGTTAAGTTATAGATTCCGATGCTCTTACCTGCGCCCTTGACGAGTTTGAAGCAGTCTATGACCAGATTCATGTGCCTTTCCTCTCGATCGTAATTTTTACTTGGCTCCGCGTCCCCTGAATACGACAGCGATGGTCTTCAGAATGATCCTGACATCCAGTGTCAGGGACCAGTGATCAATGTAGCGAAGATCGAGCTGTACGACTTCATCAAAGTCTTCGATATCGCTCCGTCCGCTGACCTGCCACAGGCCGGTCAGACCCGGTGTCATACTGATTCTTCTGCGGTAGTACTGATTATATTCGTTGAATTCATCCTCTGTCGGCGGTCTTGTGCCGACCAGACTCATATCACCCTTGACGATATTCCAGAACTGCGGGAGCTCATCCAGACTTGTTTTACGGATGAAGTTGCCGACCTTTGTGACACGCGGATCATTGGTCATCTTGAACATGAAGCCGCTCATCTCATTGTCTTTTTCCAGTTCCTTCTTCCGCTCTTCTGCATCGATATACATGGAGCGGAATTTATAGATCTTGAATCTGCGGCCGTTTCTGCCGATTCTCGTCTGGGAGAAAAAGACCGGGCCGGGAGAATCCACTTTGATGGCAATGGCGATAAAGGGGGTCAGGATCAGTGTGATGAGAAGTCCGATCAGACCGCCGATCATATCGGCAAGACGCTTGATGAGCAGGCGCTTGTAGCTGCTCTGAAACCGGGAATAGGTCAGCACACTGTAATCGCCGAAGGTACCGACACGGGAGCTGGACTTCATGGACGGCATTTCCAGACAGTAGTGGCAGTTCACGCCCATTTCGTCATAACCTGTAATTATATCTTCCAGTGCGCTCTGTGCAAGATCTGGCGTATTGATAAAGACTTCATCCAGTGCCATCGGTGTCGTCACTTCCAGAAGACTCTGTCTGGATGCGATCACCGGGATGCCCTCGATTTCCTGTCCGCTCAGGTCTTCATCGACGCAGCAGATGCCGACGATACGGTAGGTAATGTCGAGTTCCTGGCGCAGACGTCTGATGGTGCTCTGCAGCTGACTTTTTTCCGCCAGAATCAGGACCTTGATGTTCACCTGCTCTGAGGCAAAGTAGATGTGAAACAGCTTTTTGACCAGCAGATGAATCAGATAGGACAGGATCACATTGATGATCGCAAAGTAGCCCATGACCAGACGGGAGAATACGCTTGCCCAGCCGAGCATGTACAGAAGGATCAGCACGACGATGACCATGATCAGGTTGTACTGCACAATCGCTGCCAGCTCTGCCAGCGGGCCGCGCTTTAAAAAGTTCCTGTTCCAGTCAAAAAAGAAACTGTAGATGGTACAGAACAGCATCAGCAGAATGCAGGTCTGGAAATGAATCTGCTGATTGCCCATGTCTCTGAAGTTACCAAATCTGAGGTAGGTCGCGAGAATAAAGGAGATCAGAATACTGATCAGGTTGATCGCCCACAGTCCGTATACCTCAATTACCTTATTTCGCTGATTCATTTGCGTTCCCCTTCTGCAGAATTCCCCATTTTGTTCCACCCTCTGCATGCAGCATGGAGGCGAAATACGCTCCGATCAGCAGCAGCAGGAAATTACGTCCGATATATTCCGAAACCAGATGTGCTTCGACTACGGTATACACGCTCATGGAAACCACGAGCATCAGTGCTGCGCCGTCGTGTTTTCTTGCACACGCTGCAAGGAACAGCACCAGCACTGCGATGGCAATCAGCGCCGGAATCCATCCGTACCAGTAAAACAGTCTGACCCAGCCCATGTCGAAATATTCTTCACTGGCATGACTGGAAAACAGATGCCAGGTATTGATCGCACCGGCCTGTGCCTTCGTGCCCCAGTAAAGCTGTACGATTCTGCCGTTTAACATATGATCGATCTTATCCACCAGTTTATCCGGCTGCCAGCAGTCCTTGCTGTTCGCCGCCGCCCAGACCGAGAAGCCGACACAGCCGCCCATCATGAGGATGCCTCCGGCATAGGGCCAGACATGCATGCGAAATACGTCTGCTCTCATCGCTGCCGCGAGGATAATTGCACCGGTCGCCACGATAAAGCCGGTTCTGGAATCGGTCAGATAATAAATTCCGTAATTGGCGATGAGGAGGATAAGATAAGTATACCACTTCATCCGCTGCGCATAGAGATACATTCCGAGCAGCATCAGCATGAAGAACATGCACTGCAGGGAATTGGGATGTCCGAAACCGAAGGTATATCTGGTGATGACGCCGTCGCTCCTGCCGTAGTCCTGGGTCAGGCTGATGCTGCCGAGAATCCCCGTCACGGAGAGCAGCACGATCACAAGGCACCCGCCGAGGGTGACCAGGAAACTGTACCGCAGCGCCCTGGGGATGTCGATCTCCCTGCATGCCGCGATAAACATGGTAAACCGCAGCATCTCATTTCTGCCCGAAAGCCGGTAGCTGACCACGCTGATCGCCGTAAGAACGAGCAGCACGATCCATTCACGCCGCGTATACTGTGACAGAAGTACCACTGCCAGTGTCAGCAGAAACGTCACGCGGAAGAAATAGCTGACATAGGGATTGGTGACTGCGCTCTTATCCACAATGACCAGGAGCAGTTCAATGGTCAGTGCCATGTAAAATAATATTTTTCTGATCCGGGGGATTTTTTCCGTCATACCGTCCTCACCTGCTTCATTTCTTTGAAGATAATTTTCTGATCACATGATGCCAGGCCTTCCGGCAGAACCTTCCGGCCGTAATGTCCAGCTTATGTGTAAGTGTCATAAACGGGGTAATCCCGGGCATCACCAGATGCGCATATTCCTGCAGATGCTCCCGCAGGTACTCCGGATAGGTATCGTCGATTTCGACACGCCGGAACTGTGCGTTTCTGCCGAAAATGTCCTGTCCCAGAATCAGGCGGTCCATCGTCTCTGCCAGAATCTCCCTGTCGTTATACTCCTGATGGGCTGCCGCCTTTACCTTGACGCCGATCCGTTTCGCAGCATTGGTTTCATGATAGCCGCCCATATAGCCGAAGTGCCAGCCGCCGTCAGCAACACGCACGCTTCGCGGATCCGTTACGGGGATCAGGTCTCTCATGCGGACCATGCCTTCCTTCGGAATGCTGCTGATACTGAAGACCTTGGTGCCGAGCCAGAGACGTTTTTCCTTCGGAATATCCGGGAAATCTCCTGTAATTGACATCAGGCTTCCCGACTTCTCCTCCATATTGAGGAATCCGTAGAAATTGCGCTGCGCCAGGTGATATACCTTTGCGGGATCAAACTCCGCGATCAGCTTCTGCAGAGTCACGGGATTCGGAATTTCATCCGCATCGCCGAAGATAATGACATCCTGCGGTGTTGCATCTTTCAGACCTTCAATCAGACGGTTCTTCTGAAAATAGTCTCGTTCATGCGTAATTGCCTTTACCGGGGTATCCCGTACAACAACATATGTTATTTTAGGCAGGAACTCACGGAACATCTCTTTATTCTTCTCGAAACAGAGTTCCTTGGGTTCCCCTGAAAAGGTCATGGTCGCCTCTTCGATGACAAAGCGGTCCACATACGGATCCATGATGTGAAGCCGCAGATTCAGAATATCCAGTTCATTAAAAAAGGGAATACAGTCGTAAACCATAGTTAGTCCTCGAATCCATGGGCTTTGCGCCATTTTTGTGATTTTCTCCAGAAAAGAAGGGGACGCACAGCCATTTTGAATCTCTTCTTCGGTGAATAAAACCGCGGATATCCGGCATTCTCTCCTCTCCATTTATGGAAGGAAAAAGGTTCAATGCCATGATTTTCCGGCAGCATATGCTCTCTTCCGAAATGAACCGCCACGTCCAGGGGTGCCCATTTCAGTCCGTATTTCTCCATTTCATTTCTGCTGTGACAGCAGAGGAAAATGTCCTCATTGTAAAAACCGTCATCCACCGGCTCCCATTTGAGATGATGCTGCGAAGGGAATTCCAGAAGGCGCCTGCTGCGGATCGAAACGCTGTTGCCCACGCGGCAGATATTGCCTTTACTGTCACGGTAGGCATAGTCATTTTCCGGAAGCGGCCACGGAGAGCCGATGTAATCGTAGTCCAGGAATTCGTCCCGCCACAGCTCCGGGTGAATGATAAATCCGTCCGCATGAACGATCATGACAAAATCCGTATGCACATAATCCTTCAGCTCATAGGTCATTTTGTAATTGAATTTATTGATATTGTCCAGCTTTGACGTATGACGGTACTGAATTCCCTTCGGAAGAAAGCGGGGCTTATGATCGGTGATCAGAATCACTTCCCCGAAATCAATGCCTCTCATACTGTACTTCAGTGCCTGCACCGTTTCATACAGGTTCACACTCGTCATTGCCGCAAGCGTCACATTCGGAAGCTGCAGCTTTGCTGCCACCTTTTTATCCACAATACTCCTCCATCAGCAGAATGTTTTCCACCGGGATACGGTGTTAAGCCTGCCAGGTTTTGATAACACCCGTTCTGCGTTCCAGCGATCTCCAGATTTTCAGGAAATAAAATCTGCCGTAGAGCAGCTTTCTGCGAATGATCTGACAGAAATAACGCGCCTTTCCCGGACGGGTGTTTCTGCGTGCATATAATTTCGAGTGTTTTTTATATTCTGCCAGTTCTTCTCTGCACTGCTCTGCACTGAAGAGCCTGCCTTTTCTGTCCTGATAGGTCAGAAAGCTGTAGATGTTCTGTTCAGAAGACCAGAAGCCGTCAGAGATGTTATGCCTTGCCCAGTACTTGGGTGCAATGGCATACTGCAATGTTTCACTTGTCATGGTCGGCAGTACGGCAAATGATGAATTCGAAAGGATAAGGTAACGTGCGTTTTTAATTGTAACGTAGTCCTTTCCCATATCGAAATGATGCACTTCATATTCCGGCAGCACCTTGTGCGCCGACTCCACATCCTCGGTCACGATCATAAACTGCATGTCCGGACGGATCTTCTTCATGTTATCAATGGCATGCAGCCAGTAACGTCTGTCCAGATACAGCTCCGGATGGTTGGTATATTCTCCGCCGCGCATATTGATGATGCAGAGATTGTCTTTTGTATATTCATGGGAGTCCGCTTCCGGTTTGACATGCAGCCAGCTGCGGATTTCATCGCGGTAATTTTCAAAATAGCTTTCATCCTGCATATTGCCATAGATCAGCGTGTTATCCTCTACCTGATGGATCCGGTCATCGGCGCCGCTGATATAACATCCGTTTTTCATATCATGGCGGGAATTCCCCATATACAGGCGGTCATCCGCATCGTCAAAGCGATGGTAGGATGCCTTCATCTCCTGCGTGATTTCTTTGCCGAGGTCGATATCCATAAAGTACATTCCGCGCTGGCTGTGGAATACATTTCCCAGCTGCTGCGGATTGGCCGTTCCGAACTCGCATCCGCGTTCCAGCGCGATGCATCTGGATACCACGTAGCAAAAGAGCTGGTTCCCGAGTCCGAATCCTTTGATAAACTCTGTTCCGATCATATCTGCTCCAGTTTCCTTATCAGTGAATAATTGTACGTCCCGCAAGGGTCGTCGGGACAATTTTCTCATTCTTTACTTCGTAAATCAGATCACACTTTTCGATTGTGTTGAGACGGTGTGCAATGATAACCATTGTTTTTTTACCATGGAAGCTGTTGACTGC
>CAYMBY010000011.1:0-70238 GCA_964388815.1 uncultured Butyrivibrio sp. | reverse complement strand
TGCAACAGACTGGAGTTCTTCCGGAAAGTCCCGGGGTTCCTCATTCACATTAATGCCGGCACCGATCATGACATACTGGATGCGGCCGGTTTCACTTTCAACTGACATTTCTGTCAGAATCCCACATATTTTGTGCCCGTTCATGACCAGATCGTTGACCCATTTGATGCCTGGACGGATTCCGCAGACCGATTCAATGGCATTACAGATGGCAACGGCAGCCCAGGCAGTCAGCGCAGTTGCATCTGCCGGCAGTCCTTCAGGACGCAGCAGCATGGAGAGATAGATGCCCTGATCTGCAGGAGAATAGAATGTTCGGCCCATCCGTCCTCTTCCGCCGGTCTGTTCGTTGGCGACAACGACCTGTCCGTCAGGAGCACCTTCGTAGGCCATGTCGTGCAGCAGTTTATTGGTGGAACTTACGCAGTCAAGACATTGCACGGATTTCATCCGGTCAGTAGTAAGGAAGGCAGACAGATCTCCGGGAGTGAGCCGGTCAGGTGCCGAGGTCAGAAGATATCCTTTTCTGGTAGAAGAGAGGATTGTGCAGCCATCTTTTCGCAGCGACTTGACAGCAATATTGACTGCTGTGCGGCTGATTCCCAGATCTTCGCTGATTTTTTCTCCTGAAACATAATCATCACTGCGCAGCAGAACTGCCAGAACTGAATTTTTGGTCATCTCGTGAAGTCCTTTCATTTATTTCCCATTGTAGCATGGATTGAAAAATTGTAAATCAGATGAAAACGATCGTTGACAATATGAAAGCAGAATGTTAGCCTAATTGTAAACATAAATAAAAAAGAGGTTTACAATAATGAAAACGCGAGATCTTGCAACAATGGCTCTTTTTACTGCGCTTACCGCAGTGGGTGCATTCATCCGGATTCCGGTTCCGGTAGTGCCTTTTACACTTCAGTTCCTGTTTACGATGCTGGCAGGAATTCTGCTGGGAGGAAAAAAGGGAGCGCTCAGTGTGCTCTGCTATGTTCTGATGGGACTTGCAGGACTTCCGATCTTTGCTGATGGAGGAGGGATCGGCTATATTGTTCATCCGACCTTTGGCTATCTGATCGGTTTTGTAATAGCGACATATGTTACAGGCAGTATCGTGGAGAAGTCGGAACTGCCCCTTTTCAGACGGATTCTTGCAGCGAATTTCACAGGACTTGTAATTGTGTACTCAGCGGGCATGATCTGGTACTGGATGATCAGCAGATTTTATATGGGATCTCCGATCGGCCTGTATACCCTCTTCCTGTACTGCTTTGTGCTGGCGGTACCGGGAGATATATTTCTGTGTATCGTGGCGGCACTGCTGGGAAAACGGCTGATTCCGGTGCTGCAGAAGGAAGGATTGTGTGCGTATGAAAAGAGTGCATGAAATCTGTCAGGAAGTACTGGAAGGAAAAGAAATTTCAAAACAGGAAGCGATGGAACTTACAGAAGCGCCACTGGAAGAACTGTGCGGACTTGCAGACCGGATCAGAGAACAATACTGCGGGAAGGCCTTCGACCTGTGTACAATCATCAATGGCAAGAGCGGCAGATGCAGTGAGAACTGTAAATATTGCGCGCAGTCTGCTCATTACAGAACGGCTGCGGAGGAATATCCGCTGCTGGGTACGGAGGAAATCTGCAGACAGGCAGAGTACAATGCTGCCCGCGGAGTTCTGCGGTATTCTATTGTGACATCCGGCAGAAATCTCAGTCAGGAAGAGGTTGATCAGGTATGCGAAAGCATCCGGGAGATCAGAAAGCGCACGGACATTGAAGTCTGCGTATCCTTCGGACTGATGAGGGAAGCGGATTTTATCAGAATCCGTGAGGCAGGTGCCAGCCGCGTACACTGTAATCTGGAAACATCCGGAAACTTTTTTCCATCTGTCTGTACGACGCATACCTATGATCAGAAAATCGAAACGCTTAAGGCGGCACGCAGAGCGGGACTTCAGATCTGCAGCGGCGGAATCATGGGACTTGGAGAATCCATGGAGGACAGGGTTGATATGGCGCTGACGCTGCGGGAACTGCAGGTGAAATCCGTACCGGTGAATTTCCTGAATCCGATACCGGGAACACCGTTTGCGCACAATCCGCTTCTGACGGATGAGGAGAAGCGCAGAATTGTTGCGATCTACAGGTTTCTGCTGCCGGATGCATCTATCCGGCTGGCAGGCGGGAGAGGACTGATCGCGGACAAGGGTGAAGCAATCTTCCGATCCGGCGCCAATGCGGCAATTTCAGGTGATATGCTGACAACTGCGGGTATTACGATTGATACGGACATGAAACTGATTCAAAAACTTGGATATAAGGTGGAACTGTGGAATGAGTAAGAATCTTTTTATTACAGGAACAGGAACGGATATCGGGAAGACATATGTGACAGGACTGATGATTAAAAAACTGCAGGAAAGCGGCTTAAAGGCAGCATATTACAAGGCTGCCATGAGCGGAAATGACCGCAGAGAGGATGGAAGTCTGATTCCCGGGGATGCTGTCCGGGTAAAGAATATGTCCGGGATTTCACAGCCGCCGGAAGAAATGTGTCCGTATGTGTATGAGAATGCCTATTCACCGCATCTGGCATCCAGACTGGAAGGAAATCCGGTACAGCCGGAGGTTGTAAAGGCAGGATTTGAGAAGGTTGCAGCAGAATATGACTATGTCACCATGGAAGGCAGCGGGGGGATTCTGTGCCCGATCTGTTTTGATGAGCAGAAGATTATGCTGGAAGATGTCATCACCATGCTGGATCTTTCCTGTCTGCTGATTGCAGATGCCGGTCTCGGGACGATTAATCAGGTGGTGCTGACCTGGTTTTATATGAAAGCCCGGAATATTCCGGTTAAAGGCATCATCTTTAATCATTTTCACAGAGGCGACATCATGGAAGAGGATAACCTCAGAATGTGCGAGTATATGACAGGGCTGAAGGTTCTTGCCTGCGTGGCAGACGGAGATACGCAGCTGAATATGGAGCTGTCTGAACTGACAGCACTTTATGAATAGGAGAAAAGAGGCAGAGGAATGATCTGGTATCCATATGAACAGATGAAAACAATGGCGCCGCCGATTAAGGTTACAGATGCAAAGGGTGTTTACCTTTATACAGAAAACGGCAGAATGATTGATTCAGTTTCTTCCTGGTGGAGTGTGATTCATGGCTATCACCATCCGGTACTGGATGATGCCATCCGTGCGCAGCTTGATCATTTTGCACATGTCATGCTGGGAGGGCTGACACATGAACCGGTGCTGAAGCTGTCAGAGAAGCTGGAGAAGTGGCTTCCCGGCGATCTGGATTACTGCTTCTTTTCTGATTCCGGCAGCGTGGCAGTGGAAGTTGCACTGAAAATGGCGCTGCAATACAGTACCAATCAGGGAAGTCACCGTGATCAGATTCTTGCGTTGCGGCATGCCTATCATGGAGATACCTTCAAGGCAATGGAAGTCGGCGATGATGAGGACTATCATTTTGCATTCGGGGAAAAGAGGAATGTCTTTCATATTGATACCGATCTGCAGTCTCTTGAACATGCTTTTGAGGAGCATGGGGACCGGCTGAACTGTTTTATCGTGGAGCCGCTTCTGCAGGGCGCAGGCGGGATGAGAATGTATGACATTTCATTCCTTAAACGGGCCAGGGAACTGTGCAGTCAGCATCATGTCCTGCTGATCTTTGATGAGGTGGCTACCGGATTCGGCAGAACCGGCAACCGTTTTGTGGCAGATCTGGTGCAGCCTGATATTCTGTGTCTTGGAAAGGCACTGACGGGCGGATACCTTGGACATGCCGTGACAGTGGCCAATAAAATGGTATATGAAGGATTTTACAGTGACGATCCGACACATGCGCTGATGCATGGACCCACCTTTATGGGGAATGCACTGGCCTGCAGTGTGGCACTGGCATCAATCGATCTGTTTGAAAAAGAACATTACATGGATAAGATTCAACGGATTGCGGAGATTACAGCACGTGAGATGAAAGGCTTTGCAGATCCCCGGATCCGCGAGGTCAGAATGATGGGAGGCTGTGTCTGTATCGAAGTATATGATCCCGGGACACTGCGCGGATTCAAGGAGTTTGCAGGAAGCAGGGGCGTTTTTGCAAGGCCGTTCCTGAATTACATGTATGCCATGGTACCCTATATCATTACAGAGCAGGAACTGGTGCAGATTCTGGATACCATGAAAGAATGGTTCAGGCGTGGCTGATCAGCGACGCCCGCAGTATGCTGCAATTGCTGCAGCAGCAAAGGCGGCAGTGCCGGAGCCGCCGGCGCTGTCGATGGACGCGGTGAATTCTCCGCCGTCAGCATACATTTTTCCAAGACCTGACAGAATTTCATCCGTACAGGTGTAAAAATTATCCGTAATATAGTTCTGCAGTTCTTTTACCAGAGCCCCGGCATCATCGGAAAGGGGGCTCTGTTCTCTGAGCATTCCGAATTTCCGGAAGAGATCCATCAGGCCGTTATTTATCCTCTGTGTGTCTTCCCTGCTCCTTTCTTTGGATTTTTCTTCAAATTCGTGGTAAGCGGGAGTATTTCCCCATTGTTTCTTTGCTCTTTCTGTGTATTCATCAATCTTTTTTGTGTCAAATGCATCAAAATTCATATTTTTTACTCCTGTCATCTGTATTCCACGGGCGAAGGTGATCAGATTTTCCAGATGCTCTTTTTTCAGTGTCAGAAGAGTAATCTGCTGCTCCAGTGCTTTGTTTCTGTCAAAATCTCTGCTTTCCAGAATGGTCCGGATTTCACGCAGGGGAAACTCAAGCTCGCGAAACAACAGGATCTGCTGCAGCCGTTCAAGGGCCGTATCGTCATACAGCCGGTAGCCTGCATCTGTAATACTGGACGGATGAAGTAATCCGATGGTGTGATAGTAGTGGAGCGTGCGTATACTCACGCCTGTCAGTCTGCTGACTTCATTTACTGTTTTCATCATAATGTGTTCCTTTCCTGTCGCCTCTGGTAATTACACCATAAACCATGACGCAGCGTCAGAGTCAATACCATTTTATACGCTTTGAAAAGAAATATGTTCGAAATTGTGATACGGGGACGTATAATGATTGAAGCGCGGATAAGAAGCCGGTATATGTAAATGAAAGGAAACAAAAAATGAACTGGAGAAAAGAAACACCGTTAAATGAGGAAAATGCGGCATTGGCCGGGATTATGCAGGTGTTAAGACGCGGGACAGCGCAGATTTATAATAAAGAGGAAGACGGAATATTTCTGAGAGATACGCAAAGCGGTGCATATATGTTGTGCACGGAAGACATTGAAAAGGGAAAATTCTGGCTCCGGCAGCACGAAGCGGCACATTATGAACTGATGGAACTGTGGCAGAAGGAACTGGCAGAATACTGCAGGAGCAGGTACGGGTTCGGAACGGTTATGGAATGCAGGCAGGCGGTCTGGCTGCAACAGGAGGAACCGGATAAAGCACAGGGAGATCTCATCATTACCGAACCTTCAGCGAAAGAGCTGGATATTATTGCAGATACCTATAAAAGACTGGAGAAGGAAGAAATTATGCAGATTCATGCACTGCATAATCTGTATGCCGGACGGACACAGGATCAGAAGATGGCCGGATTTATCGGTATGCACACAGAAGGCAGTATCGGTCTGCTGGAAGTTTTTCCGGAACAGCGCAGGCATGGCTATGGACTTGACCTGGAACGGTTCATGATTCGTAAAGTACGTTCACAGAAACTGATTCCCTACGGGCAGATTGAGGTATGGAATGAAACGTCCATGAATCTGCAGAGAAAAATCGGCATGACAATTACAGAAGAAAGCATATACTGGCTGTTCTGAACTTTTTTGAAAAAATTTTTCGAAATCTGAAGAAAAAAGGATTCCTGTTTCGTTTTATATGATGAAGACAGTAAGACAGGAGGTGAGCAGCAAAAGTGAATGACGAAAATTTTACGCAGATCGTTCATGAATATCAGAAACTGGTATTCGGAATCTGTGTGAAACTCACAGGCGATTATTTTGCTGCGCAGGACCTCGCCCAGGAAACATTTCTTGCAGGGTATCGGAGCAGAAATCAGTTCGATGGCGAAAATGCGAAAGCGTGGATCTGCCGGATTGCAGCCAACAAATGTATCGATTATAACAGAGAGGCGGCAAGAAGAATGGTTCCGACAGAGGATGAACTGCTCGAATCCAGTGAGGCACCGGATCATTCTCCGGAGCAGATATACATGGAGCGGGAAGTCAGACAGAAGCTGGACGCGCGGTGCAGAAGTCTGAAAGAACCATACGGTGAAGTTGCACGGATGTATTTCTGTGAAGAGAAGAAAGCGGAAGAAATTGCCCTGGTGAAAAAAATCAGTGTAAAGACAGTACAGACACAGATTTACCGGGCACGGGACATGCTGCGTGAGATATACAGAAAGGAGGGCACAGGATGAAGAGAGAAGAGTATTTATCGGATGAAGAACTGCAGAAGCTGATTGCAGAGACAGAAACGGATAAGGCTTTTAACCCGCCGGAATATCTGGAGGCGGAAACACTTCAGAAGATCGGCGCATATCGTATGGAACGGCGCATAAAGCGCAGCCGCAGAGAATTTTCACTGTATGCACTGAAAATTTCGGCGGCAGCTGCGGCAGCGATTCTGGTTATCTTTACTGCGCCCTCTGCAGAGCGCCTTCATCAGATGAAGGACAGTGTGCCGCGGCAGGAACAACAGGATCAGGAGCACAGGGATGGCGATGGAATATTAAAACGCCTGTCAGGGTCTTTATATGAGCATCTGGACAGTGTAACAGATCAGATGATGCAAAGTGGAAACGAAATACGTTTTTCAAAGGAGGATATAAACAGATGACGAAAAAAAGAAATGGATTTTTATTATTCTGCTGCTCGCTTTTTCCGGGGGCAGGTGAAATGTATATGGGGTTCATGAAGATGGGCGTCAGCCTGATGAGTATTTTCATGCTGATGGTGGCGATTGCGGACATGCTGCAGCTGAGTATCGGCGTGCTGATTTCTGTAGTGATCTGGTTCTACAGCTTTTTCCATGTACATAATCTCGCGAGCCTTAGTGATGAGGAATTTGCCCGGGTGCAGGATGATTATCTGCTGCACAGAAGCGATATTGAAAAAGGCAGAGAACTTACGGGATTTTACAGAAAGGCAATTGCCTGCGTACTGATTTTCCTTGGCGCAGTACTGCTCTGGGAGGGTGTAATCTTCAGATTTATCAGGAATTATCTGCAGCTGCCGGAATATATCTCCGGAGTGATCTACGGAATTAATGACATTCTGCCCAAGCTCGTTATCAGCATTGCGATTATCGTACTGGGAATTCATATGATCAAAGGGAAAAAGAAAGAGATCGAAGAGACAGGGGAAGGAGAAGAGGATAATGGAACAGACAGAAAATAATAAAGGAAGTATCAGAATTCACCGTGTCGGTACAGTTACACTGGGATGTGCATTGATCCTGGCAGGGATACTGTTCGGAGTGCACCTGTTCGTACCTTCTTTTACCTATTCGATGATTTTCTCATGGTGGCCAGTGATATTCATTCTGCTGGGACTTGAGATTCTGGTTGCGAATATGAATAAACAGGTACAGTTTACGTATGATCCGGCTTCCGTGGTCATGATGATTCTGCTTACGATATTTGCCATGACGATGGCAGGTGCGGAAATGATCATGCAGTATGCGGAACAGGTACGTTTCTGACAGAACAGAGAGGCCATTTATTATGGCCTCTTTTTTTGATATACTGAATCTGGATATTGTATGGAGAAAGGGGTCATGGCGGGGATGAGAACAGATAAAAAGTCGATTTGTCTTTTTCTGGTACTTACGTTTGGAATTGCGTGGGCGTTGCAGTTTACAGCTATTTTTTCAAAAAATCAGGTGATGTATACGGCACTTGTGGCGGTTTGCATGTATGCACCGCTGATCGCGGTATGGATTGTTCATAAAGGACTTCGAGAAGCGAAGACCGGTGTGCACTGGAAGCCTGTTTTTAAAAAGAACTGGAAGTGGTTTCTGCTTGCATGGCCAGGAATGGCTGCGCTTATTTTTATCTGCACAGCGTTCTATTTTCTGTTGTTTCCACAGCAGTTCAGTCCGGAGGCATCCTGGTTTGCAGCGATGATACCGGAGGGGACGGATCTGAAGGGAATATCGGTAACGCAGATCGTGCTTCTGCAGATCCTGACCGGGAGCATTTATGGTCCGATGATCAATACCTTTGCTGCAATCGGAGAAGAAACCGGATGGCGGGGGTATCTGGTTCCGGCGTTGAAAGTACATGTCGGCAGGCGGAAGGCGCTGATCCTATGCGGCGTGATCTGGGGTGTATGGCACTGGCCGCTGATCTTTTTAAAGGGATACGAATATGGAACAGGGTATCCGGGAGCTCCTTTTACAGGGGCATTCGGAATGATTTTGTTTACAACGGTGATTGGCATTCTGCTGTCTTTTCTGTATGATAAGAGCAGGTGTATATGGGTGCCGGCATTGGGGCATGGCACATTGAATGCGCTTGCAGGGGCAGGACTGTATTTCATGCAGGCAGGGACGACAGGCTATCTTCTCGGACCGACGATTGCCGGTGTGATTGCGATTATTCCGGCTGCTCTTCTGGCCTGTATCTGCTGGCTCAGATCGGGACAGGCGCATGATGCAGAATGAAGACGCATAATAAAGACTCGCAATAGGAACGATAAGAGGATACCGATGGAAAAAGTACTGACAATTGCCTGTTCACAGGCACAGATGGATGTGATCAGAAAAACTGCAGCAGAAATGAAGATCCGCGTGCAGGAGGTTTCGCAGCGACAGATGAATCAGACGCTGGAAGAGATTCTGAAAGGAACTTCCGGTGAAGGAAAAACAGCACAGGAAGAGACTGACGCGCTGGAAGGGGCATCGGCAGACGGTACGGACAGCCTTCTGATCTTCAGTGAGCTGACAGAAAAACATTTCGACCGTTTCCTTGCAAAACTGAGGGAAGTGAAAGCGGGAATTACCTACAAGGCAGTCGTGACACCGACGAACCGCACGTGGAATCTGCAGAAGCTCTACGTGAATATGGAAATGGAAAAGAGACAGTTTGAAGAAATGAGGAGCAGAAAGAACCCCTGACAGGAGGTTTGCGGATGATCAGAGAGCAGTGGTATGCAATTCTTTCAGCCAAAGAGGTAAGACCGGGAAAACCGGTCGGCGTAACCAGAATGTCACAGAAACTGGTGCTGTGGAGAAAAGAGGATGGGAGCGTTGCCTGCATTGCAGACAGATGCTGTCACAGAGGTGCGTCGCTTGCAGCGGGAAAAATAATCCATGATCATGTCATGTGTCCGTTCCATGGCTTTGAGTACCGCGCTGACGGGAAGGTCACGTACATTCCGGCCAATGGCAGAAAAGCTGTGGTTCCGGACCGTTATCAGGTGACCGGTTATGAAGTGCGTGAACAATACGGGCTGATCTGGCTCTGGTACGGGGATGCGCGGACGGAGCTTCCGGAGATTCCTTTCTTCGATGATCTGAAGGACGGATTTGCTTATGGCGAATTTCATGAGAACTGGAATGTACATTACAGCCGTGCAATTGAGAATCAGCTTGATGTCGTGCATCTGCCGTTTGTACACGGGACGACGATCGGGCGTGGCAACAAGACGTTGGTCAATGGGCCTGTTGTAAAGTGGGATGATACGCGGATGACGTTTTATGTAAAGAATGTATCAGATGAAGGCCAGACACCGGAGAAACCGGCAGAAATAAAGGATTATGAGAAACTGTTCCATCTGCAGCTGCAGATGCCGAACATCTGGCAGAACGTGGTTGCGCCGAAGGTCAGAATCATGGCGGTTTTTGCACCGGTGGATGAAGAAAACACCATGATCTATATGCGCTTTTACCACGGATTCATGACCGCGCCCGTTGCAACGCAGCTGATGAACGGACTCGGAAATATTGCAGACCGCATCATTCTGCATCAGGACAGAAGAGTTGTCCTGACACAGCTTCCGAAAAAGAGTGAGCTTAACTGCGGAGATATTCTGATCCAGGGGGATCTGCCGATTATGGAATATCGTAAGATGCGTCAGCAGCTGAAGGATAAAGCGGGCAGATTATAATTCTGAAGCACCTTTTTCATGCACTGCCATATCCAGGATTCCGGACAGGCCAAGATGCACCATGTCTTCGACAGCTTCTTCCGTATAGAACGCCATGTGCTGTGTCATGACAACGTTTCTGAACTGGCGAAGATATGCCATCTTTTCATTGGAAATGATATCGATCCGGTGATCGACATGTGCGATACCCTCTTCACCTTCGACCACGTCCAGGCCGAGTGCACCGATTTTCGTCGATTCAATGCCGTGCACCAGCGCTCTGACATCGGCCAGTTCGCCGCGGGCGCAGTTGATCAGGACAACGCCGTCTTTCATCTTCTTAAGGCTCTCGTCATTGATAATGTGTTTCGTAGAATCCAAAAGCGGCAGGTGCAGGGTGAGAATATCAGACTGCGCAAGGATTTCGTCAAGAGATACGTATGTCGCATATTCTTTTACCCGGTCATTTTCATATACGTCATATGCGAGGATCTTACAGCCGAAGCCCTGCAGGTTCTGAATTACGGCACATCCGATATTGCCGGTGCCGAGAACGCCGACCGTCATGCTCTTCATTTCACGACCCTGCAGACCGAACAGGGAGAAGTCATTGACCTGACCGCGCCACAGTGCCTGTTTGTAATTGCGAAGACACATCAGCATCAGCATGATGGTAAAGTCGGCAACGCCGTTCGGCGAATAGTGAACATTGCAGACACGAAGTCCGATCTGTTTTGCATAGGCAAGGTCGATATGGTCATAACCGATTGTGCGGGTGGACACATAGCGGATGCCGTTTGCTTTCCAGAAATCCAGCAGCTCCTGTCCGATACAGACCTGGCCCAGGACGGAAACGCCTTCGCAGCCTTCAAGGAGTTCTGCATCATTGACAGAAGGATCTTCTGTAGAAGAGATCAGTTCAATGTTCAGCTTCTTTTTCCATATTCTGAAATATTTCTTTTCGTCACTACGGAGATTATAAACACAGATTTTCATAGTTGCCTTCTTTTTTGTATAAGATGTATCCCATCATAGAGAATGTAAAAAATGCTGTCAAACACATGCTTTAAAACGCCATAGCGTTGAATCAAAGGAGCAAAACGGGGAAAAGTGCTGACAAAATGAGCTTTTGGAGATGTAATATGTTATACTTTTATTATGAACATGAAGCATCGATGTGAATTCTTTTGACAGGAGGCGGATCATGAGAGCAAGGAGAACCCCGATTGAGGCGACAATCGTACCGTATGAACTTGATAAAGGACTGGAAGATGGTTTCGAACCCTATGCAGATGTGGTTACAAAAGGCTGGTTTGTCACAGATAATCTGGTACAGGTCACGCGTGAGAGCGGACTGGTGGTATGTCCGTATATCCGCAACCGGAGGGGACGCACATTTATCTGCAAGGGAGACTATATTATTGTCGATGATGATATGACAAAGCACGTATGCGGCAGGGAAAAAATATTCGATCGGTATGAGAAGATCTGACCGGCAGGAAGCTTTTGATGCATCGTCTGGAGGAAATGCATGAAAATACTGGTAATCGGCGGAACAAGGTTTTTTGGCATTCATATGATCGGGGAGCTTCTGAGCCATGGTCATGAAGTTACAATTGCAACGAGAGGTCATGCGGAGGATGAGTTCGGAGATCGTGTGAACCGGCTGATGATGGACGCAGCTGACGCGGGAAGTGTGAAAGCGGCGCTTGAAGGAACTTTCTATGATGTTGTGATTGATAAGGTGGCATATTCGTCCGCGGATATCCGCAGGATCTGTGAGGTCATCAGATGCAGAAAGTTTATTCATATGTCCAGTACTGCAGTTTATGACCCGCTTCATATGGATACATGTGAAACGGATTATGATCCTTTTAAACATGAGCTTGTATGGCTGGAACGTGCAGACGCGGATTATGATGAGGGTAAACGTCAGGCGGAAGCAGCACTGGCGCAGCAGTATGACGCGCTGAACTGGACGGCAGTCCGCTATCCGTTTGTGGTCGGTACGGATGATTATACCGGAAGACTGAAATTCTATGCAGACCATGTCAGGCGGAAGATTCCGATGCATATTGATGATATCGATATGCAGATGGGACTGATCCGTTCGGATGAAGCGGGAAAGTTCATGGCTTTTCTGGCAGAAAGCGATCTGCAGGGGCCAGTGAACGGATGCGCAGCAGGAACCATTTCCGTCCGTGAGATTCTGGATTATATTTCAGAGAAGACAGGGAAAAAACCGGTGCTGTCTGAAGCAGGGGATGAAGCACCTTATAACGGTCTTGAAGAGGATTACAGCATTAATACACAGAAGGCACAGGAAGCAGGCTATCATTTCAGCAGCCTGAAGGACTGGATCTATGAACTTCTGGATGAACTGATCAGAAAGTAAACGGCGCTACAGAAATGTGACGCAGTCACAGAACTTTTTTTCGGGGCATGATACCTTTGATATAGCTGAAAATGTGCGGCAGCAGAGCACGTAAAAGGAGGATATCATGTCTGAAAAAACGTTGATTATAGGTGGTGTGGCAGGTGGTGCGACAACGGCGGCCAGACTGCGCAGAAGAAATGAAGAGATGCAGATCGTCATGTTTGAACGGGGAGAGTATATCTCCTATGCAAACTGCGGTCTGCCTTATTATGTCGGGGATACGATCAAAAGCAGGGAAGCGCTTCTTCTGCAGACACCGCAGGCCATGAAGAACAAATTCGATGTGGATGTGCGGGTATCGAGCGAAGTAACGAAGATTCTGCCGGAGAGTAAAAAGGTCGAGGTGAAAAATCTTGCCACCGGAGAAACCTATGAAGAAAGTTATGATCATCTGGTGATTGCGACCGGCTCTTCACCGATCCGCCCGCGGATTCCCGGAATTGATGCAGAGAATATTTTTACCGTATGGACCGTTCCGGATACAGACCGGATCAAAGCATATATTGCAGAAAAGCATCCGAAACGCGCGGCAGTGATCGGCGGCGGATTTATCGGCCTTGAAATGGCGGAAAATCTTCATGCCGCAGGGATTGAAGTTTCGATTATCGAGATGCAGACGCAGGTCATGGCACCGCTTGACCCGGAAATGGCAAATCTCCTGCATGAAAATCTGACCAGAAACAATGTGAAACTGATCCTCGGAGACGGGGTAAAGGAATTCCATAACGGACAGGGAGTCACCGCAATTGAGCTGACCAGCGGGCGTCATGTGGATGCGGAACTGGTGGTGCTGTCCATCGGGGTAAAGCCGAACAGCGAGCTGGCTGCAAATTGCGGCATCGAACTGAACAAAAGAGGCGGCATCGTGGTAAATGATGAACTGCAGACTTCCATTCCGGACATTTATGCAGTCGGCGATGTCATTGAAGTGAATCATTATGTGACCGGAGAGCGGACAATGATTCCGCTGGCAGGTCCCGCCAACAAACAGGCGCGTATTCTGGCAGACAATCTCAGCGGAGATCATAAGAAATATACCGGAAGTCTGGGAACGGCGATTGCAAAGGTTTTTGACTTAAATGCAGCATCCGTCGGCCTGAATGAGAAGCAGCTGAAGGCCGCAGGCAAGGAAAAGGGTACAGATTATGAATCTGTTGTGATCAATCAGAAGTCGCATGCCGGTTACTATCCGGATGCAACACCGATTACCTTAAAACTTATTTTCAGAAGAGACGGAGAAATTCTCGGGGCACAGATCGTCGGACAGGACGGTGTGGACAAGCGGATTGATACCATTGCGGCTACGATGCATCTGCATGGAAAGACGGAAGACCTTGCGGAACTTGAGCTTTCCTATGCGCCGCCGTTTTCCTCTGCCAAGGATCCGGTGAACATGCTGGGATTTGTTGCCGAGAATGTGATCCGGGAAATGACCGGATTTATCAGCTGCGACGAACTGGATGCCATGATGGCGGACCCGGTACGGAAAGAGGATGCTGTGATTCTGGATGTGACGGAGGAGATTGAGCGTATGGTATTCTCCATTCCGGGCTCTTATCATATTCCGCTGGGGCAGCTGCGTGGCAGACTTAAGGAACTGAATCCGGAGAAGCTCATTATTCCGTACTGTGCCATCGGAGTCCGTTCCTATAATGCAGCAAGAATACTCCTGCAGAACGGCTTTACGAGAGTGAAGGTGCTGGAGGGCGGAACCTCTTTCTATAAGTCGCAGCATTATGCATCCGGCTGCAGCTGTGATACAGGAGAGGGCACACCGGAAATCAGGGTGAACCTGGATCATCAGGCAGCAGAGAAACAGCATGCGCAGGCACTTCCGGCAGATCAGGAACTGAAAGTGCTGGACTGCTGCGGACTGCAGTGCCCGGGACCGATCATGAAGGTGAATGAAGCAATCAGCGGCATGCAGGAGGCACAGGTACTGAAGGTGTCCGCAACGGATATGGGATTTGCGGCAGATATTGATTCCTGGTGCAGAAGAACCGGAAATACGCTGGTAAAGACAGAGCGTGAAGGGAAAGAAAATATCGTCTATATCCGGAAGGGCGAGGGGAGCTGTGCGGCGGCAAAAGCCGACGTTTCCGAACTTCCGCAGGGAAAGACGCTGATCGTATTTTCCGGGGATCTTGATAAAGTGCTGGCTTCCTTTATCATCGCAAACGGTGCGGCAGCAATGGGCAGACCCGTGACCATGTTCTTTACCTTCTGGGGACTGAATGTGCTCAGGAAGTCACAGGCGCAGAAGGTACCGAAATCCTTCATAGAGAAGATGTTCGGCGCTATGATGCCGCGCGGCACAGGGAAGCTGAAGCTTTCCAAAATGAACATGGGCGGCATGGGAACGGCCATGATGAAGAAGGTCATGAATGATAAAAATGTGGATTCTCTGGAAGCACTGATGAAGCATGCAATGGACAGCGGAATCCGTCTGATTGCCTGCACGATGTCAATGGATATCATGGGCATCAAAAAGGAGGAACTGATCGACGGGGTTGAATTTGCAGGGGTTGCATCCTATCTCGGGGATGCGGAAGAATCCAATGTGAATCTGTTCATCTGATGATAAAAGGAAAAGAGACAGGTGCGATCTGATGCCAAAAAGGCATCGGACCGCATCTGTTTTTTGCGGATTTTTTAAGGACATGAATCTGATATTTTTGATTTAAATATGGTTTCTTTTATAAAACAGGATGCAGTATTCTTGTAAAAATGTAACCGTTTTTATCGGGGAATCATTTTTACAGGAGGAAGATCAGAAATGAAATTAAAATTTCAGGAAAACAGTGAAGTCTTTTCTCTGGAATATGCAGAAAATAACAGTTGTCTGTATTTCCCTGTCGCCGGAACCGAGGGGATAAAAAGTTCTTTTACACCGGATTTCAAAGGGGACAGCAAGCTGGATCAGAATACGTTTCTGATGGAACCGGTGAGTGCAGAGAATCTGCATGACAATAAATCAGGAAGAAATTTCTGGTGCAGGATAGAAGGAAAGGGCGCCTGGTCTGCGATGGGCGCATCTGCAGAAGCGGAAAATGATAAATGGACGTCCGCACAGGACTATTCCAGTCTTTCTGCCGGCTATATGTGGCAGCGTGTGACCCGGGAGTCTGCAAAGTATCGCCTTCGTGCGGAAATCACGGCGTTTGTTCCGCTTGGAAGAAACGAGGAAGTGCTGTCTGTCAGGATCAGAAATATGTCGGGAACGGATCAGGAGATCACGCCGGTCGGAGTAGTCCCGATCTACGGGAGAAGTGCGGAAAACATCAGAGATCACAGACATGTGACATCTCTCCTGCACCGGATCTGTACAGATGAGTACGGGGTAAAGGTGAAGCCGACCATGTCATTTGATGAAAGGGGACATCAGGTAAACGAATGGACCTATTATGTCTGCGGCGTAACGGCAGAAGGAGAAAAGCCGGAAGCTTTTTACCCGGATACGGAAATGTTTCTCGGGGAAGGCGGAAGCTTTGCACATCCCAGGGCAGTGTATGGCGGCAGCAGCTCTGTGAAGGCAGGCTTTTGTGAAGCAGGAAAAGAAGCTGCCGGCGGAATTGAATTCCCTAAAGTGATACTCGCACCGGGAGAGGAAACGGGATATGTACTCATCAGCGGCCTGACCAGGCAGGCGCCTGACTGCGCGCAGATCATCCGGGAGTACAGTTCGGAGCAGAAGGTGCAGGAAGCTTTTTCACGGATGCAGAGTTTCTGGAAAGAAAGCGTCAATGTTTCGTTTCACACAGGAAATGATAAGTTTGATCATTACATGCGCTGGGTGAATTTTCAGCCGGTTCTGCGCAGGATCTACGGCTGTTCCTTCCTGCCGCATCATGATTACGGAAAAGGCGGAAGAGGCTGGCGCGATCTGTGGCAGGACTGTCTGGCGCTTCTGATGATGGACCCTGCAGGCGTCCGGGAAATGATGTGCAATCATTTCGCAGGAGTCCGGATGGACGGAACCAATGCCACCATTATCGGTGCGCGTCCGGGAGAATTTATCGCAGACAGAAATCATATCACAAGAGTATGGATGGATCATGCCTTCTGGCCGTTTCTGACGGTCAGACTCTATCTTGATCAGACGGGAGATTTTTCAATTCTGGATGAGGCGGTACCGTATTTCAAGGACCGGCAGATCGTGCGGGGACAGGAAAAAGATGATGAATGGAATGAACATCACGGTACCAGACAGCAGGACAGGAACGGAAAGGTTTATGAAGGTTCTGTTCTGGAGCATCTGCTGATTCAGAATCTCTGCGCCTTTTACGAAGTGGGAGAACACAACCATATCAGGCTCCGGGGTGCGGACTGGAATGATGCGCTCGATCTGGCACCGGAGCATGGGGAAAGTGTTGCCTTTACCTGTGCATATGTCTGGAATCTGCGAATGCTTGCAGAATGTCTGGAGACTTATCAGAAACGTATGCAGGAACCCTCTGTACTTCTTGCAGAAGAGGTATGCAGGCTCCTTGCAGATCAATCCGTCGACTATGAAAATGCGGCGGAGAAGAATGCGTTCCTTAAACGCTATGCGGTTTCCTGCATGTGTGAGATCAGCGGTGTGAAAAAAGAAGTGTCTGTCACGAAAATCGCAGAAGGACTGCGAAGAAGAGCAGACTGGATGACGGAACATATCCGCAGGACAGAGTGGGTCGGTGCAGAGGGTGAGCACTGGTATAACGGATATTATGACAATCACGGCAGGCAGGTAGAAGGAAATGCAGACGGAAACGTGCGCATGATGCTGACCAGCCAGGTCTTTTCCATTATGAGCGGCATCGCGGACGAGCAGCAGACCATGCAGATCTGTCAGAGTGCAAACCGCTTTCTCTTCACACCGGAAATCGGCGGATACCGCCTCAATACGGATTTCGGAGAAGTGAAGATGGATCTGGGAAGAATGTTCGGCTTTGCCTACGGAACCAAGGAAAACGGTGCTGTCTTTTCCCATATGACGGTAATGTATGCGAGTGCATTATATCAGAGGGGCTTTGTACAGCAGGGACATCTTGCCCTGCAGACACTGATGAATGCGGCGATGAATTTTGAAACAGGCAGGATCTATCCGGGAATTCCGGAGTATTTTGATGGAAGCGGACGGGGGATGTATCACTATCTGACCGGAGCAGCAAGCTGGTATATGCTCACCATGATCACACAGGTATTCGGTGTCCGCGGACAGCAGGGTGATCTTGTCATTGCGCCGAAGCTCATGGCGGAAGAGTTTGATGAGCAGCATAAGGCAGAGATCACACTGTATTTTGCAGACCGGAAGATCAGCGTTACCATCTGTAATCCGGAACAGGCCGGGTACGGCACATATGGAATAAAGCAGTACCGGATTGATGAAAGTGCTGAGAAAGAAGTGTGCGGGGCGGATCAGATCCTGATTCCGAGAGTACAGCTGCAGGAGCTGGCACCGGAAAAAACGCATCAGATTACTGTTGTGCTGCAAAGAACAGCTACAGGGGAGAACAATACGAAATGAAACAGCAGACAGATCAGAAAAAATATGCACTGCTTGCAAGACAGACAGCGGCAGAAGGCTGTGTCCTTTTAAAAAATGACTCCGGCGCTCTCCCGCTTCAGAAGGGGGATCATATTGCCGTGTTCGGCAGATCTGCCTGGAATTATTATAAAAGCGGCCTGGGTTCCGGCGGAATGGTCAATACCGCTTATGTGGTCAGTATCCTGGATGCACTGCAGAAGCTTCCGGAGATTACGCTGGAAGAGAGCGTTCTGGAAGCCTGCAGGGAGTGGATCCGCAGCAATCCCGTGGACGAAGGCCATGGCTGGGGAACTGTGCCCTGGTCGCAGCAGGAGATGCCGGTAACGGACGAGCTGGTACGTATGGCACAGGATGGCAATTGCACTGCAGCGCTTGTCATCATCGGGCGGACGGCAGGAGAAGACCAGGATAACAGTGCAGAACCCGGAAGCTATCTGCTGACGGAAACGGAAGAGCAGATGATTCAGAAGGTCAGCAGTGCATTTAAAAGAACCATTGTGCTTCTGAATACGGGAAACATCATAGATATGAAATGGGTGAAGAAATATCATCCGGCGGCGGTCATGTATGTATGGCAGGGAGGCCAGGAGGGCGGAAACGGAGTGGCGGACGTCCTTACAGGCCGTGTAAATCCCTGCGGAAAACTGACGGATACCATTGCACGGGATATCAGTGATTATCCTGCGGATCAGAACTTCGGAGATCCGAAAAAAAATTACTATAAGGAAGATATTTATGTCGGCTACCGGTATTTTGAAACACTGGCTTCAGATCGGGTACTCTATCCTTTCGGCTATGGACTTTCCTACACGGAATTTCAGACAGAAGCGATGTTTGAGTTCGATTTTCAGGATGAGATCCGTGTCCGTGTCTGTGTGAAAAATATCGGAAAACGTCCGGGAAAAGAAGTGACGCAGATCTATATCAGACTGCCGCAGGGCAGACTCGGGAAGCCTGCACGGGTTCTGGCGGGATTTTACAAAACGCCGGAGCTGCAGCCCGGAGAGAGCATTGACGTTATGGTTTCCTGTAAAAAAATATATTTTGCAAGTTTTGATGATCTCGGAGAAGCCGGACATCCGGGCTGTATGCTGCTTGAAGCAGGGAGATATGAAGTATATGCGGGAACAGATGTCAGAAATGCGGTTTATGCCGGCGGCTGGGGACAGGATCTGCAGGTTCTGGGGAAATGTACACCTGCCTGTGCGCCGCCCGAAGCATTTACACGGCTGAAGGTTTTTACCGCGCAAGACGGAGAATATCAGGCGGTGTATGAATCCGTACCGGAAGAGATGCCGCGTTCAGACGAGGAAGATCCGGAACGGGACGGGCAGCAGATTCCATACACGGGAGACTGCGGTTATCAGCTGAGAGATGTTGCTGATGGAAAAATTACGCTGCAGCAGTTTATCGGACAGCTTTCGGATGAAGATCTGATCGGCCTGTTTCACGGAGAGGGCATGTGCAGCAGCAAGGTAACACCCGGAACAGCCGGTGCTTTCGGCGGTGTCACAAAGCACCTCTCCGAACTGGGTATTCCGGTTGCCTGCTGCGCAGACGGTCCCTCCGGAATCCGAATGGATTGCGGGACACAGGCTTTTTCGCTGCCAAACGGAACGGCACTTGGCTGTTCATTCAATACGGAGCTTGCGGAACAGTTATTTACCTGTCTCGGACAGGAACTGTACGGGAACGGCATTGATGTGCTGCTGGGTCCGGGAATCAATATTCACAGACATCCGCTGAACGGACGGAACTTTGAATATGTGTCCGAGGACCCGCTTCTGACAGGAAAGATGGCAGCGGCACAGATCCGCGGGCTTGCACAGGGGAAGGTCTTCGGGACACTGAAACATTTCTGTGCCAACAATCAGGAAGGAAACCGGACAAAGATTGATGCGGTGGTATCACAGCGGGCACTTCGTGAAATTTACCTTAAGGGCTTTGAGATAGCGGTAAAGGAAGGCGGCGCCGGATCGGTAATGACGACCTATGGATCGGTTAACGGATACTGGACGGCCGGAAACCGTGACCTGAACAGCGTGATCTTAAGAAAAGACTGGGGTTTTGAAGGAATCGTCATGACGGACTGGTGGGGAACGGCTAACTGGAAAGGCCAGAAGGATGACAAGACAGTCAGGGCGCCCATGGTAATTGCACAGAATGATCTTTATATGTGCTGCGCTGATGCAGAGAAGGAACTGCAGAAGGACGATGTACTGAAAATGCTGCAGCAGGGCGTTGTAAAGAGATGGGAGCTGCAACGCAATGCTGCCGATATTCTGCAGTTTATCTTAAAGACGCCGGCCATGGAGACACTGCTGCATCCGGAGAAAAGGGCTGCACGGCAGGAAATGACAGGGAATGCTGCAGCAGCCGGTCAGGTGAATGTTTTCCATGTTATTCCGGAGGAGCAGCCGGAAATAATTTTTAACGGGGAAGCAGCAAGAGACCTCTGGGAAGCGGACGGAAACTGGGGAATCCAGGTGAGCAGGGAAGGTGATTACAACCTGGAACTTGTGTATCGCACAGAATCCGTAGAGCAGGCACAGATCGCTGTATCTGTTTATATAGATAATATTTACCGTAAGATGATCAGTCTGCGGGGAACAAACGGCAGGCAGGTACAGATCAGAGAATTTCTGCTGATGCTGTCAGAGGGCAATCATTATGTCCGGCTGGCGCACAGGGAAAAAGATGTTGCAGTCAGCAGGCTCTGTATTTACGGCCAGAGAAAAAGGTAACAAAAGCGATAAAACGGGAGGAAAAGGTATGAAATTTATGGGTGGCAGAAAATCAGTAAAGATGGCAGCAGTCATGCTATCAGCGTTGCTGTCTGCAGCACTGGTAATGACGGCGTGCGGACCGGAGAGCGGTACTGCAGACAGTGCTGCAACCGTATCGGGAACGGATATGGTGGAAGCGCCTGCGGCAGATTCACAGAGCACGCAGGAAGCGTCTGCAGATGTGACACAGGCGCCGGTTGCAAATTCGGAAAGCAGCGCGGCAGATGCTGCGACATCCGTTTCTGCACAGGCAGATGCGGGAAACGGTCAGAAGCAACAGAAAGAGAATCAGAAGGTGGCAAAGACGGCAGTTCAGAAAAAGAAGAAAGAGGCTGTGGCAGAAAAAACAGCCAAAAAAGCAGGCACAGGCAGTTCAGTGCAGGCAGCAGTGCCAAAGGATGCAAAGGTAGCCGGTGCCACAAGAAAAAAGGCACAGACGCTGCAGAATACGCAGTCTGATACCCCGCAGACGCAGAACCAGAATGAAAACAGCACAGGCAGCGGCAGTCAGACGCCGGGAGATGCCGCACAGACACCCTCACAGAATGCAGGAACGGCCGGAAAAGCAGAACAGGACGGCTATCATCTTGTATGGGAGGATGAGTTTAATGGAAACTCTTTAAATACAGCAGACTGGAATTATGAATATCATGAACCGGGCTGGGTAAATCAGGAACTGCAGAAATATGTGGATGATTCGCAGAATATATATGTAAAGGACGGCAAACTGATCATCAGAGCAGTGAAAACTGTAGATCAGGATGGAAAGGTGAGTTATACCTCAGGCCGTATCAATACCCAGAACAAGCATGATTTCAAGTATGGAAGATTTGAAGCAAGAATCAAGGTGCCATCCGGCAAAGGCTTTTTACCGGCATTCTGGATGATGCCTGCAGATGAAAATCTATACGGACAGTGGCCCAAGTGCGGAGAAGTCGATATCATGGAAGTTCTTGGTGATAAAACAGATACCGCATATGGTACGCTTCATTTCGGAGAGCCGCATATGCAGCGCCAGGGATCCGTTCAGGCAAAGGACACAGATTATGCTTCAGGCTATCATACCTTTACCTGCGACTGGGAACCGGGCAGCATTACCTGGTATATGGACGGGCAGAAATATTACAGTACGGATAACTGGTTTACCAAAAAGAGCGGCGGGGAAGAGGAACCTTATCCGGCACCGTTCAATCAGCCTTTTTACATGATCCTGAATCTTGCTGTCGGCGGCAGCTGGCCGGGATATCCGGACGAGGATGCAAAGTTTGATGACAATGCGCAGCTTTGCGTAGACTATGTCAGGGTATATCAGAAAAGCTCCTATGATGAGAACGTGAAAAAACCGGAAGCGGCATCGAACTTCCGCGATCCGGATTCTACCGGAAATTATTGCAGAAACGGAAATTTCAGTGAAGAGGAAAGCCTTGATGATGATCTGAACTGGAAATTCCTGCTGGCGGGAACCGGTAAGGCAGATGCGTCCATTCACGATCAGTGTATGCATATTCAGACACAGGATGCGGGAAATCTTGATTACAGTGTGCAGCTCGTACAGGCAGATCAGCCGATGCAGAAAGGCTATACCTACAGACTGAGTTTTGATGCATGGGCAGATGATGCACGTACGATGATTACAGATGTCTCCGCACCGGATAACGGCTATATCCGTTATATGGACGATACCAGAGTGAAGCTGGGAACAGAGAGGCAGTCCTATTCCTATGATTTTGATATGACACAGGATTCCGATCCGAACGGCAGAATCGAGTTCAATCTCGGCAATCAGAAATCCACGGCGACAGTACATATTACCGGTGTACGTCTGGAGAAAGTGAAAAAGACAGAGCACACAGATCAGCCTGATGTACTTCAGGATGGAGAATGCATTTACAACGGTGATTTTGCAAACGGAATGAAGCATTATGAATTCTTTACAGACAGCGGTATTTCCGGAAGCGTCAGCCACAGCATTGAAGAAAATGACGGGAAAAAGGAATTTGCAGCAGAAATAGAAGATACCGGTGATGCGGACTGGAAGATTCAGCTGAAGCAGAGTCATGTCAGACTGGAAAAAGGCAAATGTTACAGAGTGTCCTTTGATGCGGATGCGACAACAGACCGTGATATCATGTATGCACTTCAGAGAGACGGTTCACAGGATAATGACTGGACACCGTATTCCGGAAGCAATGTCATCTCCCTGACAGGCGAAAGTCAGCATTTCACTCATGCCTTCCGTATGGAGAGGGATACTGATCCGGAGACGATTCTGAGTATATCGATGGGTGCAGTCGGCGGCAAACGGATTACAGATTCACATGTAGTGCATATCCGTAATATTGAAGTAAAGGAAGTATCAGATCAGGAAGTACCTGCAGATCCGGAGACACCTTCAGATCCCGAAAAACCGGAGCAGCCTGCAGATCCGGAAGAAATTGCAGCCGGTACACAGCTGATTCAGAACGGAGATTTCGCACAGGGAAGCGACAACTGGACACAGTATGTACAGGATCCGGCAGCAGCAGATATAACGTTTGCGGACGGCAGAATGAACTGCGATATCACTGCTGTGGGCGATGCGGACTGGCATGTGCAGCTGAAACAGGGTGGTCTGCATCTGGAAAAGGGAGCATCCTATCAGGTCAGCTTCAAAATAAAATCTTCAGAGAGCAGAACGGTCAGATATGCATTTCTGAATTCGAAATACGACTGGTATGGCGGATCGGATATTGCACTGGAAGCAGGACAGGAAAAAGAAGTATCGGATACGATTACTGTAGGTCAGGATAAGGAAAGTAATCCGGACATGACTTTTGTACTGTCAATGGGGAAGATAGATGACAGCCCGGCATCACAGATTGAACTCAGTGATGTCAGCGTAATAAAGAAATAAATCAACCGGGGTGCTTCTGCACCTCGGCTTTTTTTACGGAACCCGCGAAGCGGGCTCCCATCAATCGAGGTGCCTCTGCACCTCGATTGATTTACCATGTTGTGTGGTACTGCTTGTCCCTGTATTTTTTCGGCGTCATGCCGGTCAGCTTTTCAAAGGTCTGTATAAAGTGGCTCTGAGAGGAAAAAGAGAGATAGTTGGCAATTTCGATATAGCTGTAATCAGAGTATTTCAGAAGATTTTCAGCTTTTTCAATCTTTTTTTCACGGACATAATCGCTGATGGACAGACCAAGATTTTTTTTAAACAGGCGGGAGAGGTAGCTGGCGGACAGACCGGTATATTCGGCGAGAACGTCAACGGTAATCCGCTCATGCAGGTGCGTATAGATATAATCCGTGCACTGTATGATGGATCTGGAAATGATGGATTTCTTTTTCAGCAGGCTCATTTTTCCGGTAAAATCGAGAACCATATCATTATGAAGACTGGCAATTTCGGATACGGAACTGCAGGAATCCATTTTCAGAATGTAGAAGTCGCTGAGACGGTATGCCTGCTCAAGCTCCATTCCGCCTTCCACACAGTGTCTCGTGATCAGGGCTACGGTAATGACATAGTGGTACCGGATATTCATCAGACTGTTTCTGGAAAGAATTCCCATTCCTTCAGGGTCCGTAAAAGCGCCTTTTGCGCAGTTTTCTCTGACATATTCCATATCGCCGTCCTTGACGGCATTGTAGAAGGCATACTCATCCTCCATGGGACGGTGTGCCTCATTCAGTTCATGCTGGTCAAGTTCTCTGCGGTTCCATTCATGGCTTAGTTCCATGCGCTGCCTCCTGTGTCCGTGAGTGCATTGATGTATCATTTCTTTGCTACTAATATGACATGAATCTGATATTTTTGCAATTGATCTAATATATTTCAAACAGGATCAAAGAGTAGTATATCGGTTGTAAGCAAGAGAAACAGAGACTTTGTAAAAAAAGACAAAGGTCTCGGATCTGTAAAAAATGGGAGGATTCAAATGAAGAAGAAAATGGTAAGTTTGCTTCTGATCGCAGCAATGGGTGTGACCATGCTTGCGGGCTGCGGAAACGGAGCAGGTACTGCAGGAAGCAGTACGGCAGACAGCAGTGCAGCAGGAACATCAGCTGCAGCAGACAGCAGTGTTTCAGGAAGCAGCACAGAGACAGCAGCGGCAGACAGCAGCGCTTCGGTAGAAGAAGGAAAGGTAGTTAATATTTACTGCTGGAATGACGAATTCAAGAGCCGTTATGAAGCATATGCAAAGGATCTTGCAGATAAGCATGGCGTCAAAGTGAATTTTGTTATTGTAGCAAATGATAACAATGCATATCAGAACAACCTGGATGCAGCCCTGCAGGGACAGGATGCGGCAGCAACAGACGATAAGGTGGATATGTTCCTGATCGAAGCTGACTATGCCAGCAAGTATACCAAGTCAGATTACGCACTGGATGTCGTAGGAGACGTCGGTCTGACACAGGATGATCTTAAGGATCAGTATCAGTATACAAAGGATATCGTAACTGTTGACGGTAAACAGAAGGCAACAAGCTGGCAGGCAACACCCGGACTGTTCGCATATCGCCGTTCCATTGCCAAGGCTGTTCTCGGAACTGATGATCCGGATAAGGTACAGGCAGCAATCGGTGACTGGGACAAGTTCAATACAGTAGCAAAGGAAATGAAGGACAAAGGCTATTTCATGCTGTCCGGCTATGATGATTCCTTCCGTGCATTCTCCAATAACGTATCTGCACCGTGGGTAAACGGAACCAAGATCGTCATCGATCCTAATCTTGAAAAGTGGGTTGCACAGACCAAGGATTATACAGATAAGGGTTATAACAACAAGACAACGCTGTGGTCTCCTGAATGGAGTGCAGATCAGGGTCCGGACGGAAAAGTATTCGGTTTCTTCTATTCCACATGGGGCATCAACTTCACACTGCTTGGCAACTCTCTTGCAGATGCAAATGCAGAAGCAAAAGTCGGCAACGGTATCTTCGGAGATTATGGTGTATGTGAAGGCCCTCAGCCTTATTACTGGGGAGGCACATGGCTCTGCGCAGCAAAGGGAACAGATAACATTCCGTTTATCAAGGACCTGATGTATCGCATGACCTGTGATAAGGACACAATGAAGCAGATCACACTGGATACACAGGATTACACCAACAACCAGACAGCAATGAATGAAATTGCAAACAGTGATTACAAGTCAGATTTCCTTGGCGGACAGAATCACATCAAACTGTTTGCAGAAGCAGCAAAGAAGATTGATATGAGCAACATCAGTGATTATGATCAGGGCCTGAACGAAGCATTCCAGCAGTCCATGCACGAGTACTTCGAAGGTAATGTGGATGAAAAGACAGCACTTGATAATTTCTATAAGTCCGCACAGGAGAAGTATCCTGAACTTGAAAAGTAATTACTGATCAGAAGAGTTTATTGTTTTTTCAGAAGAAAGGCCGGCGGGAAATTCAGCCGGCCATTCGTTCTGAACAGAAGGACCATGTGTTTCATGGTATGGAAATGAGGATGAAGATGAAAGCTTCCAAGGTCAGAAAGCCAAAGCATGTAAGCTATACGAAATGGGGATATATATTCCTGATTCCCTTCTTTTCCGTATATGCTGTTTTTTCTTTTATACCTATGATTTCAACTTTTTATTACAGCTTTTTTGAGAATTTCATGTCAGGGCTCAGGATGATCGGCCCGAAATATGTCGGACTTGATAATTTTGTAAAGCTGTTCACAGAGGGAGACCTTTTAAAGTATACCGAAAATACACTGATCATGTGGGTCATGGGTTTTGTTCCGCAGATTCTGGTATCACTTCTTCTGGCAGCGTGGTTCACCAATACAAGACTGAAACTGAAATTTACCGGCTTTTTCAAGACGGTTATATATATGCCGAACCTGATCATGGCATCTGCGTTTGCCATGCTGTTTTTCACTCTTTTTGCCAATAACGGTCCGGTGAACATGATGCTGATGAACCTGGGACTGACGAAGGAATCCATTCATTTTATGTCTTCCACTATCGGTGCCAGAAGTCTGATTGCAATGATGAATTTCCTCATGTGGTTTGGAAATACCACGATTCTGCTGATGGCAGGCATGATGGGAATTGATGTGGCACTGTTTGAAGCAGCAGAGGTAGACGGCGCAACACCGTGGCAGATCTTTTCCGGAATCACGATGCCGCTGCTCCGTCCGATTATGGCATATGTCATGGTGACATCGCTGATCGGCGGTCTGCAGATGTTCGATCTGCCGCAGATTCTGACAAACGGGCAGGGAGGTCCTGATCGTACCACAATGACCCTGATCATGTATCTGAATAACCATCTGTTCAGCAAGAACTACGGTATGGCAGGCGCACTTTCTGTTATTCTGTTCGTGATTACGGGCGCACTCAGTATTCTGGTGTTCAAGGTACTGATGAGACAGAGAGAAAGCTGAGGAGGAGAGTATCATGGGAAAAGAAATAAAAGAATCGGGAAGCATTCATCTCCGCAGATTTTTCTGCTATATTGTTCTGATCTTTTTTGCAGTCATCAGTCTGTTTTCTTTTTATCTGCTGCTGATCAATGCAACCAGGGCACATGTGGATATCCAGAGAGGGTTCTCTCTGCTGCCCGGTAAATCGTTTGTACGGAATTTCAACAATGTCTGGAATAATGAAACAATTCTGATCGTCCACGGAATGGTAAACAGTCTGTTTGTATCATCACTGACGGTCATCCTGTCGGTTTATTTTTCAGCGATGACGGCATATGGCATTCATGCCTATGATTTCAGGTTTAAAAAGGTGATTTTTGATTTTATCCTGCTGATCATGACGATTCCCACACAGGTCAGTGCGCTTGGTTTTGTTAAACTCATCACCTTCATGCATCTGAAAGATACCTTTGTTCCGCTGATCATTCCGGCAATTGCGGCTCCTGCCTGTTTCTTTTTCATGAAGCAGTATATGGAAAGCTCACTTCCGATGGAGATCATTGAAGCGGCACGTATTGACGGATCAAGTGAGATTCATACCTTCAATACGATTATTATTCCGCTTTTAAAGCCGGCGATTGCAGTTCAGGCCATCTTCGGATTCACCTCCAGCTGGAATAATTATTTTGCTCCTTCACTCGTTCTGACCAAGGCACAGGACAAGACACTTCCGCTGTGGATTGCCTATATCCGTGGAGCTGATTTTACCAAGTTTGATATGGGACAGCTCTATATGATGATTGCATTCTCCATTTTCCCGGTCATCGTGATTTATCTGATCCTGTCGAAATTCATTGTGCAGGGAGTTGCGCTCGGCAGTGTGAAAGGCTGATCAGGCCTGCGCGGATTACTCGGTTGTAATCCGGAATTCAATACCACCGTGTTCGGATTAAGATGATAAGTAATTAGAAATCAAACAAAAAGAAGGTATGAATTCTATGCTGCAAAAATGGGACCGGTTTATGACTGGTTCCATTTTTGTTATACTGAATGACTCCGGCGGAGTGAAAGGAACAGGGCGGATTACAGAATAAAACGATGAGAAGACCTGTGTTGCTGAACCCGACAAATATATACGGCACATAAGGCGTTTATACTTGCGCTAAGAAAATTCTGCGGTAAGGGCGCGGAGAAGCACCTGCGACGACTCGCTGACAATAATCCGGGATCAGGACAGATAAAAGTGTTGAAGCTCGCAGAGAAGCAGTATTCCGATATCCGGATGCTGACAGGCGAGGAAGGTTATCAGGAAAAGATGATAGGAGTTAACTGGCACGTAATGCTATAATAATTGGATACTCTAAATCTGGAGCACCCTTCAACATGAGCAGGAGGATGGTCAGATTTCCATCGAAATACGTACTGAAATGGGAAAATTGAGGCCATCCGTCCGTAAATTCCGGAAATATGAGCAGAAGGGCTGTCAGATTTCCATCGAAATACGTACTGAAGTGGAGAAATTGAGGCCATCCGTCCGTAAATTCCGGAAATATGGGCAGGAGGAATGTCAGATTTCCGGCAGAATACGTACTGAAATGGGAAATTTGAGGCTTTCTGTCCGTAATCCCGCCTGTAGGATACTCCAAATTTGAAGATATTGATAATGACATTCCCTACGGGCAGATAAATATATGGGTATATGGCGGATATGCTGAAAATCAGGAGAGTGAAGAAAAGGCTGTAAATAACTGAATGAATGTCAGTATAAGGGCCTTCATGATAAATGGAGTCACACTCCGTGAGAAGATCAGAGCGTTGTCAGACCGGACGTAGTATAATCAGTGGTAGGAACATATGCGGGTAACCCGAAACACAGGATTGAGTGACAGAAAGAGGAAGCAGATGAAAGCAGTTATCGTATATTATTCACTGGAAGGAAATACAAAGGATACCGCAGAGAAGATCGCAGCCGTTACAGGTGCAGATCTTCTGCAGATTGAGCCGCAGAAGGAGTATCCGAAGGAAGGCGGTAAAAAATTTGTATGGGGAGGAAAGGCAGTTGTCTTTGGAGAAAAGCCGGCATTGCAGTCGTATCATCTGGATCTGAATGCGTATGATACTGTGATGATCGGAACGCCGGTATGGGCATCCTCCTTTGCACCGCCGATCAGAACCTTCCTGTCTGAAAATGAGATCAAGGGAAAAAATGTAGGATTTTTTGCCTGTGAAATGGCAAACGGTGCAGAGAAGTGTTTTGAAAAGATGCGTAAATTTGCCGGAGTTGACAGCGTAAAGGCACAGCTTGTACTGATTGATCCGCTGAAAAAGGGCAGTAAGGAAAATGAAGAAAAAATCCGCAGATTCTGCGAAGAAATGGCGAAATGATTTTACGTATACACCTGTAGCCGGGAGGGACAATTATGACCATTATCGGATATGAAGAGAATTTCTCCGTATGTAAGGTGGAGGATATTTCCGGGATCGATTTTGATGACAGATTCTGTTTCCTTGGGAAAACGGATGAAGAAGTGTCTCTTGTATGCCGGACCGAAAAGGTTCCGGAAAATGTAACGGAAAGGGAAGACGGGTGGAAAATGTTCCGGATCGGCGGATCACTTGATTTTTCACTGATCGGAATACTGTCAGGGATCGCCGCGGTTCTTGCAGATAACGGAATCGGGCTGTATGCGGTTTCTACATTCAACACGGATTATATTCTGACGAAAGCGGTTAATTTTGAACGTGCACTTTCCTGCCTTGAAAATGCAGGATACCGGATCGAACGTTCATAAAAAAGAAAAAGGGTGGAAAAGGATTGAAAAAGGGAAGTTTTGTGACAGCAATGGTTCTGACAGCAGGATTATGTACGGCAGCACTCGGGGGATGTGCTGCACAGAAGACGGATTCGGGAAACGGCGGCGATACGGCTGACCGGCTGGGGGTATCTGCTGAGGCAATCTCAGAAGAAAGCAGCGGATCAGAAGAAACGGCAGTGACTTCAGAGGCGGAAAGTGCGTCGACTGCGGCATCTGCAGATTTGCAGCAGACATCGGCCGAGGCTGCATCGGACAATACGGCATCTTTGATTACTTCATCTGCATCAGAAGCTGATACGGCGGGGTATCCATATTACGGAATGAAGAGCGCAGCGGCAGGTGGCAATATTGTCATGCCTGCTCCGCCATCATGGGATTATTATCTGAATCCGGAGAAGACGCTTCCGGCAGCACCGGAGAAACTGAAACTGACACAGACCGTAAAGACTGCTAACGGCATCAGTCTGGCAGAACAATGGCTTGAGGAGAACAGCCTTGAGTGTGTTGATATGGATGAACAGTATTCCTATGAACCGGCTTATGGAGGCACATATAAGGATGGCGTATTCGGAGTAAATGATCTGCTGGAATTAACCGGGCACGCAGACGGCGAGGATACGCTTATTGCCACACTTGATTTTTCAAACTATGTATTTCCGGATGCGAAGCAGGATACGGAAGAGAAGGAATTTGGCGAGCAGCAGGTTGTCTGGGCAAGATCCATCGGCAATATTCTCTATGTGGAAACAGGGCATTATACCTATGCGTCGACATCAAAAGGAAAAAATGCCTATATTACGGCAATCGATATGAATGACATGTCTGTGATCTGGAGGTCACAGCCGCTTGTCTGTAACAGCAGGAATTTCGAAATCGTGGATGGTGTGATTGTCTGCGGGTACGGCTTCACGGGTGAAAAGGATTATCTGTACGAGATTTCCGCAGCGGATGGAACAGTGATGGAGCAGATTCCGCTTAAAAGCATGGCGGATCAGATCATCTGCAAGGACAATGTACTGTATGTTCATACGTATAATACGGATTACCAGTTTGTCATATCACAGGAATAATGTTGCGGAGGGTTAAGATATTGGCATTTTCTTCCGAAAACAGTAATGGACGAGGAGTCAGGAGGCAAACATGAGAGTAACAACGAAGATGGTAGATACATCGGCAGCACAGACGGGACTTGGAATTCATACCGCTTCACTGGCGAATTATGTGAAGACCGATTCTGATGATTCCATTGCACAGCTTCTTGAAAGCAAACTGGGAAATAATTCGGTTAAAGCAACCAGTACCTATAAAAAGCTGGAAAAGTCTGCAGAAGCACTGAAGGATGCCGCATCAAAGCTTTCTTCAGACGGTACGGATAATGTGTACACAAAAGCAACTGCAGATCAGGATACTTCCGGAATTACGGATACAGTCAAAACGCTTGTGGATAACTACAATTCTGTTTTAAAAACACTGAAGTCATCGCCGTCTACACTGAATAATTTCTATCGGACGGAACTGAAATCTGCAGCATCCGATAATATCAGCAAACTGAAAAATGCCGGACTTACAATTGCAAAGGACGGCTCAATCAGCATTGATGAAGACAAACTGAAAAGTGCAGATGTCGAAACGCTGCAGAACGCATTCGGATCTTCCTCTGATTTTACGGAAAAGGTAACCTATATCGCAGAGCATGTATCTGAAAATGCGGCAGCAGGAGTGAAGTCCTCAAGTACTACCTACAGCGCAGACGGTCTGCTCTCTTCAGTTTATAATGACAGTAAGTTTGATTCGCAGGGCTGAACGGACCCAGAATCATTACGGGCGGAAGAATCCGGCAGCAATCGCTCCGGGACCCGCGTGTGTGCCGATTGTGCTGCCCATCTGACTGATATACAGCTGATCTGTGTGACCATCCCAGATGCAGCGGCTGTCTTCGATATATTTATCCAGAAGAGAGCGGTCCAGACCGGAGTAACCCAGAATCAGAGGCAGAGAATAATCAATGCCGCCGTTTCTGATCTGTTCCATCAGAAGGTTATTGCCGCTCCTGGAACCCCGGGCTTTTCCGGCGACGGCAATTTTACCGTCACGGACAGTGATGACCGGTTTGATGACGAGCAGATTTCCGATCGCAGCAGCGGCAGCAGAAATGCGGCCGCCTTTTTTCAGGTATTCAAGTGTATCCAGAAGTGCAAGAATCGTTACTTTTTCTTTCTTTTCATTCAGAATGTCAGCAATTTCTGCTGCATTTTTTCCCTTATCGCGCAGTAAGACTGCAAGGCGCACCAGGCACTGTTCTCCTACGGTAACGTTACGACTGTCTATGACATAAATGTTATCATAATCTGCGGCGGCAAGATGTGCGTTCTGATAGGTTCCGGACAGATCTGCGCCGACCAGAATGACGATGGCACTGTCACCTGAGGCGTTTACCTTTTCAAACTCTTCTTCAAAGGTATAGGGATTGATCTGACTGGTGGACGGCAGGGTATCTGTTTCAATCAGTTTCTGATAAAAAGCATCGGCAGTAATTTCATATCTGTCGAGAAAAGACTGTTCTCCGAACTGGATCTGCATGGGCAGGATGGTAATCTGCAGTTTCTGAGCTTCCTGCAGATCAATGTCGGCGGCGGAATCTGTAATAATTCTGATCATCTGTTTTCCTCTTTTCCGGTTTCGGAGTTACGCATGATTGCGGCTACATGTGAGAGTTCCGGGATCAGGTGCGCTGTTTCTTCCGGGCCAAGCTGCCGGATCAGACTGCGCATGATGGACAGGATACGTGTGTGTTCTTTCTGATATCGGGCACGGCCCTGTGCAGTCAGGCGGATCAGAACGAAGCGCTTATCCTGTTCGGAACGGATCCGTTCAATCAGCTGCTCCTGTTCCATGCTGTCCAGGATCTTATTCACCTGAGATTTCAGTATGCCGGTCCGCTGTACGATCATGGAAGCGGTAATGTCTTCCGGAAGGTCTGTTTCTGCATGGCGCAGAATGTTACAGATAAAGACTTCCTGAAAAGTCATGGATTTTACCAGACGTTCATTGCGGACAGAGGCAGACAGGTTCAGCCAGGAAGAGAGCAGTGCTTCGGCCATATCCGGAGACTTTGTCTTATCAGATTTATTTTTTACCATAAAATACTCCATATAGTTCATTTGATTAACAGTTAATAAAGTGAACTATACAGGATGAAGATAAGCCTGTCAAGGAAAATGTCAGAGGCACAGAAGACAGGAAGAAGTTATGCCTTCGTGCCGTCTGAAGAAAGAAAGTCAGCAAGTGCCTCACTGTGACTGCGGCGCTTTTTTGTGGCCGTTCCCAGAATACAGATGGAATGGTAGTCTGCGTAGGTTTTCTGAAATGCGCCGGCGGCGTTCTGCTCCCTGATCTGCGTGATGTAGCCCGCGAAATAGTCTTCCCAGCCGATGAGGTGCTGCAGGTACTGATCAAGCAGTACGGAGGAAGGTGCAAAGCGCAGGTCATGAATATAGACGGCGCCGGTGATTTTGGGAATCAGGTACTCGAGATCTTTCTGTTTGGTAAAGCCGCAGAGCTGGTTGGAATTTTTCAGCCGCACATCCAGTACCAGATCCGTATGGTGTGAGAGCAGTGTTTCAAAAAACTGTGCGGCAGATGTTTCATAAGCGCTTAATGTGAAAATTTCTGACATGTCATCTGAATCCTTTCCTGATGGTTGTGATAAGATAACTATAGTGATATGGATGGAAAAAGTATGTTGCAAATGAAACACAGGGAGGAAAGAGTGAAGATTTTCTGATGAAAATTGTTCATTCATGAGAAAAGCATGACGGTTCCGGTTCATTTTCTTTTGATTGCATTGAGTTCTGTTGCAGTGTATCTGTTTATTGTTTTCGCAATCCGTTTCTTTGGCAAAACGGAGATTGCGCAGCTGTCCGTGATGGATCTGGTATTCATCATGCTTCTGAGTAATGCAGTGCAGAATGCCATGGTAGGATCGGATACATCCCTTCCGGGAGGGCTTGTGGCTGCGGCTGCGCTCTTTATTACAGATGCGGTATTCAAGGAGTGCCTGTTCCGGTTTCCGAAGTTCGGCAAGCTCATGCAGGGAGATCCGCTGATGCTGGTATATAAGGGGCATGTAAATGATGCCAATATGAAAAAGGCAAAGCTGACAACAGATGAGCTGCTTGAAGCAATCAGGGAACACGGGGCGGAAAAGGTATCGGATGTTGACCTTGCCGTGCTGGAAGTAGATGGCAATATCAGTGTGCTGTCTTCGGACTTCCATAACCAGACGACAAAGGCAGTCAGGAAGCATAAGAATCCCAGACGGGAAACTGCAAAGCATGAATGAAGAAGCCTATGCAGGAGATAAAAAGAATGGGAAGGTGAGATCATGTGTCAGAATTTTACAACGCAGTTATGGCAGGTACTTGGGGGCAATCTGTTGCTGGTACTGTGCAGCATTTTTTATCTGATCTGGTGGTGCATTACCTTTAAACCGGGGGCCGGCAGCACGCCGTTTGGAACCATGTGCATCGGAATTGCGTTTGTCCTGGGAATGGCAGGAATCGTGCTGTCTGTCATGGGACTGAATGCGAATCAGATGGAAATGCCGGCCAGAAATATACCCGGGTGGATCATTGTTGTCTGTGGTCTGGTGATTTATTTTGTATTGCTGTTTCTGACAGGAATTCTGCTGCACAGACAGGTGACGTCAGAACTTCTGATTATTACAGGCTGGGCAGTACTGGAGCTGTGCATTGTGAATTTCCTGTACGGGGCGGGACGATTTCCGCTTGGCATTACCGTTTTCCTGCTGGTTCTGATCATACTGGCAGCAATTGCCAGTATGATCTGCTATCTGCTTTATTACAATCTTCCGGCATATCCGGGATATGTGGATGGCATGATTCCGCTGATCACCGTTGCGGCCTCGATGATGGTTGTGAACCTGATCCTCATGCTGAAATGAATCGGTGCAACAATAATCCCATCAGACATAACTGCAGGATACCAAGAGCTGCGAAGGTGACATGCAGATTTGCATATGTGGCGACTACGCCGCACAGCGGGAAAAACAGAATCATGGAAACGGAATAGCACATGCTGTCCACGGAAATGATTGTTGCGCGCTGTGCGGAAGGAATCAGTGCGTTCAGCGAACTGGACTCGATCGGATAGATCAGTGAATTGACTGCATTTGCCAGAATGAAAAAGAAAGCGGCACTTCGAAGATCCGGATAGGCACAGGCCAGAATGGACAGACCCATGATGACGGAAATAATATACTTTGTTTTTTCTCCGAAATGATTCAGAATTCTGGTGCAGAAAAGCGCCGCAAGACAGGAGAAAGCGCTGCTGATGACCATCAGGATACTGATCTGCATGCGTGTCAGACCAAAGTCGGCAAAGTACTGCTGTCCATAGAAAAAGAGGACAGCGTCAAAGGAAGTGACTGCCGGGTAATACAGAAGAATGCGTACCACGGCGGGATTTTCCTTCAGAATCTGCCAGACGGTCCGGAAATGGCTCTTAAGTGTTCCTGTGCTGCCGGCAGGTGCAGCCTCTTCTGGCTCTGTCTGAACCGAAGGCTCTGTATGAACCGAAGGCTCTGTATGAACCGAAGGTTCTGTATGAACCGAAGGTTCATTCATCATAAGAAGCGGCAGCAGTGACAGGCATACGACCAGGATATCCACAAGATAACACAGGACAAAGGACCTGTCGGAAAGAACACCGCCAAGGAAGGTGCCGGCACCCTGGGCGATTTCAATAATGATATTGAGTCTGGAGGAAACGCTGATATAGCCGGACTCTGCGCCGGAAGCTTTCATACTGTCATAGACGAGTGCATCTTCCGTGCCGGACAGCAGGTTGTAGCTGAGCGCGGACAGGATAAAAGCGCCGCAAAAGGCAGGAAGTGAGTGGGCATAGAGCATGCAGACCGAAGAAAGTACGGACAGGATGCGGCCCAGAATCATGACGCGCTTTCGGCCCAGAAGGTCAGCAGCGGCGCCGCTTGGTACTTCACAGAGAAGACTTGTGACATGGAATACACCTTCGGCAATGCCGACCTCCATCAGGTTCTGACCGCGGTATACCATGAACAGTACCCAGATGGCCTGGGATACACCGAAGTTTCGGAGAAAACTGAAGAAATAGTCGAGGGTGACGTTTTTCATATCATTTCCGGAATCTGTTTTTATTTTTAAATCTGATTTTTTCATGGATAAGCTCCCTTACAATTTTTTTTTCCTGAAAACAGACATAAAAAAACATATTCGTCTGAAATCAGAGGAATATGTTCTGCAGGGGAAGCTGATATGCTAAGATAGAGGCAGCATTGATGACGGTTACCTGAAAAAGAGCATAGTAGTCCCCTGAAAATGAAAAATGCCTGCTTTTACAGTTGAACTGCTGCTCATTCTGGCTGTGAATGTCATCGTCTGCTCCTTTCTGATCGTTTGTATTAATGTCAGTTTAAGTCCTTTGGACAGGCGGCGTCAATATACCTGCAGTAGAAAAATTCTGCCGCAGGGTATGCGCATCATGATGTGGATAACATCTGCCGGAAAAGAAACGGATGTGGAAAAAAGGAGATTCTGTGGGAAAAACAATTCAGGAGCAGCTGTTTCAGCTGCAGGACGAAAAGTACAGGCAGTTTCAGTGCAGGCTGATGCCAACGGTACTGCCGGAAAATGTGATCGGCATCCGGACACCTGTGTTACGCAGGTATGCAAAGAACATTGCAGGGACAGAAGAAGCGGAAGCGTTTCTGAAGCAATTGCCGCACCGGTATTATGAAGAGAACAATCTGCATGGATTTCTGCTGGAAATGTACAGAGATTATCCGCAGCTGATTGCCGAACTGGATCTGTTTCTGCCTTATGTGGATAACTGGGCGACCTGTGATGAAATGTCACCGAAGATCTTTAAAAAGCATACAGAGGAACTCCTGACAGAAATCAGGAGATGGATGGCTTCAGAGAGAACCTACACGATTCGTTTCGGGATCGGCATGCTGATGCGTTTTTATCTGGATGAGGCATTCAGACCGGAGTACCTGGAAATGGTGGCGGGAATTGTATCAGAGGAATACTATGTGAGAATGATGGCAGCATGGTTTTTTGCAACAGCGCTGGCCAAACAGTATGAGCAGACCGTGCCGTACATTGAAGAAAACCGCCTGGAGCTATGGACGCATAACAAGGCGATTCAGAAGTCGGTTGAGAGCTACCGCGTCAGTGCGGAGCATAAGACATATCTGCGGACATTGAGACGACATGAAAAATAAAATTGATATTTATGATAAAAATGACATAGAGATTCTGATTGCACACAGCAGTCACACCTTTCCGCTTCACAGCCACGAGAGCTTCTGCCTTGGCATGGTGGAGGACGGGGAGGTGACCTTCACAATTGCCGGAGAGAAGAAGACGCTGCACAGGGGTATGGTCTATATTATTCCGTCTGATACAGGAGTCAGGATAGAAACGGCGTCTTCCTATCGCTATATTGTGCTGTGTATCGGTGGAAGGTGGAAAGACCTGTTAAACCGTGATACCTTTCGCAGTCATTATCTGGAGCTGTCCTCTCCGGAAACTTTTAAAAAGCTCTGCGCTGCATATATTGCGGGCAGCGACCGGACATCTGCACAGGCACTGATCCGGGGAATCATGCATCTGATGCGTCCTGTGATGGACAGCTCTGCAGATCAGACGCCGATAACCCGGGATAATTCCATTGTCAGAGATGCCTGTCATTATATCAGAATGCATGCAGAGGAACCGTTTGACCTGGAACAGGTGGCAGCTGCTGCGCATGTATCCAGATTTTATCTGGTAAAACTCTTTAAGAAAAGAATGGGTGTAACGCCGCATCAGTATTATGTACAGACCAAACTCCGGATCGTACGGCACCGGATTCTGACGGCCTGCAAAGAGGCAGATCTCGCAGCAGAAGTGGGATTCAATGATCAGAGTCATCTGTGCAATCTCTTTAAAAAAGAGATGGGGATCAGTCTTTCGGATTTCCGCAGACATTATCATGAAACAGGACAATAATCTGCAATATTTTTTTTACCTTCTCTGCTATTCTTTTCCTGTAATCAAGAATGATTCACATGGAGGAAAAAAACATGAGCGAAAAGGTAGAAGCAGCATTTATATTTGTAGCACCGGAGTCTGATCCGAAGAAGCACAGATCTCTGATTGAAACACCCGTCCTGAATCTGACGGTAGTCGGTGTCAGCACCTATGCAGAGGGTGTACAGGTCGCAGTAGAACTTGTAAATCACGGCGTAAAGGCCTTAGAGCTTTGCGCAGGCTTTGGCAACGAGGGCATCGCAATGGTCAGCAAGGCAGTCAAGGGCAAGGCGTCTGTCGGAGCAGTCCGTTTCGACCATCATCCGGGATTTGATCATAAGAGCGGAGATGAACTGTTCAATCTCTGATGACAGGAAATTTCTGTGGAGAAAAAGTCTGTGACGGCGTGAAGTGCCGTTGCAGACTTTTTTGTTGCGGAACCCGCGAAGCGGGTTTTATTGAAGCGAACTGCCATTGCAGTTTATTTTAATTACGGAAGCTGTAAAGCAGTCGTATTCAATATCAATTTAAGATATAATATAGGATAAGTAATCCGAAATCGGTGTAATAACGAAGCAGAGGAGCCTGTCATGGAGAAAATTTCAAAAGAACAGATCAAAGCTCTTTTTGAATCGAAATTTCTGCGTGTGTTTGATATTCAGTATGCAGAGGGAAAACATTATTATAGTGCAACAAGAAGGCCGGCTGACAGGCTGGCAGCAGTCATGAGCAGGGAACAGTTTCAGAATATGGTACCGGATGCGGTCAGCTGCTTTGTTGTGATGAAAGAGGATGGAAAAGAGCCCGTACTGCTTCTGACAAGGGAGTTCAGGTATCCGGTCGGCAGATATGTACTGAGCGTGCCTGCAGGACTGATTGACCCTGAGGATGAGGGTAATGAGAGCCCGCAGCTGGCAGCAGCGGCAAGGGAGATTCAGGAGGAAACAGGAATTGTAATTTCCGGGACAGATTCTCTGAAACTCGTAAATCCGCTGGTGTTTAGTACACCCGGCATGACAGATGAAAGCAATGCGCTGGTATGTGCAGTTGTGCATCCCACTGGAGAATTTCGTCTGACACAGGAAGGGGCGGTCGGCTCGGAGAAGTTTGACGGATTTGTTCCGGTTACGAAAACGGATGCGGAGAAACTTTTAAAGACAGGCAGAGATGCAGATGGAAACTTCTATTCTGCATATACCTGGATGGCACTGATGTATTTTGTTTCCGGAATGTGGGAAGCATGAACTTTTAATGATGAATAATACGGTATTTTATCACAGAAACAACTGTAAAAAATTATGCATATTCATGATCTTTATGGTACTGTTTGCAGGGACCTGTTCGGCGCTGCAGATGACAGATACCATTGCTTTTTATGACCATTTCGGGATTACGATGGTACAGGCCTTCCGGAGTGCCATTTATGAACCGGTACATGTTTCACGGACAGAGGAACTGAGCCGTACCGAAGGCAGTGTACTGATCTACGGAATGCCGGAGCGGATTACGGGCGGAGTAAATCAGCTGCTTCCGGTTACGATCTTATTTCTTTTGCTGTGTCTGATTCCGTTTCGTTCGTTTTACAGGAGGGTGCAGTGCAGAGGGGTCCCCTTGTCGCTCTGTGATACCATGTCGCGGTATCTTCACAGGAAAGACGGTAAAAAGTGCATATCAGCCAGGCAGTCAGAATAAACCAATAACATTTAATTGCCTGGGGGTATAAATTATGATGGAAAATATCGTTGCCGGAATTATGATCGCAATCGGCGTTGCAGTGGCAGTATTCGGATTCTGGTTTGAAAACAGCGGAAACAGACAGGAAAAGGAAGATACTGAAAAGAAAGCGACAGAAACAGTAAAGGCTTCCAAAAAGAAAAAATAAAACAGAATAAATAAAATAGAATAAAAAACGGCTGTTCATACAGAGAAACGCCAAGGCGTTTCGGTGAACAGCCGTTTTTTTACTGTAAATCATTGATTGCGATAATTTTGAGTCCTTCGGAATTCATCTGCGAATCCAGAACTTCGCTGATCCATACTTCTCCGTTTCCCAGCATGATGCCGTCTGCGTTACAGAACATGTTCTGACAGCTTTCGGCAGTCAGATCAGAAATGCTGGTATCGCTGAGTGTGATGGAGGCTTTTTTCAGGCTGTTTTCATCTGCATAGGAAGTTCCGTCTATGGTAATCGGATAGCTGCACATGGAAGCAATCGTGTTCCAGTCAGATTTCAGAAGAGCGGCCTTGGCACTGGACGCAAAAGCTTCCACATCTGCGGCGGAGAGAGAAGTACAGATGGAATAATCGGAGGAACTTTCAGTACCGGCTGAAGTCTCTGTAGTGATCGGTTCTGCACTGACACCGGTAAGTGTCCCGGAAGAGGTACTTTCGGAACTGCTTCCGGAGCAGCCGGCAAGGGTCAGGCAGATGCCTGTGAGGAGAATGAGTATTGTCTTTTTCATATGAATAAATGTCCTTTCGTGTCATCGGAAATATTGTGTATTTTGACACTTACGTCATATATTGTATACCTGCAGGGAAGGAAATGACCATAGATATGAGGTATAATAGTTCTTAGTAACGTGTTAATATCATATTTATATCTGGTCCGCTGCTGCGAAAGCGCTTTTATGAGGCATAAAGGACACAAAAAGGGGTATGGAATGGAAAACGAAACGGTACAGACAAAGAGCGGTAAAGTGCAGGGAACTGAAAAAGACGGTTATACATTATTTGCAGGGATCCCCTACGCGGCACCGCCGACGGGGGATAACAGATTCAGAGAACCGCAGCCGGTCAAACCCTGGGACGGGGTGCTTCATGCGGATCATTTTCCGGACAGAAGCATTCAGGGAGATCAGGATGCCTTTTATACAAAGGAATTTTACAGTGATCCGTTATACGAAACACAGCAGAGCGAGGACTGCCTGTATCTGAACATCTGGGTGCCTTCAAAGCATGAGGGAGAAAAGCTTCCGGTGGCGTTCTGGATTCATGGCGGGGCGTTTCTGAACGGGTATGGTCATGAAATGGAATTTGACGGTGAAGCGTACTGCAGACGAGGCGTAATTCTGGTGACGATCAATTATCGCCTCGGTGCATATGGATTTCTGTGCCATCCATGGCTGGTACAGGAGTCAGCCCATGCGACCGGCGGTAATTATGGAATTCCGGATCAGATCTGTGCATTGAACTGGATATACGACAATATTGCGGCATTTGGAGGAGATCCTGAGCGGATTACAGCATTTGGGCAGTCAGCAGGCTGCATGAGTGTGCATACACTTGTCTCTTCAACACTTACGGGGAACCGGATTCACAGTGCGATTTTCCAGAGCGGAAGCGGTTACCGTGATCGATTTATCGGTGGGCTGAAACAGAAGGATGCGGAATATCTGGGAGAGAAATTTGTGGAGCTGAGCGGAGCTGAAAGTCTGCAGGAACTCAGGGCACTGACAGTGGAAGAGATCCGCACGGCGACAGGAAAACTTCTTGCAGCCTGCCCGACGCTGCCGTTCATGCCGGTGATTGATGGTTATGTGTTGGCAGAGGTTTTTGATGAACTGGCAGAAGAAGGAAGGGTGAAGGATATTCCGTATCTGCTGGGAACAACACGCAATGACCTTCTGGTGACAGAAAAAATGCTGCGCGAGAACCGCCACAGCAGTCTGTATGAGGGCTGCGTGAACTGGGCGCAGCTGATGGATGAAAACCCGCATTATCATCATCCGGCATATGTATATTATTTTGACCGGTGCCTTCCGGGTGATGATGCCGGCGCGTTTCATTCTTCTGAACTCTGGTATATGTTCGGGACGATCGGGCGATGCTGGAGACCGTTTACAGCGCATGACAGACAGCTCAGTGAGCGGATGCTGGATGCCTGGACCGGCTTTATGAAAACGGGAAATCCCGGATGGGCGCCGTGTGCGCAGGCAGATCCGTATATAGAAGTGCTGTCATAAAAAGACGCAGGAGCAAATGAATTTCATGCTCCTGCGTCTTTTTTAATCAGTTTCCTATCAGCTTTTTCAGCTCTTTTCTGTCAGCTGTTTCTGCAGCCAGTCTTTGCCGTCCACGTAACGGGATACAATGAAGGAAACCACATAATCGCCTGCAGCATTGACCATGGTAGCCGGCGGATCTACGAGATTGCCGATGGCAAGTGCCAGTGTATAGGAAACGGCCAGCTGATCCGGAGAATTGTTGAAGAAGATGGAGCACAGTACAAGTTCTCCGACACCGCCGCCGCCCGGTATGCCGGACATGGCTACGGAAGAGAATACAGCAACAATAATTGCCAGAATTGCCTTTCCTGTACCGAACGGAATTCCGGAAATGCCGAACAGGAAGGCAACCTTTACGATTGCAGACATGGCAGAACCGTCCATATGCATGGTCGCACCCATGGGCAGGACAATTTCAGAAACATCTTCTGAAATTCCGGTATCCTTTGCCGCCTGGATATTTGTCGGAATTGTAGCAACAGAAGAGCAGGTACCGAAAGAAACGGCAGCAGGTTCAAACAGATGGCTGAACATGACCTTGACGGCGCCTTTACCGCCGCCGAAGCGTGCATAGATCGGGAAGAAGATAAACATGTAGGCAAAACATACCACGTAGTAAACGATCAGCGTTTTTCCATAGCTTCCGATCAGCTCCGGACCATAGGTTGCAGCCAGGTAGGCAAAGAAGCCGAAGAATCCGATCGGTGCATAATAGATGATCAGTTTTACGACATTCATGATGCAATCGGTGAAATCAGCAAGGGCCTTTGCAGTCATCGTTTCAGGTCCGCCTGACATCTGTACACCGAAGCCGAACAGAATTGAGGCCACAATCAGGGGGAGCATGGCTCTTCTGGAGAGCAGCTCACTGAAATCAGGTTTGGTGAAGAAGTTGACGATCAGATCTCCGGTAGTGACATCTGTGGCTTCCGCCTTCTCTGTGACCATTTCAGATACATTAAAGCCTGAAGGAACGATGTTGATGACAGATACAACGATGTACATGATGATAGCGGCAATTGCTGCCGTACACAGGAATGTGATAATGGTTGTGCCCATAACCCTGCCGGCCCTGGAGATGGATTTCATGTTGGCAATTGCGGAAGCGATGGAGGCGAATACCATCGGAACGACCACGCAGAACATGGAATTGATGAACAGAGTCCCCAATGGTTCCAGAACAGTGGCACCGGGCCACACAAGACCGGTGATGGTGCCGGCGACGATAGATACCATCATACAGATGACGAAACGGTAATTCTTCCAGAATGATTTTTTTACAGATTTCAAATCTTCCATTTTCAGATCCTCCCCTTTGTTTTAGGTTATTTTAAAGTTCGCACGATATAGTAGGTGCAGAACAGAAAAATCGATATGGAGGTAAAAAATTAAATGAAGCATCGGAAAAGAAATTTATGGCCACTGCTCTACCGGGCAGTGCTGATTGCCTTTACCATATATGTGCTGCTGGACGGTTTCGTTATTCCCAGAAGCTACCAGACAGTTCAGACTGCACAGGCGTCGGATACGCAGGCGCAAAGCGTACAGCTCACGGCGGATGATACCACGGATGCAAAGAGCACTGTACTGACAAGTACTGCGGCGACAGTAACAGACAACTCCTACAGTGATGGAAATACTACAGTTACAATTACCAGCTATCGTGAAGATGATACTGACATCTATGTTGCGGATATTACACTGTCCAGTGTATCGGATCTTGAGACTGCGTTTGCAAATGCTACCTATGGTAAAAATATTACTGCAACGACGTCTGATATTGCTGCGGACAACAATGCAATTCTTGCGATTAATGGTGATTACTACAGTGCCAGAAGCGGATATGTCATTCGAAACGGTGTCCTGTACAGATCTACATCTGCAGGAGATGATCAGGAGGATCTTGTTATCTATTCAGATGGTTCATGTGAGATCATCAGGGAAGGTGATATTACTGCACAGGAACTGGTGGATAAAGGCGCATGGCAGGTACTTTCCTTTGGCCCCGGCCTTGTGGAAAACGGTGAAATTGCAGTGACTGAGGATGAAGAAGTGGATCAGGCCATGACCAGTAATCCCAGAACTGCCTTCGGAATGATTGATTCTCTGCATTATGTGATGGTGGTATCTGATGGCAGAACCTCGGAAAGCACAGGACTTTCTTTATATCAGATGGCACAGTTCATGAAGAGTCTTGGCGTAACAACTGCCTATAATCTGGACGGCGGCGGATCCTCTACCATGGTATTCAACGGCACGGTCATTAACAATCCGACAACAAACGGCAATAAGATCAGTGAAAGGAAGGTGAGTGATATTGTCTACATTGGATAAAGCAGCAGTAAAAAAAGATCTGATCAGATATATCGTCGCAACCGCATTCTGTATTGTATTCAGTGTCATATATGAACATTTCAGCCATGGTGTGTATTCACAGTTCATGCTGCTGATGTATCTGTTTCCGTTGATCGGAGGTGTGCTTCCGGCGGCATTGCATCTGCTGATTCCGACTTTCAGATGCGGAAATCAGATGAACCGGAGCATCTGGAGCTGTGCGATTATGACGCTTACTTTCGGAAGTGCAATTACAGGTGTATTTGAAATATATGGCGGTACAGCATCTTCGCTGACCGGCGTATACTGGATTGCCGGCAATTCTCTGGCGGCTTTTGCAGTGGTACGTTATCTGCTGCAGATGAAAAAAATGCATGCGGAAAAGATCAGAAAGTAATCCGCATCTGGTACCAGGTAACATTTCCGTGAACGGATTCTGAAATCCCCTCATTAACGAAACCGAATTTTTCATAATAATGAATCAGCTGTTTCTTGCAGGTCAGCACCAGTCCCAGACGGTGCTGGCTTTCTGCGTCTTCAATGACTTTCTGCAGCAGCATGGCAGCGCAGCCTTTCCTGCGCCAGGCGGGAATGGTATCCACGCCAAAGATCATCTGCCATCCGCCCAGCTCATCATGAAGCTCTGCATGGTCGTACATTTCATCTGTCAGATCAGCTTCATCCGTAATCATTCCGTTGACAAAACCGATAATGGTATCAGCATCGCACAAAAGCCAGAAGTGTGACGGATAAACGCTCAGGCGTTTTTGAAAAGACGCTTCGCCTGCAGCTTCTGCAGCAGGAAAACATTCAGCTTCGATTGCGGTGATGGCCTTAAGATCAGCCAGAGTTGCATTTCTGATGGTTAAATCTGTCAGTGTGTTCAAGAGCGGCTCACTTTCCTCGTAATGAAAAAATATTGATATATACATTTTAACATGGCAGCGCGATAACGCAATGATAAATCTGTCCGGAGTGGATGACATAAGGCATCCGGAATGGTACAATTCTGCATGTGTATAAAATGAGGAAAGAAAGGCACCGGAGGAAACCGGAAAAGTGAATCGGAAATGACAGAAGAAGTAAGAAAAAAACTTGAATACGTAAATAAGACGCTTACAAAAGCGGAAGTTTATCAGCATGCGGCAACTGTCCTGCAGTATGATCAGGAAACCATCTGCCCGCCAAAGGGCATGGAAGAGCAGGGAGAAGTGTCTGCCTTCATGATGAACAAGGCGTTTGCACTGGAGAAGGGCAAGGCATATACAGAAGCGATTGCTTTTCTGCATGAACATATAAAGGAACTGGATGAATTTGACCGGGCAATGATTGACACAGAGTATCGTTCCTATGTCAGAAATAAGAATATTACGCCGGCCATGCAGCACAGGTTTTCTCTCGTCTATAATAAAGCTTTTGTCGACTGGGTAAATGCAAAGCAGCAGGCAGATTTTTCCATTTTTGAAGAGTCGCTGAAGAAGGTCAGAGAGATTGAACTGAAGAAGATTTCCCTCAGAGAGAATGCGAAAAAGCTGCCGTATGATGAACTTCTTGATGATTATGAGCAGGGAATGACCTCCGGGGATCTTGATGCATATTTTGGAACATGCAGAGAACGTCTGGTACCGCTTCTTCAGAAGATCGTAAGCAGTAAAAAGAGAATCCGCACGGATTTTCTTTCCAGAACCGTAACAGAAGCACAGCAGAAAGAAATGGCACAGTATCTGCTGAAGCTGATCGGATTTGATTTTGAGCGCGGCGCGTTTACCACCAGTGAGCATCCGTTTACGGACGGACTTGCCAGAAACGATATCCGTGTAACGACACATTATTATCCGGATATGTTCTATTCCAGCATGTTTTCCATTATTCACGAAGGCGGACATGCACTGTTTGAGCAGTATCAGCCGCAGGAGAACTATGATCACCATCTGAGTAACAAAACAATGGGGCAGCATGAATCTGTATCCAGATTCTATGAGAACCGGATCGGGCGCTCGAAGAGCTTTATCCATCTGATTTATCCCAAGGCCAGAGAAATTTTTCCGCAGGTACTTTCTGATGTGTCAGAGCAGGAACTTTATGAAGCAATGAATACAGTACAGCCGTCACTGATCCGGACAGAATCGGATGAATTTACCTATACGTTCCACATCATGATCCGTTATGAACTGGAGAAACAGATCGTCAACGGCGGTGTGGAAATTGCCGATCTTCCGGAGCTCTGGAACAGGAAGTACGAGGAGTATCTGGGAATCCGTCCGCAGAATGACCGTGACGGAGTGCTGCAGGATATGCACTGGGCTTCAGGCTTTGGTTACTTCCCCGCGTATGCACTCGGTAACATGTACAATGCCATGTATTATAATCGTATGCAGCAGGATTTTGATATCGAAGAGGCGATTGCAGGCGGACACCTTGACCGGATCAATGACTGGATGAAGGAACATGTATGGAAGAAAGCAGACCGTCAGGATCCGCGTCCGTGGATCAAAGAAATTACCGGACGTGACTTCACACCGGATGATTTCCTGGATTATCTGGAAAAGAAGTATACGGAAATTTATGAACTGTAAAAAGACCTCCCTTGCGGGAGGCCTTTTTTTGTCGGGAACTTTGTTATTTTTCTTTACTGCCTGCCATTTTCACAGCATAGTCAATTGCATTGATCAGGCTCAGTTCATTGCTGGTGCCCTTTCCGGCGAGTGCAAAGCCGGTACCGTGATCAACGCTGGTTCTGATGATCGGAAGTCCCAGGGTGATATTGACACCTTCGACTGCTTTCCAGGCCTGCTTTTCACGGTCATAAACGAAGCCGATGGTCTTGAGCGGAATATGTCCCTGATCATGATACATGCAGACCACGATGTCGTACCATCCGCCGAGCGCTTCAGAGAATACAGAGTCCGGAGGAAGCGGTCCGATGGCGTTGATGTTTTCTGCTTTGGCGGCCTCAATGGCGGGGGAGATTTCCTCAATTTCCTCTCTGCCGAATAGTCCGTTTTCTCCGCAGTGCGGATTAAGACCTGCAACGGCAACGCGGGGATGGGCGATGCCCATTTCCCGGCATGCCCGGTCAGCGATTTCAATGACTTCCAGAACGCGTGCCTTCTTTACCCGGTCACACGCTTCACGAAGTGATACATGCGTAGATACATGTACAACGCGAAGGTCGTGATGTGCGAGCATCATGGTATATTTTTTGGTACCGGTATAGGTGGCATAGATTTCGGTATGACCGTCAAAATGTGTATAGCCGTCAGATTTTTCACCCTTATAGAATTCCAGTGCCTTGTTCATGGCCTCTTTATTCAGGGCGTTTGTGGTAGTGGCATCCACTTCGCCTGCGAGTGCAAGCTGGATTACTCTGCGGACACACTGGAAAGCAGCGTTGCCTCCTTCAATACTGACCTTGCCGATTTCAAATCTGCTGACATCATCGATCAGATCCATATGGAGTACATCGACTGTTCCGGGAGTGAACAGTGCATCACTCACTTTCTCACAGCGGTGGATGCTGATGTCTTCACGGCCTGTGAAACGTGTGGCCTGTTCCAGCATTCTGGCATCACCGACCACGATGGGATTACACCGTTCATAGAGGTCTTTGTGTGCCAGAGCCTTGATTGTGATTTCAGGGCCGTTTCCGGCAGGATCACCCATGGTAATTCCGATGACTGGTTTTTTACTCATTTACATTATCTCCTTTTATATGGCAGAGAACGGGATCAGCACATTCCTTTGGCTTTGTTCTCATCAAGTACCTTTCGAAGGGCACTGATTCCTTCTTCCGGAATCTGGTTGAAAGGTGCACGGCATTTGCCGACATTGTATCCCAGCATGGCGGTTGCGGTCTTGACAACAGTATTCGGATTCCCGTATTTGAAGCATGCGCGGAAGCTCTGAATACTTGCATTTGCAGCTTTGGCTTCTTCGATTCTGCCTGCCATGAAAAGATCATAAATGGAAGCCATGGTATGCGGATAAACATTGGCGCATCCTGCAATACCGCCCTGGCCGCCTGCCAGAAGTGTCCAGATGATCAGCTGATCATTTCCGGAGAGCATGGCGAAATCTTTTTTGGATTTTTTTGCTTCATCCATATAGCCCAGAATATTGGTGAAGTTACCGCTGGAATCCTTTGCTCCGACGATGTTTTCAATCTTTGCGAGCTTTCCGACTGTGGCAGGGGCAAGAGCATTACCGGTACGTGCAGGAATATTATACAGCACAATCGGCATGTCCACAGCAGCGGCAACCGCAGCATAGTGTGCATACAGTTCATCCTGACTGGCAGCGGCAAAGCTGGGTGTGATGATGGAAAGAACATCGGCACCGGCTGCCATGGCCATTTTGCTCTGTTCAATGGTTTCCTTTGTGGAGATGCATCCGGTTCCTGCATAGACAGGAACACGTCCGTGGCATTCATCAATGACCGTTTCCAGGACCAGCTGTTTCTCGCTGCTGCTTAAGATGTAACCTTCTCCGTTGGTGCCGAAGCAGAAGAGTGCATGTACACCGCCGTCAATCATGCGGTTTACCTGATTGCGAAGCTCTGAGACATTGACGGATTCATCATCATTCATGGGTGTCAGAATTGGCGGGATAATACCTTTGATTTCAACTTTTTTCATTGCTGTGTTCCTTCCTCTCTTATCATATGAATTATGGTTTACATGATCTGCTGATAGATGCTGCGCGCATCTTCAGGAGTGACTTTGCGCATATTGTTGACCAGAAGTCTTGTAACCTGCATGCCGGATTCCACGAGCAGATCGAGGTCGGTCTCCGGTACATTGAATTCTTTCAGACTGGTGGGGATGTTCAGATTCCTGACGATTTCCTCCATACGACGGATCACCCATGCGGATTTTTCTTCTGCTGTATGGGCTGATCTGTTCTCCTCATGACAGGCACGGTCATAAATGTCAGCAAGGCGTTCACGGATGACGGGTTCATTGAAATGCATGACCGGAACCAGCAGCATGGCATTGGATACGCCGTGTGCAATGTGATATTTACCGCCGAGCGGATAGCTGAGCGCATGAACGGCAGTCGTACCGGAAGCGGTGATAGCGAGACCGCCATAGAAAGCGGCGATCTGCATATTGTTCTTGGCAGTCATGGCATCCGGGTTTTCGCAGGCATCCATGATGTTGTTCAGAATCAGATCTGCAGCCTGCAAAGCAAACGTATCAGATAACGGATTGGCTTTGTTCGAGGTATAGCATTCTACCGCGTGACACAGGGCATCTACTCCGGTTGCGGCAGCAATGCTCCGGGGAAGATTTTTGATCATTCTTGCATCCAGAATGACATAATCGGCAATCATATGCTCATTGACGATACCGATTTTCAGTTCACGTTCGGGAACGGCGACGATGGCATTCGGCGTTACTTCTGCGCCGGTACCTGCTGTTGTCGGAATCAGAATGATCGGAACACATTTCTGTGCCATGCCGGGCTGATCCAGCAGTTCTTTTACGCCATATTCATCGGTGACCAGAACACTTGCAAGCTTGGCAGCGTCCATGACACTTCCGCCGCCGCAGGCAACGATGATGTCGGCACCCTGTTTCTTAAATTCATCCACAAGCTTCTGAACCGCCATGTAGCTGGGTTCTGCCGGAAGATCATCCAGAACGTAGTAGTCGACGCCTGCAGCCCTGACTGCTTTTTCAGGCAGTTCGAACAGACCGCAGCCTTCAATTCCGCGATCCGTGAACATGGCAACCTTTTTTGCACCGGTGGCTTTCAGAATCGCAGTAATATTGTCCATGGCATTTTCACCGCCATATACAGCATGCGGCATTTTGAGATTATAAGCAGTTAACATTGAAATCCTCCTTTATATACAGTTCATTTTCTGTTCTGACTTAATAAATCAACGATGTGACTCAGAAGATTTTCGCTTCCGAAGCCGCCGGATTTGGTGAGCACATAGCGTTCACTGTCCTTCCATCTGAATCTGGAAAGAACAATTCCCGGTTCAAAAATGCAGATCGGTTCAAGCGCATTGACGTTCATACAGCGCATGCATTCGAGAAGGGTGTCTCCGCCTGTGATCAGCAGTGTGCCAAGATCCGGACTGTCGAACAAAGATCTGACAATATGACCGATTGAATGTGAAATCCCAAGGCGGATGCCGGTCATATCGATTCCATGTGCCGCGGCATATTGTGAAGTCGGGGCATTGCTCTGCAGGTCATTGGAATCAATGATCAGATGCGGGTGGCCGGAAAGCTGTGACCGCAGATCCTGCAGATCCTTTCTGCCGCTGTCGGTATCCCAGTAACCGCTGCAGAGCTTCTGCTGCGGCGTCAGGCGGATACGGACAAAGCCTTCCGCTTCTGCATTATTCAGCTGGGTGACTGTAATCGGATTTACACTTCCGCAGATGACCAGAAGTTTTGAACTGAGCTGCGGCGGTACTCCTGCGGGGGAAATCGTCAGATGAAGCATTCCGTGCAGGTACTGTGCAAAGCCGGCACATCCGGCCATGATATGTGTCAGTGCATGGGCGCAGAGAAAATCTGCGGTTTCGGAAAGGTCTGTTTCTGATGCGCTGTCAAAGACGAGAATGCCGGGCGTATCAGGTAAGACCGTATCTTTTGCAGGAACGGGACAGCTGACGGCATAGACGCTGCTCTGTTCACCGATCAGTTCCACGATATCGGAGTGCTTTACCGGTTCGAACGGATCAGTTCCGAAGACACTGTCGGTCACTTTGATCTGGTTAATCAGGTGAATGCCGTGTTCCGTTGTTCTTCCGATCTGTGGAAATGCGGGGATGAAAGGCAGAAACTGATCTTTACCTGCATCCAGCAGGGCGGACAGTTCACTTCCGATATTGCCGCGAAGTGCAGAATCGGTTTTTTTGAATATATGAGGAATACCGAGCCGGACGGCTTCCGTAACGATATCGTAAACCGTTCGATATGCATCTGATGGAGAAAGGTGGCGGGTTTCCGCATCAATCACCAGAACCTCGACATCGGGAAGCGGACCGGAAAGAGAGGAAACGTTACCGACAATCACATAAGTATGTGCACCATTCATGCTCAGCTGCACACCTGTATCGAGTGCACCGGTAAAATCGTCCGCAATGATCAGTAACTGATACATGGACATGCTCCTTTCCTCTGTTATGACTTCTGTCTGATGAACTAATTATAGGAAAAGGCATGTCCGGTGTCAGATCTGAAAAAAGAAAAAATGATTAAAAAAGAAACAGTATGAAAAATATTATGCGAAAAGAACACTAAAATGTTCAAAAATGAAACAAAATTTATTTTGAAGCGCCGATATAGCGCCAGAGTGTAGTGCGGCTGATCCCGAGCTGCTTTGCGGTTTTGCTCTGGTTTCCCTTATTTTCATCAAGGGCACGTTTCACAATGCCGTTGATCATCTCACTGAGCGTAAGCTTGGGAACTTCACCGGATACGGCAGCAGGCTCAGTCAGCATCTGATAGACATTCGTCGCCTTTTCGTTTGCAATCAGCTCGGCAATCGTATCCGCACTGACGTAGGGCATGGCGGTAACGGTTGCGGCACCGATCAGGACGCGCTCGAACTGACCGTAATTGGACGGCCAGTCATATTCCTGAAGGATACGGATTGCTTTGGGATTGAAGCCGATCAGCTGCTTGCCCATTTCCACATTGAGGTGCCCCAGATACAGATTGGCCAGTACCGGAATTTCATCCGTACGGCCACGCAGAACAGGAAGAGAGATATTGAGGCAGTTCAGACGCTTCATGTAGTCCATCAGATAGGCATTGATCCGGGCATCACTGCTGACACAGCTTGAGAGCAGAAGACGGTTCCTTTTATGCAGCTGCGTATCAGTGATGAAGGAGAGCAGCTTTTTGAGCCGTTCAGGAGAAAGCATTTCCATATGAGACATATAGATTGTGTTGTCATTATCGTTAAAGGGAGAATTGTAGTTGTTGATCAGATATTCCCAGTTGCGGTCATTCAGCATGCTGCAGTCGACTTCCACAAAAGGATTGGTATGCTTGTCACTCTTGAGGTAAATATATTCGGCCACCTGTTTTTTGCCGGTGCCGTCTTCGGAAATCGTCAGGACAGGGTACATACTGTTGGCGATATCTTCCAGCTTTTCCTTTGTTCCGCCCATTGCTCCTGCAATACTGTAGAAACTGCCGAAATAATCGGATTCCACTTCCGTGTAGCTCATGAAGTGAATGCCGTATTTTCCGGTCATCAGCGGTATTTTGGCCGCGGTAACATAGTATACGATATATTTTCTGTTTTTATAGGAAGTTCTTCGGGCGACGACGGAGTACAGAACATTTCCGATATTGTGAAAAAACTTCCCGCCGCCGGATTTGATATTTTCATGCAGGTCGGATCGCAGCATATCATATACTTCATTTGTTTTTTCTCCTTCCCAGGTGGAAAGAAAGATATCGCCTGACTCCGACATGACAATGGTACTGGAATCGCTGTCCTGCAGAATACTTCTGAGAAAACTGTTTTCCTCCTGCAGCATGTGATGGCTCTGACAGATGCTGACGGCCTGATCGAAGGTGGAAAGGATACTTTCTGCACCGGAGGTGATCAGAATGGCATTCATGTTGAGTGCACGTGCAACATTCTGGGTGATGATATCGCAGATCACCATATTGCAGCCGTCCTGTGCAAGTGATTTCAGGACGTTCTCAACATCCTGTTCATCATTCAGGGTAATGATCCTGATCCGGTACTGCAGCAGATCACATAAAAGATGTGCTGCCTCCGTAATATTGGAAAAGCCGACGATGGCAAAATTCTCCTGGTAGTTCTCCACCAGCCGGATGGCACGCAGAATGTCATAGACAGAAAGCGGGATGCTGATGACCGGAAGTGATGTGACAGCACTGATTTCCTGTGCAGTTCCGCCGCGGGAAATGATGGCATCATATCCGTCTTTTTCATGGTCTTTTACAAGCTGCACGCCATTTTCAAGATTCCCGACATAAACGTCGAGCTGTATGTCTTCACGGGATCCGGCAAGGTGTGACATGGAATGCCCGAGTGCCTCATATGGCGCAATGCCCAAAATACGATAGCTCATTTACGTTACCTCCGCAGATTTACTGTGCTATTTGACAGAAACTGTATCATAATGAAACATATTTTGCAAACATTTTGCCATGGTATTTCGATTTGAAACAGTTATCTTTCGACAAATGTCTGTGAGCTGCGAATTTATTAAATTATGATAAATGCATAGTGTTTAGGAACAGCGTTGCAGACGTCAGCAATATGAAAAAAGTAAGGGATTTACAAAAAAAGAGGGTTAGAGGAGGAACTAACACATGACAACACCAATGATAATTGCACTGGCCATCACAGTTCTGATGATTATTCTGATCGTGGCCGACAAGCTTCCGTTCGGAGCACCGCCGCTTCTGGCATGTCTGCTGATGGTTATTTTCCAGGTCGTAGACATCAAGACCGCGTTTGGCGGATTTGCCAATCCGACAATCGTTATGCTGGCATCATTCATGGCAATTATTGCAGCACTTCAGAAAACAAGTTTTATTGCGAAGTTCAAGAATGCCATGTTCAATATGGCGAACAAGGGCGGATATAAAGCATATGTACTGATCATCCTGATTGTAATGCTGGGCTGCTCTATCTTCGGTACAGGTTCCACAGCATATTACGTTCTGGTAATCGGACTTCTGTCCACGCTTCCTTACAGCAAGAAGCTGCCGACTTCAAGAGTCCTGATGCCTGCCGGATTTGCAGCCAACCATCCGCTGGCTCCGTTCAATGTTGCACTGCAGTATGGTATTGTAATTGCCGTACTGGAAAGCGCAGGAGTAAAGATGCAGGTTAATCTGGTCAAGTTCTCCATCGTGAATTTCTTCCTGTCCGTCGGTTTCTTCGTATGGTGCCTGCTGGCATATAAGATCCTTCCGGATCACCCGATTGCAGCAGCAAAGGAAGAAGCAGTACAGGCAGCAGCCAATACGGTAGCAATGCCGAAATGGAAAGAGAATGCAACCTATGTCATTTTCGTTGTAGCGGTTATCGGTATGATCATGCAGAGCAAGATCGGTGATGCAGGATATGCAATCACAGGTGTTGCAGTTGCTGCGCTTCTGATTTTCGGAATTCTTGATTTCAAGGAGATCCGTGAGGCGATCAGCGCACCGATCATTCTGATGTCCGCCGGTGTTATCGGTATTGCAGATGCACTTGGCAGCACAGGACTTACCGCACTTGTCGGAACGACGGTTGCCAACATGCTTGGAAATAATGTAAATCCGTTCCTGCTGATCTTTGCTTTCTGTATTCTTACCAGTGTACTGGCAACCCTCACAGGCTCCACAATCGGTACAGTATATGTATTTGCACCGATGGCCATTGCAACCTGTGTCAGCATGGGACTGAATCCGACAGCTGCTGCAGCGGCAATCGTTGTATCCGGATGGTGCGGACACTTCCTTCCGATCGATGGAATGCCGGCTATGATTATGGGCGCCGGAGATTACAACATGAAGGAGTTCTGGAAGTTTACCATTCCGCAGTACTTTATCCGGCTGCTTGCACTTACACTTGGCGCAGTTATCATGTTCCCGATGAAATAAGCAGGAAGGACAGAAAATATTATGATCATTGACCGTTTTGACAGAATCAGAGAATATGTTCCGCAGATTGCCAATCTTGACCATGCACTTGAGTTCATTGCAGGCAAGGACAGCTGGGAACCGGGAAAATATGAATTTGAAGGCGGCTACATTCTGTATCAGGAGCAGCAGACCAAGGCTGTTCCTGACGGAACCTTTGAAAATCATAACAGATATGTGGATATCCAGGTACTTCTGGAAGGCAGCTGCTGGAACACGTTGTGGAATCGCGTAGAGGAAATGACACAGGCAGTTCCGTATGATGCACAGAAGGATGCGGCAAGATGGGAAGGCGAAGGCGCAAGTATTTCGCTTAAACCGGGAATGTTCGTATGCTTTTTCCCGACAGATGCACATAAACCGGATCGTTATCTTCCGGGTGAAACAGCAGCGCCCTATAAAAAATATGTAATCAAACTGGAGATTCCGGATAAAAAGTAAAGCACAGCAATGGAGGATTTTAAAGAATGGCATACAGACACCTGACAGGATTAACTCCGGATGGAGTGATCTATATCAATGACAATATGGGCACAACCGAAGCAATGCTTCCTACAGGCGGGTATCAGACGGCACATGCACCGTGCATGCTGGAAATGCCGGATGGTGATCTGCTGCTGGCATGGTTTGCCGGATCCTATGAAGGCGGTACGGACATTAATATTGTGTGTTCGAGACTGCCCAAAGGAGCAGAAAAGTGGGAAGAACCTGTTCAGGTGTCTGATGATCCGGAACGTTCAGACCAGAATCCGTCATTATTTCTGGGGCCTGACGGGGCGGCGTGGGCGATGTATACGTCTCAGCTGGGAAGAAAACCCGGTGTAGACAACATGCAGTTCACATCACAGATCAGATGTCAGAAATCGTTTGATCATGGAAAGACATGGTCTTCTTATGAGACCGTCTTTCCGGAAGAAGGAACCTTTGCAAGGCAGGAAATCCAGGTATTGTCCAATGGACGCTGGATATACGGCAACTGGATCTGCAGGCAGTCCCCTGACGGACTCGCCGGGGATCCGAGTGCATTTAAAATTTCAGATGATGCGGGGAAAACCTGGAGGCATGTCGATATGCCGAATTCCAGAGGAAGAGTTCATCCAAATGTGGTAGAGCTGGAAAACGGGCATCTGCTGGCCTTTATGAGATCAAGGCTGGCAGACCACATTTACAGAAGTGAATCATTTGATTACGGTGACAGCTGGAGTGAGCCGGTTGCAACAGAACTGCCCAATAACAATTCCAGCATCAGCGCAATCCGCCTTAAGAGCGGACGCATTGCGATTGCCTATAATCCGACATCTGCAGCGGACGCGGTAAAAAACGGGAGTGCATGGCCGGGACTTCGCTGTCCGGTAGCAGTGGCACTTTCCGAAGATAATGGAAATACGTTTCCGATGATCCGCAATATGGAACGCGGTGAGGGTTACACCGGAAAGGAAAACCAGACCAATAACAGACAATATGAATATCCTTATCTGCTGCAGGCAGCGGATGGATCTCTTCATCTTACATTTGCCTATCAGACACGTCGTGGTGTAAAATGGATGACATTCACGGAAGAAGATGTCATGGGTGCCAGAAGAGGAAATTCTGTATATAATCCGACATCAGGAGAAGTGGATAAAAAATAATTGCGAAACAGCAAGAGACAGAAAAAGGAGTAACATATTTTGAAGACAATAGCCATCGTCCTGTTTGTCGTGATGTATGCACTGATGATCGTACTTCCGGCGAAAAGGAGACCCCTTATTGCCTGTGGGACAGCCGTAATCTTTCTGATTGCCGGTATTCTTCCATGGAGTGAACTGTTCGGTGTCATCGACTGGAATATCCTGATGATGATTTTCGGAACCGTAGTAATTGTAGATTATTTCATTCAGTCGAAAATGCCGAATCTGATTGCGGATCATATCCTGAATCTTGCACCGAACGTCATGTGGGTTACCATTTTCATGTCGCTGTTTGCAGGATTTGTGTCTGCATTCATTGACAATGTGGCAACAGTTTATATGATTGCGCCGGTAGGACTTGCCATCTGCAGGAAGATGAAGGTATCACCTGTGCCGATGATCATATCCATAGCGGTATCTTCCAATCTGCAGGGTGCAGCTACACTGGTCGGCGATACCACGTCCATTATGCTGGCAGGAGCGGCAGGAATGGATTTCAATGATTTCTTCTGGTTTGAAGGAAAGCCCGGTGTATTCTTTGCCGTTGAACTTGGTGCACTGGCAACTGTACCGATCATGATGTTTCTGTTCCGTAAGGAGAAACAGCCGGTATCGTCAGACGAACGGCAGGATGTACAGGATTACGTGCCGACCATCGCCATGATCGGACATATTGCATTTCTGATTGCAGCATCTTTTATTCCGGATAAACCGGAAGTCACCAATGGTGTGATCTGTATGGTATGGGGGATTATCTGTATCGTATGGGAATATCTCAAGACGAAGGATCATGAGACACTGGTTGAAAACCTGAAAAATGTTGATTATGCAACGATCTTCCTGCTGGCAGGACTGTTCGCAGTGATCGGCGGAATTACAAAACAGGGAATCATTACAGATCTGGCAGACTTTATTGTAAAGGCCGGAGGAAGCAATTATTTCCTTCTGTACACAATTGTTGTATGGGGTTCAGTGCTGGTGTCTGCATTTGTGGATAATATTCCCTATGTGGCAACGATGCTTCCGGTTCTGGCCGGTGTAACGGCTGTCATGGGAGTAAATCCCTGCCTTCTTTACTACGGACTTCTGATCGGAGCAACACTCGGCGGTAATATCACACCGATCGGAGCATCTGCCAATATCGCAGGTGTCGGACTTCTCCGTAAGGAAGGCTATGAAGTATCCTTCCCGGATTTCATGAAGATCGGTGTACCGTTTGCACTTGCTGCAGTGACTGCAGGATATGTATTTATCTGGCTGATCTGGGCATAAGAAACATTACAGAATTACGAAGTAATACAGAGCCCGAAACACATAATACGGAGCCTGCGAAGCAGTACAGAGCCCGAAACACATAATACGGAGCCTGCGAAGCAGGCTCCTATAGATCCCGGAGGTTTCCTCCGGGATCTATTCATACCTGAGTGCCTCAATCGGGTTCATTTTCGCGGCTTTGTTTGCAGGGTAGAATCCGAAGAAGACACCGATGAACATGGAGAATCCCATGGAAACGGCAATACTTGCAAGCGATATACTTGCGGGATACCCCATAACCTTGCTGGCGATATTACCCATTACAATTCCGAGGCCGATTCCGATGAGACCGCCGATCAGGCAGATGATAATGGCTTCGGTGATGAACTGGAGCAGAATCTGTTCATTCGGTGCGCCAAGTGCTTTTCGCGTACCGATTTCGCGGGTCCGTTCCGTAATGGAAACGGTCATGATGTTCATAACGCCGATACCGCCAACAAGGAGGGCAAGAGCTGCAATCAGTGTCATGGCATTGGTTGTGTTTTTGGACATATCGGTTGACTGTTTGATCATGGACTGCATGCTGTAGCATTCCATCTGGTAATTGGCGTAGGCAGTATTATGTGCATTCAGCCAGGTCTGCATTTCTGAAGCAAGAGAAGTGGTATCTACGCCGTCTTTTGCCACGACAGTGAAATCACTGATGTCAGTATTGTGTACCTGAAGCTGTGCTGATTTCAAAGGAATATAAACCGGAGTGGAGGTACTTTTTCCGGAGGAACCGTCAAAGCTGTAATTGTCGGTTTTATAAGTGTAGATTCCGACAATCGTGTAGGTTGTATAGTTGCTGTCAACATTTACCTCAATTTCTTTTCCCAGGGCCTTTGAAAGATTGTTTCCAAAAATACTTTTTGCAAAGCGGTCAGATACGATGGCAACATTGGAGCCTTTTTCATACATGTGAGGTGTAAAAAAGGCACCGCCGGAGAGCGAAGTCCGTTCTGCGACAAAATATCCCGCACTGACACCGCTGACAGAGACTTTTGCAGTTTTATCACCGGAACGTACACTTCCGCTCCCGACAGAGGACTGAACGGATACAGCCTTAATTTCAGAACTGTACGTGCTGACCATATCTTTCAGAACCTGCGGCTGGACAAGCGGGGTGATTCCTGAACTGCTGTCTTCGTCATAATTGAGCATGGAAAAGCCGGCACTGATATTGTTTACACCCATGGAAGCCATGGAGGCTTTGACAGACTGCTGCAGTGAATTACCGACGGTCATAATGGCGATGACCGCGGCGATTCCGATGATGATGCCCAACATGGTCAGAAAAGCCCGCATCTTATTGGCGGCAAGGCTTGCAAGTGCCAGTTTACTGTTTTCTATCAGCATGCCTGATTTCTCCTTTCGTCCACAATACTGCCGTCGCGGATGGTGACGATACGCGGGGTTTCTGCAGCCAGTTCACCGGAATGTGTGATCAGAATAATTGTTTTATGCTGCTCTTCGTGCAACTTATGGAACAGATCCATGACCATACGGCCTGTGTGTGAATCCAGAGCCCCGGTGGGCTCGTCGGCCAGAATGATGGAAGGGTTATTGGCCATGGCTCTGGCAATGGCGACACGCTGTTTCTGACCGCCGGAAAGTTCATCCGGTGTGTGGTGCATCCGTTCTTCCATGCCGACCATTTTCAGAAGTTCGATTGCTCTGTCCCGGCGTTCTTTTCCTTTGACACCGGCGTACAGCATCGGCATTTCCACATTTCTGATGGCGTTGGTGCGGGCAATCAGATTGTAGGTCTGAAAGACAAATCCGATTTTATGATTACGGATGCCGGACAGAGCCTTATCTTTTGTCCTGTTCATATCAGCACCATCCAGAAGATAGGTGCCGGAAGTAGGGCGGTCGAGCAGACCCAGAATATTCATAAAGGTACTTTTCCCGGAACCTGAAGCACCGACAATGGAGACGAATTCTCCTTCGCGGATATCAAGACTGATACCATGCAGTATTTCCAGTTCATTTGGTGTTCCGACATAATAACTTTTTATAATTTTATCCACATGAATCATTTGATCTGTATTAGTTGATTCCACCGAGTGCCCCCATTTCTGATACGGTACTGCTTGCTGAAGTAGACGAATCCTGGTTTTCTACAATTTTGGTTCCTTCACTGAGGTTTCCGGAGGTGATTTCCGTGTAGTAATCATTTTCAAGTCCGGTTTTTACGGGAAGGGTGCCGGTTGTGCTTCCATCAGAGCCCAGAACGGTAACTGTTTTGCTGCCGTCTTCTGCAGTCGTGATATCGCTGGAAGGAACGGCAATGCATCCGGTTCTGCTGTCCAGAATAAAATTCATTTTGGCAGTCATGCCAAGACGCAGGCGTTTATCCGTGGTATCGAGATTTACATCGACACGGTAGGTGGCACGGGTCTTGGCTACGGAAGCGGTGGAAGATCCTGTTGTGGCGTTTGAAGAAGTATTTTTGGTTGCGGTAGGGGATACGAATACAACGGTTCCGTTCAGTTCGGTATCTCCTGTTGCATCTGTTTTTACACGGACCTTCATGCCATCTGCAATATTGCTGATCTGGGCTTCATCTACATCAGCGGTAGCCTTCAGCTTTTCCACATTGTCGATCACAATGGCGTTGGTTCCGCTGTAGGTCTGCCCTGCACCGATATTGACGTTCGTGACGGTGCCATCCATAGTGGCAGTGACAATGCCCTTTTTCAGTTCGTCCTCATATTTTCGGATCTGTTCTTTGGTGGAAAGCGTGGTACTCTGCCCGCTGATTCTTGCGGTGGAAAGATTCTCTTTCTGACTTTCTACAGAACTGTTTGCGGTACGCTGGGAAGTTGTAGCAGAAGAGGTTGCAGTCTGCATGGTGCGGTTGGCACCGGTCAGCGTGCTGTTTGCGGATTTCAGTGCGTCTTCAGCGGCTTTGCGATTGGAGACAGCGGTATCATAGTCGGCTTTTTTCTGTTCATAATCTGTTTTAGCGTCATTATACTGTGTTTCGACAGGAGTAAATGCAGTCTGCGCATTGGAGGCAGCAAGATCTTTATCTCTGGCATCACTTTGAGCGGAGGCCAGATCAGGATGATCCACGGAGGAAAAGAGTGTCAGTGCGCCATTAAATGAAATGGTTTTCTGCGTGTTAAAATCGGCGCGGGCGCTGTCAGAGGGGGATGTTACTGATGGATCTGCCGTTTTGGTATTGTCTTCTTTTGATGCGGAATTCTGGTCTGTATTTTCGGTGATGTTTGAGGAAGGAGTAGTGTTTGGCAGGGTACTTGGCGATTCGGTAACAGTTTTATTGACAGTCAGTGTATTTGTATCTGTGGAAGGCGTTGTGTTCTGTGCAGCCTTGTCCGCAGCAGCCTTGTCCGCAGCAGCTTTATCAGCGGCAGCTTTATCTGCAGCAGCTTTAGCTTCCTCCTCAGATTTTTTCCTGGCATCTTCCTCTGTGTATCTGGAATTCAGATAGCTCAGTTTTGCATCAGCATCAGTGGCAGTAGTTTTTGCTTTTTCCAGTGCGGATTTCAGGGAATCATATTTGTCTTTCAGGCTGTTCATTGTGGAAAGAGCCTGATCCATGGCTGATTTTGCAGCAGCTTCCTTACTTTTAAGGCTGGAGAGGTTCAGCGTGGCAGTCTGCTGATCGGTAATGGCCTTTACGGTATCATCCTGTGAGTCCCGAAGGGATCTGGCGGCATCTGTCATCTGCTGATTCCCGGTAACTTTTGCTTCTTCAAGCTGACGTTTTGCGGTTTTGTCGGCGATTCCGGCAGATGCCTGCTGGAGTTTCAGGGTTTCCTCCTGCAGATTCATATCATTTTTGACAGAAGTCATATCCAGGGTATACAGTACATCACCGGCTTTGACGGTATCGCCGACCTTTACCTTTACGGAGGCGATCGGATAACTGGTGGATGTGCTTGCATTGGCAGTGTTTTCTTCGGAACTGATGATTGTTCCCGTGACGCTTAGGTTCTTTTCCATATCCGTCTTTTTTACGTTGAATGTTTTATAGTCTGTCATGGTGCCGGCAGATGCCTGTGCGGAAGAAATACTGTGATAGACTGTGCCTCCGGCAATACTGGCCGAGAGGATTACAGCGAGGATTACAGCCTGTACTTTTCGTACGATGATGAATGATCTGATTCTGGTGCCAAGTTCTTTTAACTTCATAGAAGCCTCCATTGAATAAGTAAATGCAAAAGCATTGTAGTGTGCATGATGGTGAATCCTTTTTCCGGACATGAATTCATACTAACAATCAAATCTAAAGAAAATCCTGAAACGTTTCTAAAGAAATCTAAAGTCGAAGTTTTCGAGGTATACGGAAGAGATTAATCGGGTATAATAAATATGTGAACATTAAAAAGTGCACGATTAAATGACATGAGGATAAAAATGGAACAGATCAGAATCCTGGTAGTAGATGATAATGAAGAAATCCGTGATGTGCTGCATATCCTGTTGCAGAGTGAAGGATATTATATTGAAGAAGCAGCAGATGGAGAGAGTGCGCTGCAGAAGATCGGGCCGGAGATTGATCTGGTGATTCTGGACATCATGATGCCCGGGATGTCAGGACTCAGGGTCTGTGAGGAAATCCGCAGGCAGTATAATGTACCGGTCCTGTTTCTGACGGCGAAGTCTCAGGATTCAGACAAATCGCTGGGACTTCTGATCGGTGGAGATGATTATCTGGTAAAGCCTTTTTCCCATGCGGAGCTGACGGCAAGAGTGAAATCACTTTTGCGCAGATATCATGTATATAAGGGAAAAGAGAGCACAATCGGGAATGCATATTATGTGAAGGGAAACCTTCGTGTGAATAAGGAATTGAATGAAGTATGGCTCATCGGTGCGGATGGAATAGAAAAGGCCGTGGATCTGTCAGAACTGGAATATCAGATCTTAAAGCTCCTGATCAGCAATCCGGGCAGAACCTGTTCTGCGCAGATCATATATGAGACGATCTGGCAGGAACCATACCTGTACAGTTCAAATGCAACAATTATGGTACATATCCGGAACCTGCGTCTTAAGATCGAGGAAGATCCCGGTAATCCGAGACATGTGCTGACGGTCTGGGGAAAAGGGTATAAGCTGGACTGAGCGGGGAGAGGATAACAGATGCAGAAAACTGCAGGGAAGAAAACTATTTTCAGAATACGGAATCTGTATGTGGAACTGATGGCAGCAGTTGCTGTTGCGGGAATTGCCATGGCGGCACTTTGTCTGCTGCTGTTCTGGGGGACGAACAGGTTTATCGCGTCAGCCTGGGCGAAGCAGAATATACTGCAGCCGAAGAATGTCAGTACAGTAGCGGATTTTCAGGAATATGTGACGCAGAACGGGCTGGCTTCCACCGATGCGGCACAGATGGATCTGTGGGTGAGAAAACATTCCTATGTGGTAATTGGCGTTCAGATGAACGGAAGTTATACCTATGATTCTTCCATTTACGGATATACAAATGATATCTCTGTGTCTTTTGTGAGGTCGGATCCTTCGGAATTCACGATCTATCACATTAATTTTACGGATGGAACAGCCAAGGTGTATTACTACGGATATTTTGAAGATCAGATGCAGACATGGATGTACCGCATCGCTGTGATGTTCTCCATTCTGGCCATGATGATTCTGCTGCTGTTGATGATCCGGAAAAAAATCCGCTATATCCATGAACTCAATGATGACATTCACATTCTGGAAGGCGGGAATCTGGAATTCGAGGTGCCGATCCGCGGAAAAGATGAGCTGGCATCACTGGCGGAAAGCCTGAACGCCATGCGCAGGGCGCTTTCACAGCAGATGGAAAATGAACGCAGTGCCATGCAGGCAAACAGCAAGCTGGTAACGGCGCTGTCACATGATCTGAGAACGCCGTTGACAACGCAGATGGGATATCTGGAAATTCTGAAGGAACATCATTATGAAAATAGTGAAGAGCGTGAACATTATCTGGATAAGTGTCTGAATACCTGTAATCAGATCAAACTGATGTCAGACCGTCTGTTTGAATACTTTCTGGCATCTGGAGCCGACCGGATAACGACGGATGGGGAAGATACGCAGGAAATCGCGGATGCAGAAGATTATGACGGGCTGGAGGTGTTCATGCAGCTGATTACCGAGCAAACGCTGCTGATGGAGGGGAATGGATTCCATTTTGAGATTAAGGAGCCGGAAAAGAAATTTCTGATTCATGTGAATATGAATGAAATCTGCAGGGTATTTAATAATATTTTTTCCAATCTGGAGAAATATGCGGATCCGCAGTCGCCGGTCAGGATTATCATTACGCAAAACGAGCAGCAGTGCAGTGTCAGTGTGGAAAATCATATTGCTGCGCAGAAGAAGGGAAATGAAAGTTCAAAAGTCGGGCTGGAAAGTATCCGCGGACTGATGCGCAGGCAGCACGGAAGCGCAGAGGTGCACAGTGACAGGGAGAATTTTGAAATCATTATTTCACTTCCGGTCAGACTTCTGCAGGAAGAGGCACCTCTGGAGTAAGCAGAATCAGACAGAATCAAACAGTGCCAGAAATGGTTTTAGAAGCTCCGGCTCATGACGGCTCTTTTTCCATGCCAGGAAAATCTCCGTTTCGAGTTCCGGAGCTTTTATGGTACGTGTAGCAGTGCGTGTGCAGAGCGGTTTCATGGAACATGGAAAAATGGCAGTGCCAAGCCCTTCTTCTGCCCAGGCCAGCGCAGTTCTGGCGTCATCGCATTCACAGAAAATGTCCGGTGTCAGTGCATGGTCATGAAAGGTCTGCAGGATCAGCTCTCTGTATCTGCGATAGAGGATCAGCGGCCTTTTACTGAGGGAAGACAGGGTGATTCCCTCAGCAGAGGAAAAGGACAGATCAGCTGCGATCATCGGTTCTGTCGTAACGTGCCGGGTGCAGACATCACTCAGCGAGATCGGTGTCCGCATGGTGGCAATATCGACAATATGATGCTCCAGAAGCTGTTGCATTTCGAAGGTGGTACCATCGTGGATCTCGTAGCGGACGTCCGGATAAAGTGCTGAAAAACGTGAAATATACGGAAGAATCAGGGGACTGGCAGTGGAGGTGATGCCCAGATGCAGCGTCCTGCCGGCACTGATTCTGGAAGTTTCCTGTATGGCGGCAGCAGACAGATTGAGAATGCCGATGGCTCTTTCATAGAAAACCTGTCCGGCCTGTGTCAGAAGGATCTGTCTCGGGCCGCGTTCAAACAGCTGTACGCCCAGTTCTGCTTCCAGCTGCTTCATCTGATAGCTCAGCGGCGGCTGCGACATATGCAGCCTTCCGGCTGCCTTGCTGATGCTGCCGCATTCAACGACAGCACGATAGTATTCAAGCTGTTTTATTTCCATCTGCTCTGTGCTCCTTCATTACTGATATACGAAAAAAATATGGGTATCATACAAAAACAATCTTTTACATATGGATAGTTTCATTGTACACTTGGCATCGAAAAGAAACAAGAATCGTAAAAATCGGAAAAAGAAGGTACAGTGAAATGAAGGAACTCTGGGAATTATTTATCTGCTTTCTGCGGATCGGCATGGTTACATTCGGGGGCGGTTATGCAATGCTGCCGATTCTGGTGCGTGATCTGGATGAAAAAAGGCACTGGTGCACAACGGATGAGCTGATGGATTATTTTGCGATCGGGCAATGTACGCCGGGCGTCATTACGCTGAATGTTTCCACATTCATCGGAAATAAGCGAAAGGGAATTCCCGGAGCCCTTGTGGCTTCACTCGGGTTTCTGACGGTACCGATTATCATTATACTGATCATAGCGGCGTTTCTGACCAACTTTGCCGATCTGCCGGTAGTGAAAGATGCATTTGCTGGAATCCGCGTCTGTGTCTGTGTATTGATTTTGCAGGCAGTACTGCGGCTGTGGAAAAAATCTGTCGTGGATAAAAAGGCGCTCGGGCTGTATCTGGTTGTACTGTTTCTGACGGTGTTCAGCAGTGTGCTTCCGGTTTCCATTCCGGCGGCAGTTCTGGTGATTGCATCCGGGGTGTTCGGAATTCTGTTCGGAAAGGAAGATACACTGACACAGGAAAGCGGAGGTGAGGACGAATGATGACACTTCTGCGGCTTGTTTTTGAATTTTTCAAAACGGGACTTTTTTCTATCGGGGGAGGACTTGCAACCCTTCCGTTTCTGTATGAAATGTCCGATCATACCGGCTGGTTTACACATACGGATATTGCGGATATGATAGCTGTATCAGAATCCACACCGGGAGCAATCGGAATTAACATGGCGACCTATGCAGGCTATAAGACCTCCGGAATTCTGGGCGGGTTCTGTGCTACTGTGGGACTGGCGATGCCTTCCATTATCATTATCCTGATTGTGGCACATTTCCTGAATAAGTTCCGTGACAGCAGATATGTGGCAAGAGCATTTTATGGTCTGCGTCCGGCATCGATCGCCATGATTTCAGCGGCAGGGATCAGCGTCGTGAAGATCACGATGTTCAATCTGCCGGCGTTTGAGGCATCACATTCGATCACAGATCTTTTTTCCTGGAAGGCATGGATTCTTGGTATACTGATATTTATCGGAGAAAAAAAGCTGAAGTGGCATCCGATTGTATTTATTGCAATTGCAGCGGCAGCAGGAATTGTGTTTCATTTTGCACAGTAAAGTGCCGCATGAAGAAAAGGGTGAAAAATATGCTTGATGAAAAATGTCGTGAATTTCTGATCGCACACGTTTCGTTCTGGGAACATCTGACTGAGGCAGAGAAGGAAAGACTTTTAAACAGTACATCGGCGGTATGCTATAAAAAGGGCACGCTGGTACATGGCGGAAATGAAGACTGCATCGGTATTCTGCTGGTCAGAACCGGACAGTTCCGTACTTATCTGATGTCGGAAGACGGGCGTGAGATTACGCTGTACCGCCTGTTTAAGGGCGATGTCTGTATTCTGTCCGCATCCTGTGTCCTGGAAGCGATTACCTTTGATGTTTATATTGATGCAGAGGAGGATACCGAGGCACTTCTGATTGATGCGGCAGCTTTCCGGGATCTTGCCAGGCAGAATATTTATGTGCAGAATTTCGGCTACCAGATTACCACGAGCAATTTCTCGGATGTGATGTGGGCAATGCAGCAGATCCTGTTCATGGGGGCAGATAAACGACTTGCCATTTTCCTGATTGATGAGAGCAGCAAGAATGAGACGGACACCATCAGCATGACACATGAGCAGATTGCGAGACTGATGGGAAGCGCAAGGGAGGTTGTCTCCCGGATGCTCAAATATTTTGAAACAGAAGGAATGGTGAAGCTTTCAAGGGGGTCGGTCACCATTACGGACCGGAAGAAACTGCGAAAGCTCACGGCATAAAAAATGCGCTGCAATGGCAGTTCATTTCAAAAGCGCTGCAGCCTGTGTTACAAACGGATCAGTTTGTAAGCAGGCTGCAGCGCTTTATTTTTTCAGGGCATGATTCAAATCAGAATCTCTTTCACTTGAGCATATCCAGAATTGCAGCTTTGGGTCTAACACCGACGGACTGCTGAACCGCCTTGCCGTCTTTCATCACGACAAGCGTGGGAATACTCATGACACCGAATTTTGATGCGAGTTCCGGCTGTTCATCCACATTGACCTTACCTACTTTGATGCCGGCAGTCTCTTCTGCAATCTGATCTACGACAGGAGAGAGCATTCTGCAGGGAGCGCACCAGCTGGCCCAGAAATCCAGGAGAACCGGTTCCTTTGCAGCGAGAACTTCCTGTGTGAAATTATCTTTTGTAATAACTGTAACTGACATAATGATTACCTCCTTGGAATTGACTGTTTCTGAGACTTATTATATCGATGGAGTAAATCTGTTTCTGTAACCCGGTCACAAAAGATCTGCCACAGGATTGTATACAAACATTCGGTTATTCATTGGCGTGTATTATTGCGGAGGAAAGAAAACAGGAATATGATGATATCCGGTTGTCATAAATCTTTAAAAAAATTATAATCAGAAGCAGAGAGAAGTATGAAAATCAAGGCGTCTGGAGGATATGAAATTGAGTATACATGAGGAAAAAGCGAAAGCGCTTTTCATGGAAGGATATAACTGCACGCAGTCGGTGGTACTGGCATTCTGTGATGATATGGGGATGGACAGAGAGGAAGCGCTGAAGCTGGCATCTCCGTTTGGCGCCGGACTCGGCGGCATGCGTGAAGTGTGCGGCACGGTCAGCGGTATGATGCTGGTGATCGGTCATTTTTACGGGTATGCAGATCCGAAGGATTTTGAGGCCAAGAAACAGCTGTATGCGAGAGTACAGGATCTGGCAGATCGCTTTCGCCGGATCAACGGCTCCATAATCTGTCACGAGCTGCTTCATCTTGAGAAGGGTGCCCGTCCGGCGCCGCAGGAACGTTCAAAGGAATATTATCAGAAACGGCCGTGTCCGGAGCTGTGCGGGATTGCAGCCAGACTGGTAGATGAATATATGGAAGAGAATCCTGTATGAACAGCCGTATGGTGAAGGTCACGGTCAGATCCGGTGCGGCAGAGCACGTGCTGATGGCACGACCCGGTAAAAAACTGCTCGATGTGCTGCGGGAAAACGCACTTCCGGTGCAGGCAGTATGCGCAGGCACCGGTTCCTGCGGGAAGTGTGCGGTCAGATTTGCAGACGGGATTCCGCAGATTACGGGAGCCGACCGGAAAAAGCTGTCACAGCAGCTGCTGGAAAAAGGAAACCGGCTGGCCTGTATGGTGTTGCTGCAGAAGGACTGTACCATAGAACTGAATTCTCTGCAGGAGGAAGAAATACAGGTTCCGGAAATTGCTGCAACGGGAATGCTGAAGGAGCAGCCTTCCGATGCACGTTATGCGATCGGAATCGATATCGGAACAACAACGCTTGCTGCGGCACTGATCCGGACGGATCAGAAGCAGGATGCGGAAGATGAAATATCAGGGCCGGAAATCAGCCGGATCCGCGGCAGAATTCTTGCTGCAGAAACAGGAATCAATCATCAGCGCTGTTACGGCGCTGATGTGATTTCAAGGATTCAGGCGGCGCAGAACGGTGCAGCAGAAGAATTGCAGAAGAGCATTACGGGAGATCTGACACAGCTGATTGACAGACTTCTGCAGAAGACGGGAATTACGGCACAGAAGATCGAGAGAATTGCCATGGCAGGAAATACCACCATGCTGCATCTGCTGCGGGGGTATTCCTGCGCGGGACTTGGAACCTACCCTTACCGGGCGGTAACACTTGCGGCGGAGGAGCATAAGGCATCAGATCTTTTGCCGGAGCTGACAGCAGAATGGAGAAACTGCAATGTAACGATTTTTCCGGGAATATCTGCATTTGTCGGCGCAGATATTCTGTCCGGAATTTATGCGCTGGATCTGATGAAAAAATCAGCCGGAGCAGGATTCCTTTTTCTGGATCTTGGAACCAATGGTGAGATGGCGGCAGGAAACGGGCGGGGGATTACGGTTACGTCAACTGCGGCAGGACCTGTATTCGAAGGCGGCGGAATCAGCTGTGGAATGGGCAGCATTCCGGGAGCAATCTGTCATGTGTCGATGACAGGCGGCAGATGTGAATACAGAACAATCGGTGATCAGCCTCCGGTCGGAGTCTGCGGAACAGGTGTCATGGAAACGGCAGCTGCACTTCACCGTTCAGGAATCATAGATGATACGGGACTGATGAAACATCCGTATTTTGAAAGCGGATATGTACTGGCAGGGGAAGAAGGCCGGAATCCGGTTATCTTTACACAGCAGGATGTACGTCAGGTGCAGCTGGGAAAAGCTGCAGTACGTGCAGGAACAGAGATACTGCTGCAGGAAAGCGGGTTGAATCCGGAGCAGATTGCACATGTATATATTGCAGGAGGTTTTGGCTACCGGATTGATTTTGAGGCCATCCGTGAACTGGGGATTCTGCCGAATTCACTGCCGGAAAAGACAGAAGCGGTCGGGAATACATCTCTGTACGGCACACTGAAGTACCTGGTGCGGTGTGCGCAGTGCGGGGAGGCACCTGTGCAGGAACTTATGCAGCTATGCAGCGCGGCGCATGAAGCGCCACTTGCGCAGCAGGATGCATTTGATGAACAGTACTATGCACATATGAATTTTGAAAGTGAGGCAGCGCATGAACTGTGACAGCTGTGTGAATTATG
>CAYMBY010000010.1:0-8489 GCA_964388815.1 uncultured Butyrivibrio sp. | reverse complement strand
TGGTGCTTCCAATGAGATCACCAAGATCATCGCCGAGCTGACAGCGGATGCGGATCAGGCCATGCAGAGCATTGACCGTACCGTGGCTTCCGTACAGGAGCAGAACGGCATGATCAGTACAGCAGAAGAAAACTTCCTGACGATCAATGACAACGTATCTGAACTGCTGACAAGGTTCAGCGAAATCGGTGAAGGAATGAAGGCAATTGTTGCTTCGACGGCAGTGATCAATGACAGTATTTCCAGCCTGTCTGCAACCAGCCAGGAAGTGGCAGCGCTTTCCAATGAAGGTGTTAATTCTTCCAACAGTGCGGTTGCCCAGTTTACAGATTTTGATAAGACGCTCAGCGGTATTTATGAGCAGGCGGAACAGCTGACGAAAGTCTGACGGGATAATTTTTTTACATATTTTGATTTTTTTACGGACAGGGCATAAGTTTCTGGCTCTGTCCGTATTTTTACGGGGATTTTTGGATCAAAAGAAAGCGGATATGAAAAATGAAAATAGATTTCAGAAATGAATATACGTATCACTGGTTTACAAAGATGAAGTATTTGCGGAAATACAGTATGCAGGAAATGAAGTTCTGGTTTTACCGGATTGTGTCGGATCTGTTTTACCTTGCCGCCATATCTGCAATTGTATGGGGCGGAGTCTGTATGGCAGGCGATCTGATGAAAAACGGGTTTGATCCGGCTTCTTTTTTTTATATGGTAATTATGATATGTCCGGTTGCCATTATCCTGGCGGCATTCGGACTTGGTACGATACAATCCGGGATGAACCTGTGCGCTTTACCGTTTTGCAGGCGCAGGCATGAATTCATAAAGCTATATGAGGATGGTGTGGAATTTAATTATGAGGAATCAGGCGGGCGTGCTTTTTTGAACGCAAGCAATACCGGATTGCACGTGAGGATATTAACCGGGTGGATTATGATGAGGTGAATCACATCATCATAATCTATGGACAGGGGACAATCCTGGTATACGCTGATGATACATCCGGGAAGATTGTCTGTGAGGAGAAGTGTGATTACCGGTTTGGCAGCTGGGATCCATCGTTTGAGATTCTGGATGCATTCAGGGCAGGCGATCGTGATGAAATTATCCGGTCGCTTAAGCAGATGGCAGACTGGCATAAAGATGATTCCCTGATCCAGCCGGAGGAAGATGAGCAGATTGAGGGAACAGAGGCAGAGACATCTGCGAAGGAGCCGGGCCGGTTCCGCAAAAGCTTCTGGACGAATTTGATCCATTGAAGGGAGCAAAAGATGTAACAGAGACGGAAGGAAATGTGTCCTGTACTCTTTCTTATGATATCAATGAACCCTATGACAGCAGTCCTGATGAATACAGCCTGTCTTATGATATTGAACTTGAGGAGGAAAATTAAATGGGGATATTTGACTGGCTGAAGAAGCCATCAGTGACAGAAGCAAAAGAAACAGAAAAACAGCAGTAAGAGAAAAAGCCGCAGGCGGAGCCGGAGAATCCGCCGGCAGAATTTGTCACGGGTGTCGAGGATACATTCCGCCTGAAAGATTCAGAAGACCTGCTCGTGGCCGGCAGAATAAAGGGCACGGTGTGCAAAGGCGCAGCGGTCTATATCTGCAATCCGGGCGCGGATCATGATGCAATTACCGTAACAACAATTGAGGGAATAGAAACCGCTCCCGGGCAGGAAGCGGAGAAAGCTGCAGACTGCAATGCCGGGCTTAAGATAAGTCGCGGGAGTACCATCGGTATCCGCAGATCGTCAGTCATCTTTACACGGAATATTTCGGGGAAAGATGTACACGGGGCTTACATTGATGCACTTGCAGATTCTTATATCATGAAGCAGAAACTGGTACTTTCAGAGGAGGAACTGAGCATATTGTCCATTACGGATCTGGCTGAATTATGGCGCTTATTCGGATGGTTTCACAGTCAGGTGCAGAAAGATGATACGGAGGAAGCGAGGCAGGAAACCCGTCGCAGAATTGACATACTTGCATCCGCAATGTGTGAAAAGATTCTGCAGGCAGAGGAAATCTACTGTATCTACAGTAAGGCGACCGGGGAGCCGTATATGTTTTCCGGAACAGTGAAGCAGGACGGCGGATATATGTGCATCCCTCCGGATATCCGGATCTGTACGAAGGCATATGCGGAAGTGACAGAACGTTCTCTGCCGGAGAATGTGTTTGAACTGCGCAGGATAGAGAACGGGGAGAAGAAGGACGGAATCCGTAATTTCCTTGGAAGCTCTTTTTATCTCAATGGTGCATGCGGTGTGCAGGTGCTCTCGGAACAGTCTTCCATCAGTGCGGAAAAACTGGTGGAAAAGCCGGATTACAGCGGTGAGCAGCCGCAGAATATTCCGGTGACCAATCCGGATCTGGAGCGCTGGATTCTGCTGACGGGACAGATGGGCAAGCCGGAAGGCGAGGACGCGGAGCTGATCCTCAGACTTTACTATGGATTTCTCTCTAAAGAAGCAGTGAAGGCAAAATTCCTGATTCCGATGCAGCTTAAAGGTGATGCACCTGTGCCTGATGCGGGCGGCAGGGCGGTATTTGAGAAGGATACCACGCTCAGTTTTGCAACCATACCGGGGAAGGACGGCAGAGATGCCGTAAAGATGTTCACCGACTGGAAACGGCTCCGGATGGCCTATGATGAGAAGTGGAGCGGGATGGTGCAGCAGATTGACGGAATGATTGATACCCTTGACTGTGCAATTAACGTGACCGGGCATCCGCAGGCGGGCTGCTATATCAGTAAGGATATGTTTACACAGATGAAAGAAAATGCAAAAACATGAGGATCCAAAAGACTATGGCGTTGCAGCTATAGTCTTTTTTGCCGGGCAGGGAATAACCATTGGCAAATGTTTATGAAAAACAGCATAAAAATACAAACAGGATATATAATATTACTATATTATGATGTGACGTTTTGTGGAAAGGCAGGGTAACCTATGAGGGGAAATTCTGATTCCGTTAACCGGCGGCAAAAATATGCTGTGGCAGTGATTCTGTCAGCAGCGATATTCTGCTGTCTTTTTTTATTCCCGGGAACAGTACATGCACAGGAAAAGGACAGCCGGGAAACCGTCAGAGTCGGGACGGTAACGGAAGAAGGATATTCGGTAAAGGACCAGGACGGGGTGGAACGCGGGTATGATGTTGAATATGCGATCAAGGTGGCACAGTATGCCGGCCTGAAGCTTCAATTTGTCAATGAACCGGATTATAAGGTTATGCTGGATGATCTTGCAGACGGGAAAATTGACATGGCGCTTGGGGTAGCCAAAACGAAAGAACGTGCAAAGCGGTTTATTTTTGCAGAAACAGAGAGCGGTACAGGAATGATGTCTGTATGCGTGCGAAGTGATGACGGACGTTTTGATTATGGCAATGTTGCGCAGCTTAAGGGAAAGAAATTCTGCGCAATCAAAGACTCCGCCATGGTGTCTGCATTTACAGAGTGGTGTGCAGGTTATGACTTTGTACCGGATATCACGGAATACAGCACGGCAGAGAAAATGGATGAAGCTCTGCAAAGCGGAAAAATGGATGCGGAGATCATCGGCGGAACCCAGATCAACGGTTATCGGATGATTCTGGATTTCAGTGCCACCAAATATTATTTTGCATTTCAGAAGGACAGAACAGATCTGAAAGGCAAAGTCGATGAAGCAATGTTCAGAATTATTGATGAAGATCATTCATATGCCCTGGATCTGCATAACAAATATCTCGGCAGTGAAGAGCAGGGCGGATCGATCTTTACAGCGGAAGAACAGGTATATATAAAGGCGCACAACGCGGAAATAAAAGTTGCGGTTCTTGATAATGATCCGCCGTTTTATCAAAAGAAAAAGGATGGCACCATTACAGGAATCATCCCGGATTATTACGGGGCACTTTCTGAGTACAGCGGGTTGAAATTCAGCTTCGTTCCGTTTGCCGACTGCAATGCGGAGATTGCTGCGCTGTCAGCGAAAAATATCGATGTGATCGGCTTTATTAACGATGATGTCTTTTACGCAGAAAAGAACAATATGCTGCTGACGCGGTATTATACCCGTCAGAGTATGGTTAAAGTTACACGGACAGGAAGCGGAACACTTCATGAGGACGCAGTGAGACAAAGTGATACATCTGCCGTAAGTTATTTCCTGAACAGACATGCAAAAGGCGTCAGCGTGAGCAGCTATGCGACAATGTCCGATTGCTACAGGGCGCTTAAGGACAGAAAGGCGGATGCTATTATCTGTGGAATTCCGGATTCCACCTGGTTTATGAATCAGCACAGAGCATCAGAGTATACGGTTACCAATATTCCCGGACTGCAATGGAGTATCTGTGGTGCGGTCAGAATGGACGATTCTCTGCTGGCTTCTGTCCTGAGCAAGGCGGCAGCAGCTTCCGAATCAAGAATGGACGGGATACTGGCGAACAGCTTTGTACTGGACGGGAGCATTTATGCGCTTCTTAACAAAATTCCTGTTGTCTGGGTCATGCTCATTATGGCGGTGCTCACACTGATTATTGTGACGCTGGTTTTACTGGCATACAAAAACCTGAAACAGAAGGAAAAGATTAAAATGATCCGGGTAGAGGCAAGAGCGCAGGCGGCAGAAAATGCGCGGGCTGCCGAGGCCACTTTTTTATCCAATATGAGTCATGACATGCGTACACCGTTGAACGGGATCATGGGCTTCACCAATCTCGCGATACAGACGCAGGATTATGACAGTCAGAGGGAATATCTGAAAAAAATAGATGAATCCAGCCGGCTGATGCTTGATATCATCAATGATGTTCTGGATATCTCCAAGATTGAGAGCGGGAAGGTGCATCTTGAATATTCCGTATTCCGCCTGAAAGAACAGTATGGCGCCATACTTGAAAATATCAGGCAGTCGGCCATGGCAAAGAATATTGAACTGAAAGAGAAGGATGACTCAGGGTTCGATTATATATACTCGGACAGAATCCGGTTACAGCAGGTGTTCTTAAATCTGCTGTCCAATGCGGTCAAATATACAAAGCCCGGAGGACATGTAAAGTTTTTGCTGAGCCGTACTGCCGGAAAGGATGGCGGCTATGGCCTGCGTATTATTGTCAAAGACGATGGCATCGGGATAAAAGAAGATTTTCTGGCCCATATTTTTGATCCTTTTACACAGGAAGGAAGATACAAATCGAGCAGCGTGCAGGGAACGGGACTGGGTCTTGCCATTGTGAAGAAAATCATTGATCTCATGAACGGGCAGATAACAGTGCAAAGCCGTGAAAATGCCGGAACAACGTTTGATCTTTATATACCGGTCCGGGAGGCAGAGCCGGAGGAGATTCCGCAGAATGAGACTGTGACGGAGCGCCGGGAAAACCTCACCGGAAAGCATGTGCTTCTCTGTGAAGATAATGATATCAATGCAGAAATAACGGAAACGATGCTGATGCAGAAGGGAATTGCAGTTGACAGAACCAAAGATGGACAAGACGGAACAGAAAAATTCAGCAACATGCCGCAGGGTTATTATGACATTATTCTGATGGATATCAGGATGCCCAATATGGATGGCTATGAAGCAGCAACGGTAATCCGTTCCATGGAAAGGGAAGATGCAAAGACTGTACCGATCATTGCGCTGACTGCGGATGCATTTTTTGATGACATTACAAGAGCGAAGACTGTCGGGATGAACGGACATATTGCAAAGCCGATTGATTTTAACGAACTGCTGAGCACAATGGAGCAGATGCTGAACCGGAAAAGCAATGACTGAGCAGAGAAAGAGGAAGTGGATGCAATTCGCTCAGGAGTTATTGAAATTAAAGCTTATTAAATTTTCAGGAAAACCAGAATTTTCAACGCAGTTGGCTGTTTCTGTACTTTAAAGGAGAAATTCTGTATTTTCGGCTGAACAATAAAGAAAAATAACTTGGGCTGTCAAAGCCATAATCCGCAGCTATTTCAGTGACGGATTTTTTCGTTACAGAAAGGTCCAAAGCGGAACGTCTTAATCTGTAATCATTCAGGTACGCCAGTGGACTGTATGCAGTGTATTGTTTAAAGAGCCTGAAACAGCTGCTGGATGAGATTCCTGTCAGTGCAGCCAGCTCCTCGACTGTGATTTTTTCAGAATAATGGTCGTGCATATATGTGATCATCTTTATAAGTGCTTCTGACCTGTTGTCCTGGGATACTGCAGGTTCTTTCATTGACTCAAATTTTCGATAAAAAGGCTGCCATATCTTTAAAATGAGTTCCAGACAATGAATTTCAAATAGAGGATCATCTTCATCAAGGCTATATATATCGTAGACCGTCTGCCATTCATCGTCCGATTCGGACGGAGATAGAATAAGGGTATCAACCTCAGAACGGATAAAATCGTGAAAGTATTTTCTGTAAATGATGGATTTTAGATCCGGTGATATTGTTTCCGGGTTAAAAATTATGCCAAGAGCTTTACTGTTCTCGGACTTTCCGATGGCATAGTGAGTCCTTCCGGAATTTATGAGGATGGTGTCCCCTTTATTCAGACAGTGCGGATTGCCGTTAATATAATAGGTTGCAGACCCGTTAATGATAATGTCTATTTCAAACTCATCATGCCAGTGGGCAGGCAACATCAGATCAGGGAATTCATTGAAATAATCGTTATATCTGTCGACCCGGAAGCTCTCATCACGGTAGCTGTTAAATTCCATCAGATCATTACGCAGATTCAGTGTTTTATATACTTTTGGGGTTCCCATTATTCAAAGCCTCCTAATACCTTCTGATCCTGACAGTATTCATATAAAAATATACAGGATAGTTAAAGAAATTCCAAGTGCATGATAGTATTATAACAAAAAAGGCAGATAAGGAGAAAAAATGGCATCATTACTGTTGGCAATTATTTATATAGCTTTTATAAGCCTTGGGCTTCCGGATTCACTGCTGGGATCGGCCTGGCCTGTCATGCATCAGGAGCTTGGCGTGAGCAGTTCTCTGGCAGGGATCATAACAATGATCATCTCGGCAAACACTATTATCTCAAGCCTGATGTCAGACAGGCTTACGCACAGGTTTGGTGCTGAAAAGGTCACTGCAGTCAGCGTCCTGGCAACAGCGGTCTCACTGCTCGGATTCTCCGCATCAGGAAGATTCTGGATGCTCTGTCTGTGGGCGATCCCGTATGGCCTCGGGGCAGGTGCGATCGATGCAGCCCTCAACAATTTTGTGGCACTGCATTACAGCTCGAGGCAGATGAGCTGGCTGCACTGCTGCTGGGGAATAGGAGCATCGGTCAGTCCATATATCATGGGCGGAGCCCTGGCTTATGGCGCGGGGTGGCAGGCAGGCTACAGAAATGTATCTGTGATCCAGTTTGTCATAACACTGATCATATTTCTGTCTCTGCCGTTATGGAAGAAAACACCGAGCAGAGTATCATCCGACGAAAAGGCTGAAAGCAGCGGGCCGATACCGCTTAGAGAAGTCGTCAGAATACCGGGGGCATTGTTCCTGTTTATAGCATTTTTTGCATACTGCGGGGTGGAACAGACAGCCATGCTGTGGACATCCAGTTACATGGTTACGGCAAAAAACGTACCGGTTGAGACTGCGGCGACTTTTGGAGCACTATACGTGCTTGGAATAACAGCAGGAAGGCTTGTCAGCGGATTGATCTCCGATAGAGTGGGCGACAAAAACATGATCCGTCTCGGGATCGTTATTATAGGGCTGGGCCTTCTGACTGTGATCATCCCTGTGAAAGGGACAGTTTTTGCGATAATTGGAATGCTGATAACCGGCTTTGGCAGCGGACCGGTTTATCCGTCTATCATTCATGCTACGCCGTATAATTTTGGGGCAGACAGGTCGCAGGCTATAATAGGAATGCAGATGGCATCGGCATATGTGGGCTCAACATTCATCCCACCGTTATTTGGACTGGTCCAGAGTGCTTCAGGGATATGGTTATTCCCGTTCTTTCTGATGATATTTTTCGTATTACTGATAGTCATGACAGAAAAACTGAATCAGAAGGTTAAGACCGTAGGAAACAGATGAGAATAGTCAGTCTTGAGGAAAATATTTTTACAAAGAATGGCAGGAAGAAAGGAGGTGCCTGATGGGGATGTCTATGTTATACTGTCTGTGTTGCATTCCCTCGGAGTCAGAAAAATATGGACCCAAAGAGGCGTATATATAAGGATTTGAAAGGATTTAAGAAGATAAAATGAGTGTAATTAAAGTATTATTCATTTGCCACGGCAATATCTGCCGCAGTCCGATGGCGGAGTTCATGCTGAAGGATATGGTGGCAAAGGCAGGGCTGTCAGAGCAGTTTCAGATTGATTCTGCGGCCATCAGCACGGAGGAAATCGGCAATCCCATGTATCCGCCGGCCAGGAAAAAGCTTGAGGAGCATGGAATCGTATGTGAGAAGCGCGCAGCAAGACAGCTGACAGATGCGGATTACTGGGATTATGATC
>CAYMBY010000009.1:0-22251 GCA_964388815.1 uncultured Butyrivibrio sp. | reverse complement strand
TACCACGTAACCGTTCTTTCCGTATGCCTTGGCCTGATAGAGTGCCAGATCCGCTTTCCGGTAGAGTTCCGCGTAGTCATCTTTTCCATCTGATGTATATGCGATCCCGATGCTGACAGAGACCCCGTATGCAGTTCCCTGCTTTTTATATTTCGTGCTGACACGGCTGCAAAGCTCATCTGCCAGCTGCTCAATCTGTTCTCTGTTCCTTACCTCCTGCGTAAAGATCTGATACTCATCTCCGCCGACTCTTCCGCAGAAAAAATTTTCCTGAAAAATGCTGCGGATCATATCTGCAACTTCCACCAGAAGCGCATCTCCCAGCATATGACCGAATGTATCATTTACATACTTGAAATTATCAAGATCGATAATCATCAGTGCTGCACACTGATCTGCCTTTCGGTCTGTAAGTGCTTTTGATATCCACTTTTCCATGCCGTATCTGCTTCCCAGATGCGTCAGTTTATCCAGGTATGCAGCTTCCCACAGCCCCTTGAGTGCTTCATCATCATTCTGATATTTTTCATAATCAATGCGATAATTCATCTTATTCCTCGTATACGGTGATTCTGATCTATGAAGCCTCACCATTTTACTGCAGAATGATAAAATATCGCCATATGGAATGCCATACATTTACCTGATATTCATTTTCGCTTTGAGCACTCTGCTGACAGAAGCATCCAGCCGTTCCTCTGATATTCTGCCTTTTCTGACATCTTTCAATAACGCCTGATATGCACTTTTAAAATCTTCCGGCATCAGAATCACATCACATCCAGCCTGAAACGCATCTGTGGCAGCTTCTGCCGATGTATAATGCTCCGTAACCGCACCCATATTCATTGCATCCGTGATAATCACGCCGTTATACTTCATTTTTTCTCTCAGAATATTCTGTACCATGAGGGGAGACATTGATGCCGGGATATCACTGCCCGTCACATTCGGCAAAGAGATATGTGATACCATGATGAAATCTGTTTTTCCGGATGCGCCGTCCTGAAACGGTACCAGTTCGCTCTGCACAAGTTCCTTCAGGGTTCTGTCCGTACAGGCATAACCCTGATGTGTATCTGCCTGTGTACCGCCATGACCGGGGTAATGTTTATAAGTACAGAGCATTCCCGTTTCATGCAGCCCGTTCATATATGCAGCCGCCATCTTCGCTGTCAGCTGCGGATCTGTCCCGAATGACCGGTCCCCGATCACAGTATTACCACTGTTCGTAATGACATCTGCATCCGGTGCAAAATCGACATTGAATCCCAGCGCCGACAGGTAAGTTCCTATGGTCTGTGCCGCCTTTTGAATCACCTCCGGATCTTTCTGCTGCGCAAGCGTACCCATAGCGGGTACCTGCGTAACTCCAAAGACAGGATTACTGCCAACACGACGCACTCTGCCGCCTTCCTCATCTGTACCCAGAAACACCGGAATGCCGGTGTTCTTCTCCATATGCTGCTGTATCCCTGACAGCAGCTGTATGGTCTGCTGTGTATTCTGCAGGTTATCCGCAAAAAAGATCACGCCTCCGACCGGATAACGATCCAATGCCTTAAGAAGCTTCTGATCCGCCACTGTCACTGCAGAATCTGTCCCGCAAAGTGCCTGCGGCGTCACAAAAAAGAGCTGTGCCACCTTTTCCTGTATCGTCATCTGCTGAAGCATTTCTGTTACCTCGGCATCTTCCGTTCCCCGGACTCCGGTTCCCTGCATTTTTGTTTCCTGTGCACTTCCCTGTGCGGAAAATGCAACGGTCAGAATCAGCATCGAAAGTACAGTCAGAACACCCGTCAGTGATTTTCTCATCCTATGAATTTCTCCGATTATTCTACCTTCATCATCCGATAGCCGACGCCGATATGTGTCTGGATATACTGCGGCGAATCCGGTGCGCTTTCCAGCTTTTTCCGCAGGGTTGCCATAAAGACACGCAGTGAAGACACGTCACTGTCAAAGCTGCTGCCCCAGATATGAAGCGTAATGAATTTATGTGTCAGCACCTTACCGACATTCTGTGCCAGAAGTACCAGCAGCTTGTATTCAATCGGTGTCAGATGCAGTTCTTCCTCTCCAAGATAACAGCATCCCGCGGCATAATCAATCTTCAGACTGCCGTTTGTAAATACCGCATCTGAAGCCAGTGTTTCACTCATCATGACAGAGAGCCGTCTCTGCGTCACACGAAGCCGCGCCAGGAGTTCCTCAACGGAAAAAGGCTTGGTGAGATAATCATCCGCTCCGGCATCCAGCGCATCAATTTTATCCGTATCTTCACTGCGTGCACTGATCACAATAATCGGCACATTGGACCACGTCCGGATTCTTCTGATGACTTCCACCCCATCCATATCCGGGAGCCCCAGATCCAGAAGTACAATTTCGGGGTTATGAGAAGCTGTTTCCATAATTGCTTCTTCTGCCGTCCCTGCCGTCAGGAATCTGTAATCATGCGCTCTGAGTGTTGTGGTAATCAGATTCTGAACCGGAATGTCATCTTCTACCACCAGTACCAATGGTTTATTCATTCATTTTTACCTCTCGTGCCGCAGGCAGCGTGAACGTAAACACCGCACCATGCGGAATATTATCTGTCACTGTTATCTCACCGCCATGTGCGGCAATAATTGATTTGCAGAGTGCAAGCCCGAGTCCCAGGCTTCTTCTGCTGTCTGCAATTTTATTTTTTCCTCTGTAGAACATCTCAAAAACATGTACTTTGACTTCATCCGGTATTCCTGGACCGTTATCAGAAATACTGGTATACACAAAACCCTGTTTTTTCCATGTCCGGATCGAAATATCAGAGCCTGCAGGAGTATATTTTATGGCATTATCCACAATATTGATCAATGCCTGAACGATCAGTCTCGCATCCATTCTGGCCAGAATCAGATCATCCTCACTGCTGACCGTGATATGATGTTCCACACTTTTCCGGTTGATATGGTGCAGGGCCTCGGTGATCACGTCTTCCATCAGCTCGGAAGTCATACTGATATTCATATGTCCTTCTTCAATTCTGGTGACTGCCAGAAGATTTTCCACAAGTGTGATCAGCCACATGGAATCATCATAAATATCCGTGTAAATCTGTTTTCTGGTCGGTTCATCGAAGCAGTTCCCATTGGAAAGAAGATTACTGGCATTTCCGGAAATGGAAGTCAGCGGCGTACGAAGATCATGCGATATTGTACGCAGGAGATTGGCCCGCAGCTGTTCATTTTTTGCTGCAATTGCTGCCGCCTCCTTCTCTGCCGCATTACGTTCATTTTCCAGTGCAAGTGCACATTCGCCCATAATTGACAACAGCATGCTGTTCTCGGATACATCCAGCGGCTGCTCTCCCGCTACAATTCCTACCACGCCATATACGCTCTGATTGATCCTGATTGTCAGATACAGACATTTTGAACCGGAAAAAGTGTCCGTGGTCGCCCCTGCATGCTTCCCGTTCCGAAGCGCCCACTCTGCGACTTTGCGCTCGTCCTCCGAAATATATTCATCGTTTAATTTCCCCGGATCTTTCATGAAAACAGAAGGAGCCTCCAGCCTGCCTGCCTCTGCCGGATATACAATCACATCCTTCTGCAGCAGCTTTACGAGCTGATTTGCTGTCGCAGAAAGAATCTCCTCTTTTCCTCTTGCTTTCTGCAGCAGCTGATTGGTATCAAACAGAACCCGCGTCCGATATGCGGACTGCGCCGATTCTCTTGCCTGGTCCTTCAGTTTGGCGGCCAGTGATCCCATAATAAATGCCGCCAGAAACATCACTGCAAATGTTACCGGATATCCGTTTTCATATGCGCGGAATGTAAACTTTGGTACTGTAAAAAAGAAATTGAATACAAGCACACTGACAGCAGATGCAATCAGGCTGTAAAAACGCTTTGAAGTAATCACGGAAATAATCAGTACACCCAGAATATATACCGTAATAATATTGGCATCGGTAAATCCGAGTCTGGAAAAAGCAAAGCCGATCAGGGTAGCTGCCAGTATCACCCCTGCAGTCCTCACACCATCTCTGATGGATGTGGCAAAATCCATTACATGCGTCCTTCTGACTTTATATCCGGCTTCTGCCGTTCCGTCGGGGATGATATATATGTCCAGATCCGGCGCATTCTCGATCAGCTTCTCCGTCAATGCCTTTTTGACCGGAAATCTTCCGTTTCTGGCATTGCTTCTGCCGATCACGACTTTGGATACATTGGATACCTTTGCAAATTCCGCAATCTGCTGCGGCACATTACTGCCGTATACTGTCTGGATCTGCGCACCGAGCTGCTGCGCCAGATGCATGTTTTCCCAGAGCCTTTTCTTTTCACTGTCCTGCATGAAGCCGAAATCCGGTGTCTCTACATACAGTGCCGTAAAGCTCCCTTTAAATGCTGCCGCCATTCTTGCCGCCGTTCGAATAATTCTCGCATTGGAAGGCGCCGGTGACAGGCACACAAGAATATGTTCCTCTATCCGGAATTCATTTCCGGCGATTGCACTGCTGCCGTCTTTAAGACGGTTCACCCTGTCCGCACAGCGGCGCAGTGCCATTTCACGCAGCGCCGTCAGAATCCCGATTTTATCATTGTCATCTTCAGGCAGTTTCCCTGTTTCTCTGGCGATCAGCTCACGTGGTTCAATATCAATCAGTTCTACCTGATCCGCCAGATCAAATACCGAATCCGGTATTCTTTCCTCTGCCGCCATCCCGGTAACCGAAGCAACAATGTCATTCAGACTCTCAATATTTTCCAGATTTACCGTCGTATAAACATCGATTCCTGCCTTCAGCAGTTCTTCCACATCCTGACAGCGCTTCAGATGTCTGCATCCGGCACCGTTTACATGCGCAAGATCATCCACCAGCACCAGCTGAGGTTTTCTGGCAATCACCGCATCTGCATCCAGTTCCTGCGCTGCGCCTGCCTGCATACACGGAACTTTCTCAATTCTGCGCAGCATCTCCTGCGTCTGCGGCTTCTGATGCGTTTCCACATATCCCGCCACCACATCAATTCCTGCCGTTTTTGCATCCAGTGCCGCTTCCAGCATTGCATAGGTTTTTCCTGCACCTGCCGCGTATCCGAAGAAAATTTTCAGTCTTCCCTGTGCCATCTGTTTATGCCTCTCACAAAATGAAAAGTAAATCTCCTTCTATCACTTTATCACTTCTCTCCGGCATTTGTGGTTTCTTTTTCATCTGCATCCACATCTTTGATCCGGTTTCGTTCTTTCTCCCGGATTCTTTCCTCTTCCTGCGCCTCATCAAACCGGTCAATACGGCTCATGATTCTGTACCCGTAAAGAATCAATCCCGCTGCACATACAATCAGAAGAAGATTCAACATAAGATCACTTCCTCTCAGATATGAAAACACTTCTGAATATCCTTATAGTGTCCCAGTACCATCATGGTTTCCTCTCCCGTAAGACGGGTATCTGATGTAATATCCATCCCGATCTGCCCGTCATTCTTAAGTGCCATGATATTGATTCTGTATTTTTGTCTGATATCAAGTTCTCCGATGGTCTTTCCGATCCATTCTTCCGGAATTGCCACCTCAAATATCGCATAATCCTGTCCAAGTTCCACATAATCAAAAATGTGCTCTGATCCGTACCGGATTGCTGTCCAGAAAGCCATCTGCTTCTCCGGATATACAATTTCATCTGCTCCGTTCCGAAGCAGAAACTTTGCCTGTTCATCACTTGCTGCTCTCGATACAACCAGCTTTGCTCCGAGTTCTTTCAGATAGGCAGTTGATTCCAGCGAACTCTGAAAATCGTTTCCGATTGCCACAATACACACATCAAAATTACCGACACCCAGAGACTGCAGAAACTCTCTGTTCATTCCGTCACCGATCTGTGCATTTGTTACATATGGCAGGATTGCATCAATCCTGTCTTCTCTTTTATCCACTGCCAGAACCTGATGATCCATTTCTCTTAATTTTATTGCTATATTTTTTCCGAATCTTCCGGCACCGATCAGTAAAATTGATTTCATAACATCTCACCTCTTTCAGTTCTCCGATGCATTCCGGTATCTTAATATGTCTTAATGCATCTTTATACTATCTTAATTATGGTTCCTGCTCTCTAAAGATAGTATTAGCAAATCTCTTTGCCGTATTAAGACCATATAAAGATTTATGTTTGAAATCTGCCGGTTCAATGATGAATCCGACGTTCTGCACGGTATTGCACATCTTCTGAACCGGCAGGCTGCAGCGCAGGGTTCATAACAGATCTTCCCGGCACCATAAAACCCCGGAGCACGGGTCTGATTTCTCCATGCTCCGGGGCTTTTATATGACTGTAACTGTCCTGATTTATTTCTTTTTCCTGTTCTTCTTCACATTTTTTTCCAGCGTATGCCGCAGCTGCTGCGGATCAATCGGCTTCGTGATATAGTCATTCATTCCGATCTCTCTGCTGTGTTCAAGTGCCGCGGAAAAGGCATCCGCCGTCATTGCGATAATCGGTATTTCAGAGGCATCTTTTCTTTCAAGTCCGCGTATCGCCTCTGTTGCCTCATATCCGTTCATCACCGGCATCTGAATATCCATCAGCACTGCCATAAAGGTACCCGGTGCTGTCTTTTCAAAAATATCCAGTGCTTCCTTTCCGTTTTCCGCATGTACCACACTTACCCCGATACTCTCCAGAATACGTCTGGCAATTTCTGTATTGATCGGATTATCTTCTGCCAGCAGCACTTCTCCTTCCAGCTTTTTCTCTGCTTCAGGCTTCGCAGTACCTGTTCCGGATGCAGTATTTTCTCCGGTTCCGGCCGCCTCTGCGCAGAATCTGAGAATAAATTCTGTTCCTTTTCCCAGTTCACTCTGTACGGAAACGGTTCCCTTCATGAGATCCACCAGTTTCTTTACAATGGAAAGCCCCAGTCCAGTCCCCGTATTCATCTTATCACGACCCGGATTATCATACTCCTGGGTAAACGGTTCAAACATCTTCTGCTGAAATTCCCGGCTCATACCGATTCCTGTATCCTTTACCCGGATTTCACATGCAACTCTCCCGTCCTCCTGCATCTGCGTTCTCGCTGCAAAAATAACTTTTCCTCCGGGCGGCGTATATTTTACCGCATTGGATAACAGATTCAATGTGATCTGATTCAGTCTGGTCTGGTCAACGAGAATCACATTTTTTTCCGGTTCCGGCATGATCTCAAACCGTATGTTTTTCTGCGCGCACAGCGGTTCAAACATATTCCGGATATTGGATATATAATCCGCATAAAGATATGGCATCAGGTGCAGTTCGATCTTACCGCTGTCAATTTTGGAAATATCCAGCACATCATTAATCAGGCTCAGCAGAAATGTATTGGATGCTTCAATTTTGCGAAGGTCTGATCTGAGTTTTTCATGATCCTCCATATCTTCAAATGCAAACTGTGTCATGCTGCTGATAATGCTGATCGGTGTCCTGATATCATGGCTGATTCTGGAAACAAATTCAGACTTGGAGGAACTGGCTTTTTCCGCTTCCAGTACTGCTTCCTGCATCTGCCGCATTTTCTTTTGTTCCTCCCGGTAAACATCAGTAATATCATTCTGAATTACCAGTATTTCATCATGCTCCGGATTCATCCACAGGAATCTGAGCTGTTTTTTCATGCACAGTGCATCATTCCCCGGTTCTCTGTAATCATAGGTTACCGTATACTCTGCATCCTGCCCCATTCCTTCCAGAATCACTGAAAGTTCTGTTTCTTTCATGAAATCCGCTGCACTCTTCTTATCCATATATGTATCTGTCAGAAGGCGGCGGACTGCTTCAAATTCCACCCGCTGTCCCTGCCGGCACTCCCGGCAGTCCCAGACACCATAATGCATTTCAAACACGGCTTTCGCCTGATCCACAATTCCGATGAAATCACAGCCGTTTTCGGCAAAACGTGCAATAATTTCTTCATCCTTTTTCCGTCTGGAAACATCCGTTGTGCAGGTCAGTGCCTCCACATCCCCGGTATCAGGATTCTGAAGCAGGTGAACAACAGTATTCACCCAGACAATTCCTCCGTCTGATGCTCTGACCGGATATTCTTTGCTGAATTCTGATTTGCCGTTCCTGAACATTTCAATCAGATGTGCACAGTTAAATGTTTCCAGCAGTTCCGTCTGTATATGGCCGACGGTCGCTGCAGCGGCTGCTCTGAAGTGTTCATCAGCCGTTTTCGTTTCCAGTCTCCTGAGCACCTGAGGATAACAGCTGTAACCTTTAATATATCTGTCCTGCGTCAGATTCAGCTGCGAACTGGAAACATTATCCGGAAAAGTACCCAGCATCTGCTGATACAGACGATTGTAATTTTCCTTTTCCACCATCTGTGTCGTAATATTCTGTCCGATTCCATACGCTCTGACCGGTTTCCCGTTCTCATCAAATACTGTGGTATAGGATATATGTTCACATCTGGGCTCGGTTCCGACTCCAAACTTGTACCACACATCACAGCTGGCTTTGGGTTCTCCGTTTTCCACTTTCCGGTACATCTCCAGAAACGCGTCTGTATACTGTTCATCAATAAACGGAATCAGTGATTCCGGTGCATTTTCAACAATCTTCGGAAGTCCGAACTTTCGATAATCATATTGTGTATATTCATTCTCTGCCATCGTAATGCGATGCCTGGAAATATCATATTCCCAGACAACCAGTCTGGCTTCCTCTACCGCTGATTCATATATTCTGCGAACCTCAGTTCTGGCATTTTCTTCCTGCTTCCGCTGTCTGGTAATATCACGGACATAAACTGCAATTGCCTTTGTGCCATGCCAGTCCATTTCAATGCAGCTGATATTGAACCACCTGTCCTGCTGCGGAGAGTATGAAGCATCCACCTGACACTTCCCGTTTTCCATAACCGGAACAGAACACCATGGACACGGATCCTTCCTGCCATTGATGAATTCATAGCAGGCCCTGCCCTGATAATCTGCTTTTCCCCACAGGGAAAGAGCCTCTGCATTGGCATACAGAAGTTCATATGTACCTGCATCAATCACATAAATGATGCAGGAAGCGTGATCAATCAAAAAAAGCGGTTCTCCTGAAAAAGCCTCCATCCTGTGCCCTCCATAATGCCGGCCGCATTCTCTTTGCACATATTCAGAATATACTTATTAACATTATATCGCATATTCATTAATGTTTGAATAGACTGCAGCGCAAAAAATATTATGATGCGGACATCCTGCAGACGGAAAGCTTTTTCACAAAATCTTACCGGAATATGACTGTTTTCAGATCCAGTGTCCCTTTCCCGCTGAAATGAAGGTACAGCGGCAGAATTCCTGACTGCCTTTCTGTGCAGATGCTGATCACTTTCCATTCCTGCGATGAAATTTCTGCCTTCTGCGTTCCGATTGCCTTTTTCCCTGCTTCGTCTGCTGAAAGCATAACTTCTCCCTTGAATTCTCCTCTGAGCTCCAGTCCGATTTCCGCTGCCTCTCTGTAGTCAAAATATTTATATCCGATTACTGTCTGGTCTGTAACGGCTGTAATATACTGCTGATTCTGTTCCTCGACAATTCTGGTCTGCTGCTTCATGACCGGATCATTATAATCAATACGGCTCATCGTAGTACTGCTGGTCATATGGCAGGCAATTGCCGCAGGATACGTGCCGGAGGCGCAAAGCGGTCCGCCGTTCAGTCCGCAGCTTGTCATCTCCACCTGTCCGATACTGCCATCCTCTGCGATCCTTATTTTCTCTGCGCAGCCCTGTCTGGAATATTCAGATCCCGCTGTCTGACGGTGATAGAATATGTAAAAGTCATCCCCGACCTGTGCAATTCCGCCATGATTGTTTCCAAGTGTATATACCGGTTCCGTTCTGCCCTCCAGTCCGACATCTCCATTGGAAATAACGGTTCCGCCATAGCGATAGCCATCCATCGGATGATCACTTACCGCATAACACAGTTCATGGCTCTTATGACTGGAATATACGAAATAGTACTTTCCCCGAATCTTTCTGATCGACGACGCTTCAAAAAATCCGTGTCCTTCAAATCCGGTTCCCTGCGTGTGATGTCCGCCCGGAATACATGGCTGCGGAATCGCCTTCATTGTTATCATATCCTGTTCCAGTTCAACCGCCATGCCGTTTTCTCCGAATTCAGTCTTTGACAGCACCCGCAGTATTTCCTTCTGTTTCTCCGGAAATGCCGCGATCTCGGCTTCACTGAATTTCGGTGCCTTCATCTCTTTTTCACAGGCAGGCGCAAAGCCATAGTACAGATAAACCCGTCCATCCTCATCTGTCAGTACTGCAGGGTCAAAGGGCATGAATTCCTGCAGTGTCTTACCGCCATTTATACTGTCCGGATACTTCACATGGCCGTAGAATGCAAACGGACCTGCCGGAGAATCACTGACCGCCACACCGATTTCCGGGTAAAAAGAGAAGCAGTAATACAGATAATACCTGCCATCCGGTCCCTTTGTCACATCCGGTGCCCAGAGCTGCATGGTATCTTTTGCATTGCTCGGATCCTGATCTCTTCTGTATATCTCTCCTTCGTATCTCCACTCCTTAAGATTATCCACGGGTGCCGACCAGGTCACGTAATGTCCCGGGCAATATACCTCCGCATCCGGTGCATCATGAGAGCCGTATATATAGACACGCCCGTCAAATACATGTGGTTCTCCGTCCGGAACATATTCATTCAGTGGTAAATAAGGGTTATAAATCTGCTCTTTCATAAATTATCAATCATCCTTTCTTTCATCCGGATATTCAAAATGATATCTGCCGCTTCCGCATTCTTTCTTTTTGCCTCCCGGAAGTATAACAGTTGCCGCTGAATTTTCAGGAATTCTGACCGTCAGTGCAACCTTTCCATCCTGCTTATTTCTGACCCAGTTCACTTCAATCCGTCCGTATGGACTTTCAAATCCGCCTTCTGCATGCTCCCAGACCATAATGCACGGATTGATCAGGAAATGCTGATATCCCGGGTAATCTTCCTGCCGCTGAATGCCCAGCACGTAGCTGTAGAACCATTCACAGACAGCCCCCAGCGAATAATGGTTGAAGGAATTCATGTTATTATGCCCGCCGAATCCTTTTTCCTTTGTATAGGAATCCCAGCGTTCCCACACGGAAGTTGCACCCTGTGTAACGGGATACAGCCAGGACGGATTATCCGTCTGCTCCATCAGGCGGAATGCCGCATCCGCATGCCCGGTCTGCGTCAGCATCGGATTTAACGGAGCCGTTCCGAAGAAACCTGTTTTTACAAGATATCCCGTCTCTGCCGTCTTTTCCGCAAGGCATTTTCCGACGTTCCGGATATTCTCTTCACTTATCATGTGCATGGACAGGGGAAGTGCATAGGAACACTGCGTATGATCCTTTGTTCTGCCGGTCTGCGCATCAATATAGATATCGTTAAATGACCTTCGCAGTTCAAGATACAGCTTCTGATATGCGGATGCTTCCGGATCCCGTCCGATTGCCGCAGACATTCCCGACATAATATATGCGTTGTAACCGTAAAATGCATGACAGATCAGATGAATATCGGTTTCTTCGGGTGCAAGCCAGTCTCCGAGTGTCATCGGCGCAGCCAGATCGCCCTGCTGCCATTTATCTGCCGAATAATTCATATAGCGTTCCATTGCGGCATAATTATCCTGAATTACCCGGGTATCTCCATACTGCTGATATACCTCCCATGCCACGTGGAGCGGTGCACTGTCATAAGTGTAGCCTCCGAATCCTCCGCCGACCGGTGCAATATCGGTATATCTGCCTGAGGGTTCCTGCAGATCTGCTGTCATCTGCAGCCATCTGGCATAGAACAGCCTGACGTTTGCATTAAAAGTCGCTGTTCTGGCGAAAATCGAAGTATCTCCATTCCAGCCCATACGCTCATTTCTCTGCGGGCAATCAGTCGGAATACCGATAAAGTTTGATCTCTGTGACCGTTTTACATTATCAAGGAACCGGTTCACCATCTCATTCGAAACAGTTACATTTCCCTGCATCTCCTTCAGCGATGACAACAGAATCATGTTTACTTCCGAAAGTCCGGGCATCCTGCTGACACCACTGATTTCAATATACCGGTATCCGCGGAATGTAAATGCCGGTGTGTATTCTTCCGTCTCTTTTGTCCCGGAGAAAGTATACAGATCTGTGCAGTCCGCATCCCGAAGATTCTCGGTCATCAGTGTCCCGGCCCTTCCTGCAAACTCCGGCAGGTCCGGACACAGGACTTCCGCAAATCTCAGCTGCGCTGTTTTTCCTCGCTCTCCCTGCAGTTTTACAGACGGTACCCCTGCCATGTTGGCACCCATATCATAGATATAGACGCCTTCGCGGATCATTTTAACCGAAACTGCCTGTACCCTTCCGACCGCCATAATACCGGGTCCATACTGTCCGATCATCTCCGGCTCCCCGGTGTTTACTTCAGGCCAGGAAAAAATCCCGCTGCCTTCCGCATCTTTCCTGCCAATCACCGGAGGTATGATAATCACTGGCGCTGTCCACAGTCTGTCATCATATCCGGGCAGTTCATAACCGGATATACGCTCTGCCGCCAGTGCATCATAATGCTCTCCGTTAAAAAGCCCTGCATACGTCCATGGGCCGCAGTCACAGTACTTCCAGTTCTTTGTATCCGTTACTATTATTTCTTCCGGCTTATCCTCATAATCAACCGCAATCATTCCCAGAAAAGAAGCACGATCACCATAATAATTATAATTCCCCGTTACATAGGTCTGTGCATCACTCCACCATCCGGAAGACAGAACAACCGTAATCACGTTTTCTCCGGGTTGCAGAAACTGTTCAATCTGATAGGTCTGATACATCAGATGTCTGTCATACTGCGTTACCCCGGGATTAAACCAGGTATCCGTAATTTTATGTCCGTTTACCCTGCACTCGTAGATTCCTCTCGCCGTTGCATACAGTCTGGCTCTTCGCACCTGCCCTTCCTGCAATGTAAATGACCTTCGCAGAATCGGCTCTGAAGTATGTGACGGATTTACCGTGCACAGAAGATCATGCTCCTGTGCCTTCAGTTCACGCGGCGTCCGATCTTCATAAATAACTGCTCCCGGCTTTCTGATATTCCGGACTGTGATCCCGTACAGGCATGCACTCTGCCCGGCAGGAAGCGCATACCCGATTTCATTCAGTCTTGGCCAGGTATTCACATCATTACTGCCATACGGATTGAGCTGTCTTGGAAGTAATGCCTCTTCTCCCCATGGATAAGTTCCTTTTACCGCATCAATCCGGATTCCATCCATATATGTATATGCACAGTTTCCTGTTACTTTCACTGTAAGTGTATGCCTGCTGTACCGGTTATCTTCCGTAATGACCGGTCTGTGTGCCGCATCATCAACGTCAGCGACAATAATCGTATAAAGAGGTTCCTTCTTCCGGTTTTTTTGTACATCTTCGTCCGTGATGCCTGCTCTGCTGATTATGAGCTTCGCAGGAATTGTACTCACATCAGTATCAAACCTGAAATAGTTGTCACGCCCCTGTATTCTTCTGTCATTTCTGCCAAAAACAAGTCCCATACAGGTACTGCCCTCATGTATGGCAAATTCCATTTCTATGGAAAATACACCCCGGACATCCGCACTGAGTGTGCATTCCGAAGGTCCGATCCATTCTGCCCCATTCCATGCACTGATTGAAGGATCCAGCAGTCCGGTTTCAAAAAAGGCATGCTCACTCACTGCCCGGTCTCCGTCCTGTGTTACCACAGTCACCTGCCAGAAGTACTGCGTGCATGGCGTCAGCTCTTTTCCCCCATATTCAGTACCTGCAGAGATGCTGCTGATCACTTCACCGCTGTCCCAGAAGTCACTTTTTCCCGGCTTCGTACCAACAATAATATGATAGGATTTCTGTTGTACATTATTCCTTCTGCTGCTTAATTTCCATGAAAATCTCGGTTTTTTTATGTCGATTCCGACCGGATCTTTCATGTATTCTGTTCTGCAGCCATATAGTCTGAGCCTGTCCATACACTCTTCTCCTGTTTTTTTCTCATACTGCAGATCCCTCCTTTCCGCTCCTGCAGTAAATGCAGTTGCAGTAAGGAGGGATCCGTATTATATTTATATTCTTTTTATCTGTATATGTTTACTTTTACTGTGTAAGCACACCGCTTACCGATTTGATCTTTTCAAGATTGGAATCAGGTGTCTTTGCTGTTCCGTTGGTCTTGATCCATGCATCGAGCTGTTCCTGTTTTGCTTTCATGACGTCATCAAGTCCTGCTGCTGTCAGCGCATCGTTGAGCTGCTTTAAGGTGGACTCTACATTGGCAACGCCTTCTGAACCTGTTTCCAGTGCCGGTCTGTAGGTGGAAAGAGCATTGTTCAGTGCCGTAATCTGTGTCTGATAATTTGTGCTGTCCCACATAAAGCCGTATGCCGGTGAATACTGGGCCCAGTCATTGTGATGCTGGAGCTTATCCCAGTAATCTGCTGTCTTGGTGCCGTTGTTCCATACATAGGAATTGAACTGATTGCCCATGCACCAGCCGGAATTCTGATGATATTTATAATTGGTATCATCTGTCCCGTCTGCATAATATGCTGTGCCGTCATCCTGTAACTTATAATCTGTCCCTTCAATACCATACTGCCAGAGGTTCATGACCTTGGAATCGGAATAAAGTGCTGCGATGAACTTGAATGCCATCTCCGGATCCTTACTGTTGGATGCGATACCTGTATCAAAGAAGCTGACATTTGTTGTGGAATAACCGCCTTCCACATCGTTACCGAAATACATTGCATAGCACTTTGTGCCGTTTGCAGAATCTGCTTCAGCAAGGAAGCCCGGTTTGATTGCTGACGGATAACTGAAGGTATTGCCTGCCTTCATCATGGTTGCAGACCCCTGCGTATCCGTTGCCGCATCCTTGTAGATATAACCTGCGTCATACCACTGTGCAAGACGTGTTACTGCATTCTTATAGGTGTCGGTTGCAAATTCATTGACTACGGTTGTGGAATTATGATCTGCTTCCCAGTCCAGTGTTCCGAACTGGTCTGCCAGTTCATCGAAGAATGCAAATCTTCTCATTGCACTGGAATTGCCCTGCAGATACAGCGGAATCATATCCGGATATTTATCCTTTACTTCCTTGAAGATCTCTGTTGCCACATCCCAGCTGTATACCTTTCCGGTATACTCATCTCCGTCAGCGGTAAGTCCATACTTCTGTGTCAGTCCCAGTTCATCACAGATATCTGCTCTCATACACAGACCGCCAAGTTCAACTGATTCCTTATTGGCAGGGAAGCCGAACAGTGTGTTACCCATCTTGCCAACGTATGCATTGGATTCGCCAAGTGCACTGATGATCTTCTTGCCATCATCCGTACTCATATAAGGCGTCATGTCAACAATACCGTTCATTCCGATCCAGCTTGAAGCATAGGTATAATAGATCGGCATGACATCAAGTGCGTCGCCGCCGGAGATCATCAGCTGAATTGTGGACTGATACTCCGAATACTGCAGCGGCAGGAAATTGACCTTGATATGATAGGTCGGAATCATATATTTATTGAGTTCGTCCTGAACTGCCTGACGTTCCGTATCATCCTGCTGATAGAATTCGATGTAGGCAAAAGTCAGTTCATACGGATTTGCTTCTGTATATTCCCCAACAGAAGTCTTTGTCACCGATGCATCGGTTGCTGCCGCCCCTGATGATGATGATGCCGTGCTCTGTGCACTCGTTCCGGAAGCTGTCCCTGCGCTTCCGCATCCTGCGAGCATTCCTGCTGTAATGGACAGTGTCAGTCCCATTGCCAGTAATTTCCTCTTCATAAATACCCTCCTTATTGTGATTACCCTTTATTATATATCGCGCAGCACATGCTGCGGTATAACCTGCTTCTGTTATCAGTTGCCTGTCAGCCTTTGACTGCACCCATCGTGATTCCCTTTGCATAGTACTTGGAGAATAACGGGAAGATCAGCATGATCGGCAGGATCGCCACAAATGCGATTGCCATCTGAATTCCGGTGGTCGGGATGGCCGACATGGCAGAGGACATATTGGAATTGGAGCTCTGCGACAGATACTGAATGTTGGTCACCATATTGTTCAGAAGATTCTGAATATTGTACATATCCTTGTTTTTGACCACATAGTAAAGTCCGTTCGTCCAGTCATTCCAATAGGACAGTCCTGCAAAGGTTCCCATGGTCACGAGAATCGGTTTGCCGAGCGGCAGTACGATTTTATGGAAAATCGTATACTGTGATGCCCCGTCGATCTCTGCTGCCTCATACAGTGAATCCGGTATACTGGTCGAGAAATACGTCCGGATCATCATGACGTTCCATGCACTTAAGAGAAGATTCGGCAGGAGCTGTGCAAAAAATGTATCTTTGATATGGAAGATACCGCTCCACATCAGGTAGGAAGGAACAATTCCTCCGTTGAACAGCATGGTGAAAAATACGTAGAACATCATGATTCTTCTGCCCGGCAGGTTTTTTACCGCCAGCGGATAAGCCATCAGTGCTGACAGAATCACATTGACAAGTGTACCGATCACGGTCACCAGGATACTGATCCCGTATGCTTTCAAAATCTGCTGTCCTGACTTGATAATGTAAGCATAGGATGCCAGTGAAAACTGTTTGGGCCAGAAGGAATAACCATCTGCCACCAGTACTTTCTCGGCTGTTATGGAAGACATGAACAGCAGGAGAAAGGGAAGTATGACACAAAGCGTGACCAGAAGCATCACTGCATTTGCAAGAATCTGATATGGTGTAAAAGCCTTTCTTTTCATGTTCCGTCCCCCTTAGAATAATGCGCTCTCTTCGTTTGTCTTACGTACAATTGCATTCGCAATCAGTACAATGGCAAATCCGACGATTGACTGATAGAACCCTGCTGCTGCGCTCATTCCCACATTACCGGACTGCATCAGTCCACGGTATACATAGGTATCAATTACATTGGTCGCAGAATACAGAAGACCGGAATTACGAGGTACCTGATAGAATAATCCGAAGTCTGAATAGAAGATTCTGCCGACGCTCATCAATGTCAGTGTAATCACGGTTGTTTTCAGGAACGGTAAGGTAATGTATTTGATCTGCTGCCATTTGGTCGCACTGTCGAGTTCTGCTGCTTCATAAAGTGACGGATCAATTCCGTTGATCGTCGATATGTAGATCAGACATCCGTATCCGACACCTTTCCAGGTGTTGGCCAGAACCAGGATAAACGGCCAGTACTTTGCGTTCGAGTACCAGTCAACTGCTTCAATTCCAAGTGCCGGCAGAATGGACTTGTTTACGATACCGGTACTCTGGCTGAGGAATGCGAACACGATGTAGCCCAGGATAACCGCTGACATCAGATATGGAAACAGGATCGCACTCTGGTAGGTCTTCTTCAGCTTCTTGCTTACAGTGTCGCAGATGAAGATTGCGAAGATGATACCAAGCAGTGTATTCAGAATGATAAATACCAGATTGTAGAGGATGGTATTTCTCGTAATGACAAATGCATCCGGTGTCGCGAACAGAAACTGGAAGTTCTTAAATCCTGCAAACGGGCTTCCCCAGATTCCCTGTCTGGCATTATAATTCTTGAATGCAACAATGATGCCTGCCATCGGTATGTAGTTATTGATGAAAAGATAAATGCCTCCCGGCAGAAACATCAGATAAAGCGGAAGATATCTTTTCAGCTTTGCCCCCGCGCTTCCCTTTCTATGCTCTTTGATCACGGCTGTTGATGCTGCCATGGCCTTACCTCCTTTTTTCTGCTTGAACTTTGTTTCCTGTCAGAACTTTCTTAACTGTTGTAATTGTATGCCATGAGCGATTTCTGAAAGTGAATTTTTATTCGGTGTTTATAAACAATTCTTAGATTGTTTGTTTTTTCCTGTCAGTTTGTCTTTCATGTTCTTGATTTTTGCATATTCTTATGGCACAATGCACATAAATGCGATATCAATATAATGCATATTTATGGTTTAACCTATGGAGTCCAATATGATGTTCAGATTAAAAAACAGGAATTATTCCTTTCGTAAACGTCTCAGCCAGATTCTGCGTCTGCTGCTTGTTTTTCAGATTGCCGGATTTATTCTGTATTCACTTTTTTTCAATTATTTCATCCGTAACCGTGCCTACAGCGAAATCCGGCAGACACTGGAACTGTATAATAACGAAATCAGTACCAACCTCAAAAGTGTTGATTATTATATTGTTGAAATCAATCACTACAGCAGTGATATCAGCCTTGTCGGTGCTGCTTCCAATGTACAGGACAAATATGACAGTATCGCCAGAATCAATCAGCTCTTTGAATATAACCTGCGTTCTTTCCCGAACATTCAGGGACTTTATGCCTATTTTCCCAAAAACGGCACCTGGATTGCCAACCGCAAGGACAGCTTTCAAAGTACCGATTTTGAAACCTATCTCCGAGGTGAACTCTCGCATACCGATATGAACATCCTCGCGAAGAAATCGAGCATGTCCTGGATTCTCTACCGTTTCAACGGCAAAAGCTATTTTGTCAATTTCTTCAAACTCGGGGACAGTATCGTCGGCGCATGGACCGATGCAGACACGCTCTCTTCCACACTGACCGATCTTCTGAACCGCAACGGTAAGATTCTGTTCGTCGACAGATACGGCTCGCCTCTCCCCGGAACCGCTGATGCAGATATGCCCGACATTTCCGTCGACAAAACACTGAATGAATATGACATCATCGCGCATAACCATACAAAATATCTGACGGTATCTTCTGCACTGGACTACTGCAATGATTACATTACCGCCATGGTTCCCTTAAGTCAGGTGGATGTATCCCGCATGACCGTCCTGCGCGCCGTCGGCCTGATGATTATGATCACCCTCGGCATTTTCTTACTGATTGACCGGCTCATGAACAGATTTCTGTCTGAATCTGTCTCCACGCTTGAGTCCGTCACAAACTCCATTGCGAACGGTCAGACCGAGAGCCGCATTGATACCTCCAGTCAGCGCTGTACCGAAATTCTGGAGATCTCAGAATCCTATAATCATATGATTGACACCGTCCAGAAACTCAAGATCGATGTGTATGAAGAGAACCTTCAGAAAAAAAATGTGGAAATGCAGTATCTGAAATCTCAGGTGGCACCGCACTTTCTGATCAACTGCCTCAATCTCATTTCCTACATGGCGGACGGCACAAGTGAACACACTGCATTAATTCGCAGAATGATCACAACGCTTTCCGACCATCTGCGCTATACTTTAAGTACCAATGACCGTGTCCCGCTGGAAAAAGAGCTGACCTATGTGGAAAACTATATTGAACTGACCAAGCTTCGCTTCCCGGACTGTATCACCTATCAGCCTGAAATAGATTCACAGGCCAGAAATGCGGTGGTATTCCCTCTGATTCTTCTCATGATTACGGAGAATACCTTCAAACATAACCTGGTCATGGGTGAACCGCTGACCGTCATCATCCGTGCACAGGTAACAGGGCAGGAGAACGCCAGAAGACTTCACCTGACACACATTGATTCGGGAGATGGATATCCGGAGGAAATTCTGCAGAACTATCAGAATGAGGACCGGCATTCTGCTGATCTGTCTGCCGGAAAACACATCGGAATTTACAATCTGGTCAAACGGATCAAACTGTATTACGACGACAGCGCACGGCTGCAGCTCTCAAATGCACCAGGCATGGGTGCCTGCACGGAAATTGATATTCCATACATTGCATACGAGCCTGTGCATCCCATAGATAAACAGGCAGAATGACTGCCCGGAGGTTGATTATGCCCGCCATATTAATTGTAGATGATGAATATTTTATTGCACAGGGAATCAGGAGTAATGTTGACTGGAATGCACTCGGCATTACACAGGTATATACTGCCTACAGTGCAGATCAGGCCAGAAAGGTCTTCGAAACTTCTCCTGTGGACATTCTGCTGTCCGATGTGGAGATGCCGCGTGAATCAGGGCTTGACCTGATCCGCTGGGTCAGAGATAACGGCTATGAATCCATCAATGTCCTGCTGACCGGTCATGCAAACTTCAGTTATGCACAGGATGCCATCGGCCTGCAGGTCTTCCGCTATGTCTTAAAACCCGCCGACACCGGCGAACTGACGCAGACCTTAAAGGATGCGCTGCAGAAGGTCGCTGACAGTAAAGCTTCTGAAGAAGCTGCCGCAAAGCTTCGAATTCAGACGTTCTTCCGTGAACTCTTTCGCGGTGCGATCGAAGCGGATCAGGATGCAATTGCCGAGTATCTGAATGCGCATGATATTCCCGATGATGCGCTTTCTGAATGCTATCATTACTGCTACTTAAGTGCTGCGCCGCTGATCAGCGCAGGTTCTTCAGCCGGAACTGCAGAAGGCCTACCCTTTGGCAGAATTTCCGGACTGTTTGCGCACTGTTTTCAGGATGCAGACCATTCTGCCATTGTGGATCTGAATGATTTTGGTTTCATGCTCTGTCTTGACCCTGCAGTTGCAGCGGACACCGGTGCGGCAAATGCTTCCTTTACACAGTTCGTACAGGCGCTGTCCGCGGAATTTCCTGCTTTCCGCTTCGTTCTGTACACTTTTTCCGATGCCCCGCTCTATTCTGCAGCCTATGCCTACGAACTGTTGAAACGCTATTCCATGCAGATTCTGTCCGAAACCAGTACCGTAATCCCCGTGCTGACGCAGTCGGTACCCGGCTCAGATTCCGGTGTGGTCTTTGAGAACGACCTGCTCCGGAAGTGGGGAGAATGGCTTGTGCAGGGGCGCCCGGATGATGTCATGCTGGAACTTCGTCACAAACTGGGTACCTCTTCCGTATATTCCTCCAGATATCTGATGATGTCCTATTATCAGCTGGTTCACATGGTTTTTGCATTATTCTCGGAACGGATGATTCCGATTGATGAAGCACTCTCTCTTTCTGATGTGCCTTCTTCACCGGCACAGATCACATCCTCTGCAGATAACTTCCTGCACTGGGCGGATCGTACCTTCCATGCCTTTTCGACCCTGATCCAGCAGAAGTCCGCACCGGATTCAACGGTCTCAACCGTACGCAAATATATCGGCAGCCACCTCGCTGATCCGGATCTGGACCGGAACAGCATTGCAGCTGCCGTACATATGTCACCTGATTATCTGTCCTACCTGTACCACAAGGAAACAGGCGGCGTTCTCTCCTCCTATATCAATGAAGAACGCATTGCCCTTGCCAGGAAACTCCTGTCCACCACAGATCAGCCACTGTCCGTCGTGGCATCCTCCTGCGGCTTTGCCAACGATACTTACTTCCATAAACAGTTCAAGAAACTGACCGGCCAGACGCCGAACGCATACCGGAGTGCGTTCCGGAAAGGATAAATCCTGCTGCGGATTCCGGCAAGGAGTGCATCTTCTCTTACTTCTGACTTTGTTCGGCCTGCACCTCGTAATTCTGTCAGCAGGCCGCTCTTTATCTCAGATTGTGTACCTCCTGAAGCTGTATTTCCGATGTCTGTCAGCTTTTTTCTTCTGAATCTGCATTCAGGCCGCTTCTCATCCATGATCAGGCCTTTGAAACCTCCCAACGGCTGATCATCTGTCGGCTTATCCCTTCTGAACCTGTACACAGGCCGCCTGTATCTGACATTTCTCGCAAAAAAGTTCCCGAAGTTTTCAAATCTGTCATCCGCTTCCTTCTGAATTTACGCACAGGCCGCTTTCTCTCTCTCATCAGTCAAAGCAGAAGCCGGATCACTCTTTCATCAATACCTCATACACCCTGTCTTCGTCATAGTCAGGTGCACACTGCTCTGCTGCAGCAACAATCTTTGCGATCAGCACCGGATCTTCTTCAAGCGCTTCGGCAATCTGCTCTGCGCTCCTGTGCTTTATCAGTTTACGGCAGACCAGGCTGATCAACTTACGATTCTCACCTTCGCTGCGACCTTCTTCACGCCATTTCCGGAGTGCATCATTATAAAACATCTGCATCATGATATATTCCTGCCTCCCTTCCCTGCTGACGCGTTCCTTTAGAATCCTGCTGCGGATTCCGGCAAGGAGTGCATCTTCTCTTACTTCTGCTGTATTCATATTCTCTACGAACTTAAGGAATCTGAGCACGCCATCCGGAACATCCTGCATGGTTCCTCTGGTGTTCAGGATCAGCTTGGATGCACCGTCATCCAGTGCAAC
>CAYMBY010000008.1:0-3425 GCA_964388815.1 uncultured Butyrivibrio sp. | reverse complement strand
TGAATATGTTCCGCAGAGCAAAAGAGCAGTGTGACTATCTGATCGTCGGAGTGGTGACGGATGAGGGCGTGCGGCGCGGCAAAAAAACAGAGCCGTTTATTCCGTTTACGGAGCGAATTGAAATAGTCCGTTCCTGCAGATATGTGGATGAAGCGGTAGAAATTCCGCTGGACTACGCAGGCAGCAGGGATGCCTATCGCCTGTATCATTTTGATGTTCAGTTTTCGGGAAGTGATTATGTGGATGATCCGAACTGGCTTGCCGAACGTGAATTTTTAAGAAAGCAGGGTTCGGAGCTTGTGTTTTTTCCATATACTGAGAGTACAAGTTCGACTAAGATCAAGGCAATGATAGATCACCACCTCCTCTGACCCAACATAAATTTTCAGACACCATATACTGTTTTTTGACAAAACCCCATAAAAAATGCAATTGTATAACAAATATAAAGAGACTATAATTAACATATCAGTCGTATTTATACAGTTATATTATTATTTTGTTCCGGAAAGGAGCAGCATTCGATGGGTGAGAAGAAAAAGGCAACAGGCAGCAGAAAAATTATGTTTTTCAAAAGGATTCCGACGCAGCTGATCGGAATCATGTTATTGATGCTGATTCTGTTCGTGGTGCAGAGTGCGATTTCGATTCAGTCGCTGAAATCATCAAAGAGCACGACGGCGTTTGTACTCGACATCACCAACCAGGAAATTTCACAGCGAAATGAGATCAAGATTGCTTATACCAAGCTGCAGATGTATGCAGTAACCTATGTTCTGACCAATGATGCAGATGCCAAGGCAGACCGGCTGAAAGGCATTCAGAAGAAGGAAAAAGAACTTCCGGAGCTGATTACCACATTGAAGACCTTTGCCTGCAAGCATGAGACAGAGACCAAGGGACAGGAAAATTTTGATAACCTGACAACGGCAGTAACAGATTACAGTGCAGGAGTAGATAAGGCTATTGCACTTGCAGATGCCGGTAAATCGGATGAAGCATTCCAGGTACTTTATAAAGATAATGATTCAATTGATCAGCAGTTTGACACAGCACTGACCGGTGTGGATGATTATATTGAACTGACCAAAAATGATGCGGTTTCCTATGTGGACACAGTAGAAGCGTCAGCGGTAAAAAAAGGAATTACCGGACTTGTGATCTTTCTTCTTTCCTTTGTGGCAGCGCTGTTTATAATTAAGAAAAATATTCTGGACGAGCTGTCGATAGCATCCAGAGATGTACATCAGGTAATTGATAATATCAGTGCCGGAAAGGGCGATCTGACGTATCGGTTAAAGAGCAGAAGCAACAATGAAATTTCGCTTCTGGTCAGCGGAATCAATGAGTTCATAGAGTCACTGCAGGAAATCATGCAGAAACTGAAAAACGGATCAGACAGCCTGAATCAGGCATCACTTTCCATTTCTTCTGAAGTGAATAAAGCAAACGATAATGTATCCAATACATCAGCTGCAATGCAGGAACTCTCTGCCAGCATGATTACAGTATCAGAGACAGCGGAAACAATTAATGACAAACTCGGAAATGTCCGGGATTCCGTCAGCAACATCAGGGATAAGGCCAATGAGGGATCAGATTTTGCATCAGAGATCATGCAGGAAGCCAATTCCATCAAGCAGGAGGTTGTATCCAAGAAGGATGATACCGGCAGCAGAATGGAAGAAATGAGCCGGGTGCTGAATGAATCGGTTGAAAATTCCGCAAAGGTTTCCAAGATCAATGAACTGACCAATGTCATCCTGGATATTGCATCACAGACCAATCTGCTGGCATTGAATGCTTCCATTGAGGCAGCACGTGCAGGTGAAGCAGGGAAGGGCTTTGCAGTAGTGGCAGAAGAGATCAGCACACTTGCAGAGAACAGCAGACAGACGGCCGGTAACATTCAGAATATCAGTAATGAAGTGACACAGGCAGTGCAGACGCTTTCAGACAATGCGATGGATGTTGTGAAATTCATCAATGAAAGAGTACTTGCTGATTATGATGCATTTGTAGAGACCGGCAATAAGTATGAGGAGTCAGCGAAAAAATTCAATGAAATGCTGGACGGTTTCCGTTCACAGTCACAGGAACTCAATACGATCATGGACAATATGGCAGATTCTATTTCCTCCATTACACAGTCCGTATCTGAAAGCTCTTCAGCAATTGAATCCTCAGCAAATAATTCGACACTGATTGTGGATGAGATTCAGCAGATCAGCGAATCGCTCGGTACCAATCAGGAAGTTACCATAGACCTGACCAAAGAAGTCGGAAGATTTGAAAAACTCTGATGTCAATGCTTTGAAAGCGGAGAAAGGAGTCACCGGTATGCAAACACCCTCTGATCAGACAGTTCATTCAGATATGCTTCTGCCGGGACTCCTTTCTCTGACTGTTTTTATGAACGGTTTTGAAGCCGGAGGCTATCAGGCGAGCCTCCTGAACATCGGGACGGGCTATCAGCTTGAAGACCGCGCGATGGGGATCTTTGCTTCTGTCCAGCTGATCGCCGGGCTTATCGCGCCGCTGATCTTCGGGCCGGTTGCAGACCGCTGCGGCAAAAAGAAAATATATGGCGCGTTTCTCCTTGTCCAGCTTCTTGGCTGTGCCCTCCTGATTATGGCAGGGAGCGCGGCAGCATTTCTCCCCGGTATTTTCGTCATCGGCATGAGTGTCAGTGCCCTGCAGTATATTGCGCTGGCGGCCCTGGCAGATGCCTATCCGCAGACCGGCAAAAAGAAAATGGGAATAATTACCGCCCTGTATTCGCTGGGTGCAGTGACAGCGCCTTTGATCTGCGGTCTCTATCTGGGACATGGCCTTTCCTGGAAGATTCTGTTCATGCTCCTTGCAGTAACGACGATGATGAATCTGATGACCATGTGCTTTACGGATTTCTCTGCGCGGGAAACCGCTGTGCAGGTACAGCCCCGTGACGGGGCTGGTTCATCTGCTTCTGCGCCGGATGCTTCTGCGCCGGATGCTTCTGCATATTTCCTTCCCGGCGTACTTCTTCTTTGTTTTATTATGTTTATCTATGTCGGATTTGAAAACGGCTTTGCCTTTTTCATCAATTCCTATATCACCCGCGAACTGGGCGGAACGCATGCCTTTCTCGCACTTTCCCTGTTCTGGCTTGCCATGATTCCGGCGCGTATTCTGTGCGGATATTTCAGCAGGTACAACAGACACCTTCTTGTTGCAGCATCTGCAGGAGTTGTCCTGTTCGTGCTGCTCATTGCGATGTCACCTTCAGAATTTCCGGTACTGATCCTCAGTATTCCTCTTGGTTTTTGCAGTGGCGCGATATATCCCTGTGTTCTTGCGAGGTCAATGGATTTTGCAGGCAGCAGAACTGCGACGGTTACAGGATTGATCACAGCATCCACAGGCCTTGGCGGTGCCGTTATTTC
>CAYMBY010000007.1:0-12567 GCA_964388815.1 uncultured Butyrivibrio sp. | reverse complement strand
CAGAATCTGCTGAGTTTGCAGTCTGGCCGGAAATCACGCATTGCAGTGACAGCTTTCTGCAAAAAAGGAAAGCGGCGCCTGCGCGGGAGATCATTTCATATGATGATTTTGCAGTATACGCGGCAGACAGATGTCAGAACCGTACAACCTGCACTGTAACAGAGGAAGCGGGTAAAACAGAACCGCAGGCAAAGGCATATCATCTGAAAGCAGAACACCTTGATCCTGCAGCAGAAGAAGTTATGCTGAATATTGTATATGAAGGAAATACAGCGGGCATGTATATCAATGGTCACCTGGAAGCGGACAGTTTCTATACCGGACAGATCTGGGAGATCGGGCTGAAAAGATTTCTGCAGAAGGAATCGCAGGAAATGCTTGAGGTTGATATGAAAATTACTGAACTGAGAAAAGATGCAAAGCTGTATCTGGAAAAATGGCCGGAATCTGAAGCAGATACATATTGCAGAATCCGGGAGGTATATACAGAAAGTATCTATCGTACGAAGATTTTCTGAGAAGAACTTTATCAGAGCTGATTATCGCATTAAGAAAAAAGAATGAGATATTTTTTTACTGTTTGAATATGTGAACCTGTAAATACGACATATACAATATATACAAATGCTCCATCTCCAAGCTGATTTAACGGTTAACAGACTCATGCAGCCTGGTTCTTATGGGAAAACGATATGTCGAAACTAAGATCAACTCTTTTTAAAAATAACAGAATGTTATTCGCACTGGTTCTTTTTTGGGTTCTGACAGGAAATATTCTGTCAGTTTCTTTTGCCTGTGTATTACAGAGGATTATTGATCTGGTGAATCAGGCCGGTTTAAATGAACTGATCTCATTCCTGAGTATCGTAGCGGTTCTTCTGCTTGCATTATTCATAACGCAGTGCCTGATAAACTGGTTCAGAAATTTATTTGTATACAGGGCAATGCGCTCATTCAGAGAGGAGATTTTTTCAAGACTGTCACGAAATAATATCACAATGTTTCTGGGGGACAGTACGAGCAGGTATATATCCTATCTGAGTAATGATGCATCTGTGGTAGAAGAAAAATATCTGCTTGGGCTTATACTGCTTATCAGCAGTGTGCTTTCCATGGCAGGAGCAATATCAGTAATGTTCTGGTATAATATTAACTTATCTCTGATCGTTATTCTGTTATGCCTGTTGCCTGTTATTGTTACAATAATAATGATATAAAAAATCAGTGAATTTGAACTGGAGAGTAGTGACTCAAATAATAAATTTATTGAAATTCTCAACAATCTGCTGAATGGTTTTTCTGTTATAAAAAGTTTTCAATCAGAGTCAATGGCTCTGAAGCTGTTCGATAAGCAAAATGAAAAAATGTCAAGATCCCACATGGTCAGGAAGAACAAGGAATCTCTGCTGGCTTCAATATCAAACGTACTTGGTACAGCCATACAGATATCGATATTTGTGATAGGAGGATTATTTGCGATTAGAAATATCCTTTCTGTAGGAACAGTCCTTGCTTATATAAATCTTTCTGAATACATAATATCTCCATTGCAATCTATTCCGGGATATATTGCGGGAATTAAGTCTTCCGGTGCACTGATTGACAATATTCAGAATCAGCTGAGCAGTTATATGGAGACAGACGGTGATTTGACAATAAAAGAATTAAAATCAGGCATAAAGATTGATAATCTGAGTTTTTCATATGAAAATAAAGTTGTATTATCTGACCTCAGCTATAATTTTAAATCGGGGAAAGCATATGCGATAATCGGAGACAGCGGAAGCGGCAAGTCAACCATCATGCGGCTGCTGCTGCGTGGATACACCAGTTATGACGGAAGTATTTTCTATGATGATATTGATATAAAGAAAGCGACGTCGATTTCGCTTTATAATACAGTTTCATATATGCAACAGTCAACATTTATATTCAATGCGAGTATTCTTGACAATATAACCATGTTCCATGACTACCCTGATGCTGAAGTAATGGAAGCTGTAAAAAAGTCGGGACTTAAAACGCTGATTGAAAATAAGGGGCTTTTATACAACTGTGGAGAAAGAGGCTGCAATTTATCAGGAGGAGAACAGCAGAGAATTTCTATTGCACGATGCCTGCTGAAGAAGTCAGAAGTACTTCTGATGGATGAGGCGACATCTTCACTGGACATTACTACTGCCGACGATATAGCAGACTGTATTGTTCGATTGGACGGTGTTCTTAAAATATTTATTACGCATAATACTGATAGACAGTTTTTAGAAAAATTTGATCAGATATTGGTACTGCATGACGGCAGACTGACTGCTGAATAAATTTCAAGGTCAGTTTGTCGTCAGATAATATGCATTTGATATCTTTAAATTTATCCGCCGGAATACATACAAGTCATGTCATTTCCGGCATGTATCGTTCCATATAGCGATTAATGCCTCATAATTAGATTTCATGTCGGAATTAATGGGTGACTGACTTTTCAGAAGCTGATCAATTATATCTATAGCAGTCGAGCCAAAAGAATCGTAGGCATTTTTAAAGAAAGACATATTTGTATATGCAAATTTCATTTTTGACATGTCATAGGTTGGGTCTTTATCAAATCTATCTGCAAGCTGATAGGCTTCACGTATACATGCGATCATATTTTTACGATCATCAGTCCATGCATTCAATATTGATAGAAGAGCTAATGCAATGGCAAGCATACGATCATAATAAGTAACTGCATTATCCGGCATAAGGCCTCTGATGTTTTCAATTTCCCATTGAAGGAGACTGATAGCTTCAGGATATTTTTTCCTGGTGTTTAATACGTTTACAGCTGAAATAACAAGCATATTTCTTTCAGCTACTGATCTGATCATAGCATCCGTTATATATGAAAAGGATTCTTCAATCGTTTCATCACAATCGCATAAGATCTGAGCAATATAAGCGTCATTTATTCCACTGTAATTGTATTTTTTATATTCAGCAACAGACTCAGTTCTGTTTCCCATCAGACTGTAAACAGAAGCTATATCTCTATGAATGCTGAGCGTTCCGATATGTTCATCGTTATTCTGCGATAGAAAATCAAGTGAACGGTTCAGAAGCGCCAAAGCTCTTCTTCCATCCTGTATGTCCCCGGAAGTAATATACAGAGCTTTGTATAAATCAGCAGATTCAAATAAAATACGAAAATTATGCGGGTACCTTTTCAAGGCGTCTTCTGCTTCACTTATACCTTCTTTATATTTCCGTTCTCTTGTTAATGTGCGAATCGTAGCTGCTGAATTATCGGCATCCTGATGTTTTAACTTGTATCCGATGAGCACATCAACGGATACATCGAAAAAATCGGCAAGCCGTGCAAGCATGACGATATCCGGAGAGGCGACTCCGTTTTCCCATTTGGAGACTGTTGCTGTTGAAACGGACAGCTGTTCAGACAGCTGTTCCTGGGTTAACCCCATATCTTTCCTGTATTTTCTGATGTTTTCAGATACTGATAATAACATCTGAATTCCTCTCTAATCCCATAATTACCTGCCGTCTGCCGGTTTCGCATGTACCGGTCAGACGCTTCCCGTCAGCCGCATCATAAAATTTCCCTGAATCTGTCCCCAGCTTTTTTCCTTACCTGTAAACGGTCTGATAAAAACCATTCACTTAAAATTTTGATATTACTTTTTTATATTTTAACACGCAGTCTTGTTAAATAACAGCATATAGATGATGTGAGGTAATGGATTGACTGATCTGTTACAGGTTGAAGTATATTTATTAAGACTAATTATACCAGCTGTTTACTGGGTAAAATCTCTTCTTGCGTGTATAATGAAGAATAATATACGTGCAGGGAGAGATCTTTTTATGGAAAAAGGGCAGGTCAGGTACAGAAAAGGAACACCGGCGGATCTGGATGACATCTGCAGCATGATCCGGGATGCCGTCGCAGAGATGGAACAAAGCGGAATTCATCAGTGGGATGAGCACTATCCTACACGGGAAGATTTTGAAGCAGATATTGCAGACGGAAACCTGACAACCGGCTATGCAGACGGGCAGCTGGCGGTGATCTATGTGCTGAGTCGGGAATGCGATCCGGAATATGCAAAGGCGGACTGGAGTAATGCCACGGGAAGATATTATGTGATTCACCGCCTTTGCGTAAGTCCGAAATTCCAGCACAGAGGAATTGCAGGGCAGACACTTCTGCAGATTGAAACGGAAGCCGGATCGCTGGGTGCGGATTCTCTGCGGCTGGATGTTTTTTCGCAGAATCCCTTTGCGCTGCAGCTCTATATGCATGCGGGATATCACAGAACAGGAAGTGCGGACTGGCGGATGGGACTCTTTTATCTGATGGAGAAAGTGCTCTGAAAGGACAAAAAATGACAGATCAGGAAATTCTGCAGATTGCAATGCGGCAGTCTGCGATTGATTCAAACTGCAGACCGGAGGATTTTACCGGGCATCAGAATGTGATTGTACATTCTGCCGGAAATGCAGGAGCCAGGAAGTATCTGGAACTGCCTGTTTCCTGCGACCTGGTTTCCTATGGTACGAATATCGTGGCGTCTGTCTCTCCGGAGTTTGAGGAAACGGTCAGAAATTATATCGGAAAATATGCTGTGGAGCACTGCTTTGAAACGCCGAATCTTCATGTACTTGATGAGGCGGTTTCTGCATACGGGATGCGTGTGTGCTTTATGGCAGAATATTTTCTGCCGAAGACAGATGCGTTGTCCGGGCAGAGCTGCAGATATGAGATGCGGGAACTGACAGCAGCAGATTTTGAAACGTTGTATCTCCCCGCATGGTCAAATGCTCTTTGTGAAAAAAGAAAGGAACTGGATGTTCTGGGTGTCGGCGCATATGAAGGCAGCAGGCTGATCGGCCTTGCGGCATGCTCCGCGGACTGCGATGACATGTGGCAGATCGGGATTGATGTACTGCCGGAATACAGAAGAGAGGGAATTGCATCGGCGCTGACGCAGTCACTGGCATGCAGGATTCTGGAACGGGGAAAGGTTCCGTTTTACTGCTGTGCATGGTCGAATATCAGGTCGGCCAGAAATGCCATCAGAAGCGGATTTCGTCCCGCATGGGCGCAGCTGACGGTCAGGCCGGAAAAGTTCGTGGAAGAGATGAACAGATAAACTGAAGATGCAGGAGAAAGAATGGATAATAATAATCTGTTAATTTATCAGGATGAGAATGGAGTTACCAAAATTACAGTCCGGTTTTCAGATGAAGATTTATGGCTTACCCAGATGCAGATTGCAGAACTGTATGGCACAACGCAGCAGAATATCAGTCAGCATATTGAGGGAATTTATAGTGACAATGAACTTGATCGTACATCAACTAACAAGAAATTCTTGTTAGTTCGAACAGAAGGAGATCGACAGGTAAAAAGATATATTGATCACTATAATCTGGATATGATCATTGCACTTGGCTATCGGGTGCAATCACAGATTGCAACACGATTCCGGCAGTGGGCAACAGTCAGATTACATGAATATATTCAAAAAGGCTTTTCAATGGATGATGAACGCTTAAAACAAGGCGGTTCCCGTTATTTCAGAGAACTGCTGCAGCGAATCAGAGATATTCGTTCTTCTGAAAGAAATTTCTATCAGCAGGTGACAGACATATATGCAACAGCAACAGATTATGATCCTCGTTCAGATTTAACGAAGACTTTTTTTGCAACAGTACAGAATAAGTTGCATTATGCAGTACATGAACATACGGCGGCGGAAGTCATTTATGAGCGTGTAGATAATGAAAAACCACTTGTAGGCATGACAAATTTCAAGGGTAATTATGTTACTAAAGACGATGTAAAAATAGCGAAAAATTATCTGACAGAGATAGAATTGCAGCGATTGAATTTACTCGTTTCACAGTTTTTGGACTATGCAGAATTTCAGGCGTTGGAGCAGATACCAATGTCTATGCGGGATTGGATTAGCGCATTGGATAAACAAATTGTGATAAATCAAAGGAAATTGCTGGAAGGGAGCGGATGTGTTTCTCATCAGCAGGCAATGGATAAAGCGGAGAAAGAGTTTGAAATTTATCGCAAAAGAGAAATGGAGCAATTGGAAAGTGATTTTGATAAAGAGGTAAAGAGACTGAAAAAAAATTGAAACCGGAAAAGTTTGTGGAAGAGATGAACAGATAAAAAGAGGAAACGGGCGATGAAATACGAAAAGAGCGTTACACTGAAAAACGGGAAAACGTGCATCATTCGTAGTGCAACGGGGACAGATGCTGCGCAGGTTTATGATAACTTTAATCAAACGCATGGAGAGACGGATTATCTGCTGACATACCCGGATGAAAACAGTATGAATATAGAGCAGGAGCGGCAGTTCCTGATGCAGAAGGACGAAAGCAGCGATGAAATCGAGATCTGTGCGGTTATTGATGGCAGGATTGCAGGAACAGCGGGAATAGAGTCTGTCGGCAGAAAAGATAAGGTAAAACACCGGGCAGAATTCGGAATCAGCATTGAAAAAGAATACTGGGGAGAGGGAATCGGCCGCGCATTGACGCAGGCATGCATTGAGTGTGCCGGAGAGGCAGGATATGCACAGCTTGAACTGGATGTTGTCAGTACAAATGAGCGGGCAGTTTCACTGTATAAAAGCGTTGGATTTACCGAATATGGCAGAAATCCGAGGGGGTTCTGTTCCAGAAGCAGCGGGTTTCAGGAGCTGATTCTGATGAGGCTTGAACTGAAAGCTCAGACAGGAAGAGCAGCAGGAGAAAAAACAGATGGATATTATCAGAATAAGAGAACATGCGGAATATAAGGATATGGCAGCAGCCTGGTTTCATTCAAAATGGGGAATTCCGCTTGAAGCATATGAAGACAGTATGACGCAGTGCCTCAAAAATGAAGCGGCTGTACCGCAGTGGTATATTGCCATGGAGCAGGGACAGATCATCGGCGGAATGGGCGTCATAGAGAATGATTTTCATAACCGCAGGGATCTGACGCCGAACGTCTGCGCAGTATATGTGGAGGAAAAGTGGCGCTGTCAGAAGATTGCAGGAAAGCTGCTGGATACGGTAGTATGTGATATGAAGGCGATGGGAATCAGTACACTTTATCTGATTACGGATCATACACACTTTTATGAACGATACGGGTGGGAATTCCTGTGTATGGTGCAGGGTGATGGTGAACCGGAGATGACGAGGATGTACATTCACAGGGGGTAAGGTATGGAACAGATCAGGGTAAAGACAGGCATTACAGCATTGGATATTCTGGCAGTGGTATTCACGCCGCTTGGCGGAATGTTCGTTCTGATCGGGATAATTATGGAACTTAATATCGAGCAGCTGATCGAAAACGGAACCGGGGATGTGGAAATGCTTCCGGTGATTTTTGGTATAGTGGGAGCACCGTTTCTGATTCTGGGGGTGATATTTGCCTTTCTGGCTATCAGAAAAAGAAAAACTGCCAGGCAGGTGGTTCGCGGGGGATATTATGTGATGGCGGACATCGTGAATGTCTGGCAGAATTACAATGTTCGCGTCAACGGCGTCTGCCCGTTTATTCTTGAGTGTCATTATCAGGATCCGGCCACCGGGACGCTGCATGTATTTCGAAGCCGGAATCTTTTTTACTGCCCGGCAGAGCTCGTAGGGCAGCAGGTGCGGGTATACGTTGAACAGGGTAATATGCGGCATTATTATGTCTATGCAGATCCGCTGATCTCCAATGTCCGGATGGACTGAGACACAGAAGGAACGGAGAATTGATGATATGAAATATGAAACCAGAGAATTTAAGCTGAAGAAAACAGGACAGACACTGCTGCTATGAATCTGAAGGAACGGGCGAAAAAACTTAAAGAGGACATTCCGGCTGTTTTTATTGCACTGAAGGATCCAAAGACCCCATGGGCGGCAAAGATTCTGGCAGGGCTTACGGTCGGTTATGCACTTTCACCGGTTGATCTGATTCCGGATTTTATTCCGGTTCTGGGATATCTGGATGATCTTGTGATATTACCTGCACTCATTGCGCTCACAATCAGGCATATTCCGGAGGATGTCTGGGAGCAGAGTCTTCAGAAGTCCAGAGGACTCTGGCAGGATGGAAGACCGAAGAAATGGTATTATGCACTTCCTGTTCTGCTGATCTGGTGTCTGATCATCTGGCTGATTGTCAGAGCGATCCGGTTTTGAAATGGAGGAAATAACATGTTTCGTAAAATGAGAAGATTTAACCAGGGCTTATCAGAGGAAGCGTGTGTCAGCATTCTGAAGGCGCAGCCGCGCGGAATTCTGGCGGTACATGGTGAGGATGGCTATCCGTATGCACTTCCGCTTGACTATATTTATATGGATGGCAGGCTGTATTTTCATTGTGCCAAAGAGGGACATAAGCTCGATGCCATTGCAGCAGATGACCGCGTATCCTTCTGCGTTATGGATGAGGGCTTCCGGAAGGAAGGCGAATGGGCACTTAACATCAGCAGTGTGATTATCTTTGGCAGAGTCAGGAAAATAGAAGATTCCGCGGAAACGGTTCGAATCGTACGTCAGCTGGCGCTTAAATATTATCCCACACCGGAAGCAGCGGAGGAAGAAGTCAGGAAGGCGGCAGCAAGAGTGCAGATTCTGGAACTGACAATTGACCATATGACAGGGAAGCTTGTAAATGAATCGTGACAATGGAAAAAGAGGAGCTCATATGACATATTCTTTTTACGGCTGGAAGAATGCGGAAAAAGTAAAGGCAAAGAACCTGCAATATCCGGGAATTCATACGCCGCTTGATCTGTATGATGCGCTTTGGGGAATCTGGTGCGCAGATACCTGTGCACCGAGGATGCGGGCAGACTGGACACCGGGCAACAGGACAATGGGGCAGTGTTCCATTACTGCATTTCTTGCGCAGGATATTTTCGGCGGAGAAGTTTACGGAATGACAACCGATAATGGCGGAATTCACTGTTATAATGTGGTGGACGGCATCACATTTGATCTGACAAGTGAACAGTTCGGGGACAGGGCCGGGGAACTGGTTTATGAAGGAAATACGGTTCAGGACAGGGAGTCGGCCGGCCACTTTTTCAAACCGGAGAAGAGAGCCAGATATGAGTATCTGAAACAGCAGCTGGCGGAAAAAGTACAGGAATGATGATGATAAGCGGGAGTACAGCATAAATGAAGTGCGTATGTATTCCCGTACATTGGAGGATATTGCGGATTTGCACTGACCTTTGAGGGAAGGCTGAAAGAGGGGACACCGGAGTATCTGGTGAAATAAGGGTATAGTCATTAAATCAGTTTCATGAGACGGGAATCTGGAACGGAAAGCATGAGAAGTAAATGGAAATCTATCTGGTAAGACACGGAGAAACAGACTGGAACAGTGTACACCGCCTGCAGGGACAGTCAGATGTGGAACTGAATGAAAAAGGACGGGAGCTTGCGGGAATTACCGGCAGGGCACTTGAAGATACTGAATTTGATGTGATCTATTCTTCGCCGCTGATGCGGGCCTTTGAGACAGCGAATCTGATCCGCGGACACAGAAACATACAGATTATCAGAGATGACAGGCTCAAAGAACTGTGTTTTGGAGATTATGAAGGCGGCATTGTTCCGGAACTGATGGCGAATGAGGCAGATCCGTTTCATTATTTCTTTTCCGCACCGGAGAAATACCGTGCGCCAAAAGGCGGGGAATCGCTGGAAGCGTTGTGTGCGCGGACTGCAGTGTTCATGAAGGAAACTTTTGAGGCACATGAAAAGGAATATAAACGGGTCATGATTGTTGCCCATGCAGCCTGCAACGCTTCGATCCGCTGCCACGTAAGAGGCTGGGGACTGGATCATTTCTGGGACGGCAAATTTCAGAAGAACTGCTGTGTCAGCAGAATTGAACTTACGGACCGGCGGTATGAAATGCCGGAGGAATGCAGGGTATATTATGAGCCAAGGGACAAATGGACATAAAATATATGCTTGCATATATTTTTATGTCTATGGGTCCCGCCAAACATGAGAGGCTCATTTGTCGGGCAACTCATATTATTAAGCTCTGAACCATCAGAAACAGAGGATTTTATATGTTATATCTGTCACATTTTGAATTTCCGGATGCGGAAAGAGAATACGATTTTATTCTGGAACTGAAAAAGACCTGTTATGACACGGTTTATCCGTTTCAGATTCTGTCCAGACATCGCCTGACGATGCTCGACTTTGAGCCGGTGACGATTCTGTACGGAGGAAACGGTTCCGGTAAGACAACGGCGCTGAACGTGATGGCGGAGAAACTGTGCCTTTCTCGTGAAACACGCTATAACCGGAGTAATTTCTTTGAAAATTATCTGGAACTGTGTGATTTTGAAACAGAGCATAAGATTACAGAAGGCAGCGCAGCGATTACAAGTGACGATGTGTTTGACTTCATGCTGAATCTGCGCAGTATCAATGATGGCGTGGATACGAAGCGGGACGCTTTGTTTCAGGAATACATGGATGCGAAATATTCGAAATTTCAGATGAAATCGCTGGATGATTATGATCAGCTCAAAAAAGTCTGTGAGGCCAGAAGCAGGACGCAGTCAAAGTATGTCAGGAATCATCTTGCGGGAAATGTCAGGGAGCATTCCAACGGGGAAAGTGCGCTGATGTATTTTACAGACCGGATTAAGGAAAACGGACTGTATCTGCTTGATGAACCGGAGAACAGTCTCTCGCCTGACAGGCAGCAGGAGCTGTTGCGGTTTCTTGAGGATTCGGCCAGATTTTACAACTGTCAGTTTGTGATTTCCACGCATTCACCGTTTCTTTTGTCCATGCGGGGTGCAAAGATCTACGACCTGGACGAAGAACCGGTGGATGTAAAAAAGTGGACGCAGCTTTCCAATGTCAGAGCTTACTATGATTTCTTCAGGCTGCATGAAAGTGAATTTTAGAAAGAACCGATGCAGCTTAGTTCTTCAGCATATATTCCACAAGGGCAGCGCAGTCATGTGCTGCCTTTTTCTCAAAGGTAGGATAATCAACGGAGCCGCTGCCGTCAGCCTTGTCGGAAATGGCACGGATGATGACATAGGGAACGTTATTGAGGCAGCTTGCCTGAGCGATGGCAGCGCCTTCCATTTCTGTGCAGAGACCGCCGAAGGTTGTTTTGATGCGTTCTTTTACGGTATCATCGGCGATAAACTGATCACCGCTGCAGACACGGCCTTCAAATACAGACAGATCAGGATCGGCAGCCTTGACGGCTACTTTTACCTTTTCAATCAGCCATTTGTCAGCGGGAAATTCACGCATGCCCATCTGCGGAACTTCGCCGGGCTTATAGCCGAAGATTGTGGCATCCACATCGTGATAGCAGGCATCTGAGGAGACGACGATATCTCCGATATTGATGCGGGCATCAAGAGATCCGGCAACACCGGTGTTGATGATATGTGTGACATGGAACTCGTCCACCAGAATCTGAACACAGATTCCGGCATTGACCTTTGCGATACCGCTTTTTACGACTACGACATCAGTATCACCGATTTTTCCTTCACAGAATTCCATGGAGGCTCTTGTGAGGGTGCGGGTGATCTGCATATTTTCCTTCAGTGTGGCGACTTCTACTTCCATTGCGCCGATAATTCCAAACTTGTTTGACATGATATTCCTCATTTCATTGTGCATTATTTTTTCAGAACGGACCGATCTCTTATCACTCAGGGTATACCAGGTGATTGTCCGTGATGTTGTAAAGTGTGTGATCAAGATATCTCTTTGCAAGCCAGTTCGCCATGCCGAGATTCATATCCAGATAATTGCCGCAGTCACGCGGGCTGGCACCCGGAACAGCATCTTTGAAGTCACGGATGAATTCATACATTCTGGTTACAAGAGGAGCGACATCGCGGGAAGTAAGATCTCCGGCAAGAACCATGTAGAAACCGGTACGGCAGCCCATGGGTCCGAAGTAAATTGTGCGATCCTTATATTCCGGGTCATTGCGGAGGAAGGTGGCACCGAGATGTTCAATGGTGTGGACATCGGCAGTGTTCATTACGGGTTCTCTGTTCGGGGCAGTCATACGCAGGTCAAAGGTGGTGATGACTTCAGCTCCGATCTTATCTTTTCTGGATACATATACACCAGGCTCAAGTACGAGATGATTAATGGTGAAGCTTGCAATTTTATCCATCTGGAAAATTCCTTTCTTAATACAATATACAATTACAATTTACATCGATATATGCGTGAAATGTTCATGATGCTGCGCAATTCATGAACATTGTAGCAGAAAACCCTCTGTATGACCAGCCGGAGAAAAGAGGGCGGCGGTTTATTTTATGAGTTGCCCGGCAAATGAGCCTCTCATGAATTTCTACGCACTTCGTGCTCCCGAAATTCATGAAAACATTCGAAATCCGCTCATTTTTCTGCGAAAAATGGCTACTTTCTCATGTTTGGCGGGACCCATAGACATAAAAATATATGCAAGCATATATTTTATGTCCATTTGTCCCTTGGCTCATTTCATATAGTGAATACGCGAACTGTCAAAACGGTCCT
>CAYMBY010000006.1:0-4656 GCA_964388815.1 uncultured Butyrivibrio sp. | reverse complement strand
AGCCTTCGCTGCAGATGCACTCTGTGCAGAAACTGCCGATGATGCCGAACTGCTGTTACCGGAAACCTCGCTCTCCTTTTCCAGCGTCAGCTGCACTACCGCTGATGCCTGCCCGACACGCAGATACTTGTCAAATGCCTTATAGCCGTCTGCCGTTGCCGACAGCTTATGAAACCCATATTCATAGGTCAGCGGAATCCCTGTCAGTACTTCCTGACCATCCACATATACCTTTGCATCCGCCGGATCCGTTTCGAAAGTAACTTCACCTTCTTCCGGTGCTTCTACCGGTATATCACTGACATCAATTACCGTTTCTCTGTTTCTGGCAACTGTAATGGTTTTGGTATAATCTGCGCCGTTTCCGAGGATATGCAGTTCATATTCTCCCTCCGGTGCATTCACCAGCATATTGTCCGTTACGCGATGAATCACGGTATTTCCAAGTTCAAGCCATGCACCTGCAAGACTCTGTCCGCTTACAGAATCCGATGAAAGACTGACATAACCGTGTCCATGCGTGACACAGATGCTGTAGACTTCCTGTCCCACTCCGCTTGCCCGGACGGTATCCCCCTGCAGTATATCCGCCAGAATGGCAGGTTCTCCTTCCGTCAGCACGAGACTGGCCGGACCGATATGATAATTGGTACCCTCAAAGGTCGCCGTCTCACCATCATCAGAAAAAGAATAGTCCGTTGTGTCCTCCTGCGTCCATGCCGCAGAAGAAATGACCAGTGAATTCAGATGCTTTGAACTCTTCAGAAACGTGATATCTGCCACGGTCCCGGCTTCCAGCAGCTTCGGGGAAAGTGATCTTCCATACTGGCTGTAGATCAGCGTGGTATTATCATAGGATAATGTATAGTCTCTTCCTGTATCATGATTTCTGAAAGAAATCGTGCCTGCCTGTGTATCGATTTTCTTAATCGCAGCTGTGTCTGCCGAATCATATTTTCCGAGCAGCGAAATCTGCTGCGCCGCTGCCTGCAGCGGATTGCCAATCTGCATCATTCCCATGCAGCAAGCCATGATACATGCTGCCAGTACTGCTTTTCCCAGTGCATTTTTTCTTTTCATGTCTCAGACCACCCTCGCTCTGTACTTCTTCAGATGTGACGGTTCCATGAGATATTCCTGTGTATTGCGTTCCGGGTGCCGCAGGACCTCCATCAACATTGCATGCAACACCCCGCCAAGTTCTTTTCCGGGGCTGATTCCCGCTGCAATCAGGTCCTGTCCGCGAACCGAGAGCTGTTTCAGTGACAGACACTCTCCCGCATTCAGAATATCTTCATACATCCCCTGCACCTGTGCCAGCACCGCTTCCTTGCTGTCTCTCTGATACATACTCTGTGCCAGCATATCTGCCCGTTTCACTTCCAGTAAAAGAGGGAAATCCTTTTCTCCAACTTCATAAACTGCCATTCTGACATCCGCAGGCGTTGAATCCTGCCCGATGTAAAGATCATGATACCGCACAAGATTACATACTCTCGTCATGGTCTCACGGTCGAATTTCAGCCTCTGCATGATTTCATGCGTAAGCTCCGCGCTTTTGGCTGCGTGTCCGTAAAAGTGATGAATTCCTTTCTCATCTTCCGAAATCGCCAGCGGCTTACCGATATCATGGAACAGCATCGTCAGTCGCAGCACCCTGTCCGCCCTGATATTTTCCATTGAAACAATAATATGCTCACCCACAGAATAAATATGATGCGGATGATTCTGCGGCGTCTGCATACAGCGGTCAAATTCCGGAAGCACTACGCCGGTAATTCCCATTTCATACGCATCCCGGAGTCTTCCGGGATGATCCGAGCAGAGCATCTTGACCAGTTCTGTCTGTACCCTCTCTGCACTGATTCTGGAAAGCGTCGGTGCAAGCGCTCTGATCGCCTGCTGTGTCTGTTCCTCCACGGCATAATCCAGCTGAGCGGAAAAACGGATCGCCCGCATAATCCGAAGTGCATCTTCGCCAAAACGTTCCATCGGATCTCCGACACAGCGGATCAGTCTTCTGCGAATGTCCTTTATCCCGTCAAATGCATCAATCAGACCTTCTTCCTGATTATAAGCCATTGCATTAATGGTAAAATCACGTCTGCGAAGATCTTCGCGAAGGCTTGCCGTAAACGTGACATCCTTCGGGTGTCTGCTGTCCGCATACTCTCCGTCGATGCGGTAAGTGGTCACCTCATACCCGTCTCTGCCCAGCATGACGGTAACCGTCCCGTGCTCAATTCCCGTATCAATTGTCCTGCGGAACAGTTTCTTCACTTCCTGCGGTTTTGCATCTGTCGTGATGTCCCAGTCTCCGGGAGTCCGTCCCAGAATCGAGTCCCTGACACATCCGCCGACCACATATGCCTCATACCCCGCCTGATGAAGTGTATCCAGTATCTGCTCTGCCTTCTGCGGAATTTCTATTTTTATGTCTTTTATGCTGTTTTCCTGCGCCGTATCACGCTGTTCATTTTCATTCATATCTCATATCATAGCGCAAAACGGGCAAAGTGTGAAGAAGTCATCCCTGAAGATTCTGAATCTCATACTCCGGTTCGAATTCCAGCTGACCTGCCTTCTGCTTCCATTTGCAGACCAGCCGGTCTGCAACCATTTTGCCGTTTACAGAATCTGTTCCTGCCAGCAGAATCATATACTGCCCGTGTCCGAAGCAGGTGATCACATCACCCTTCCGCAGTGTATTCTCTGCGAGGTTTCCGAATTCCGCAAGTGCGTTATCAAGTGCACTGTCATCTGCCGTTCCGCGTTTCTTGTTCATGGTAAAAAGAATCAGCTGCGCTTTTACCGACTCCCGTTCACTTCTGCGCTTCAGAAACCGGAAAATATTGCGGAAATTCTCATAATCCACACGGTAGGCCCCTGATCTTGAACTGTTTTCTTCAATCAGCCTGCGTGCCTGTGCAATTCCGATTTCTCTGCCGGTCTGCGCATCCCTGAGTCCGTCACATGATTTGTTATAAATACTGTACCCGCATCTGCCATGCTGTTTTACATAATAAAGTGCTGCATCCGCATGGTCATAAAGAATCGAAAATTCCAGCCCGTCCCGTGGTGCAAAGGCCCCTCCGATTGACATACTGAACTGTACCCCCGAATTATCTCCCAGCATATCATTCAGAATATACTCAATTCGCATATTGATCTTTTCGCATCTTTCCTCAAGATGTTCCAGACTGTCGAAATTCTTGTAAAAAATAATAAATTCGTCTCCGCCGATCCTTGCAATCGTATCATAGGAACGGACAAACGATCTCAGTACTTCTCCCACACGTGTCAGCAGACGATCTCCCATTTTATGACCATAGGTATCATTCACCTGTTTGAAATGATCAATATCCATCATCAGCAGAACACCGTTTGCATCCGGCTCCTGCAGGTACAGATTTATCTCCCGCGATGCTGCACGCCGGTTCAGAAGACCTGTCAGCGGATCCGCATCGGCATTTTTTTCCAGCACTCTCCTGGTATGTTCATTCTGAAGCACCATTTCAATTCGCTTCAGCAATATATCTGCCTTGAACGGTTTATGAATATAATCACGGGCTCCCATTTCCAGTCCGCGCACTTCGCTTTCAATATTATCTTCCGATGTCATGAAGATAACCGGAATATCATATCCGCTCTGCTGTTTGAGCTGTTCCATGGTCTCATAGCCGTCCATTTCCGGCATATTCAGATCCATCAGAATCAGATCCGGCTGCCCGGCTTCCGCCTGCTCAAGCGCCTCTTCTCCTGAATTCACACTGAATGTTTCATATTTCTGATTCAGAATCTTGTCTGCAATCCGACAGACAATTTCATCATCGTCCACAATCATGATTTTTTCCACGACAGCTACCTCATTCATCTTCCATTACTGCGATATGCCTCATATGAAGAAAATGCCACTCCGGCATATTTTGAACTGATCTGAAGTTCCGTCCCGTCTGTAAGTACAACGCTTCTTGAGTCCATTGTTCTGACTTTCTGAAGTGCTACCACCTCAAATCTCGAAATCTGAACAAATTCGCTTGCCGGAAGCTGCTCCAGCATTTTTCCCAGCGTCATATATGTCGTATAGTCATTCGTTCCTGTGTGTATGATCAGCTTACGATTAAGTGTTTCCATATAGGTAATATCAGATACATAGATTTTCCAGCTTTCACGGTTCATGAAAATTTCAATTGAACAGGTTCTTGCGTAATGCTGCATTGCAAGGTCCATGACAATCCGGAATTTGTCATACAGCACCGGTTTCTGAAGATAGGACAGTGTCCCCACCTCAAATGCCTCTGCTGCATATTCGTTTCCACTGGTAATAAATATGATCTGGCTTTTAAGTCCCATCGCACGAATCTGTCTTGCCAGATCGATGCCGGTCATATCCGGCATATAGATATCCAGGAGAACAATATCTGCAGGCTGTTCCCCCAGCTTCTTCAGAAACTCCTCACCGGATGCACATTCTATGATCTCCGCCTGCATATGTACCGTCTCCATGTATCTGTTCAGCAGTTTTCTGATCAATACACGTTCAATCAGCTCGTCATCGCATATTAAAATATTCAGTTTCTCCACGCGCCAACTCCTTCCCAAGTTTTCTGCATTAATGCCGGCACGTACCATCATGTTAGCAATTGTGCAGAATCC
>CAYMBY010000005.1:0-6730 GCA_964388815.1 uncultured Butyrivibrio sp. | reverse complement strand
GATACCTGATAGATATTCAGTTCACTTAAAATCTCTGCGAGTTCTGTTGACATCGCACCTGCAATTTTGAGTTCCATCAGATGCTGTCCGGGTTCCAGGATATCCTGTCCGACATTTCCTTCTTTTAAATCCATGTGATCTACGCGCCATCTGATGTTCCGGTCAAAGGTAATGCGAAGATTCTGATCTGTTGTTCCGAACATTGCGATCCGGTCATAGGAAACTGCCATTGCCGGGCGGATTCCCTTATAAAACTTCATAAAGTAGTCAATTTCCTGCGAAATCTGGGATGGCTTTCCGACCGGCTGTCCTTCAAGAAGATACCGCAGACTTTCTTCATAGGGCATTTCGATTCTTCTTTTATACACAACGCCTTTGAATTTCTTCTTGATCTCGATGAAAGCCTGTGTATCATCCTGTGGAACTCCGTAGCTTCTGAGTCTGAGCTTTTCCTTGTATACCGGCTTCTCAAGTGATGTCCGGATCAGTCTGTAATCCGGTGTATCAAAGTAAATGTTCAGGATAGGTGTCTCTCCGTACCGATCCACCTCTGCCATTCCTTCCAGTCTCTTTCGAAGTGCCTGATACTGGTCTTCATCCATCAGATATTTGGTTTCGATTCTCTGAAATACATCCTGAAATCCGCTCATTTGACTTCCTTTCGTGATCCGTGATCTCTTGTTCTTATGATTGCATTCTACCGGACTTACCTAAAAATAACCTTAAGGAATAAATGTTTTATCGTTTTATTTTTCCGGACATGAAAAAACCTCCGGAATCCGGTTCTGGCCGGCTTCTGGAGGCTATAGGGGGTAACCACAGATAAAGGTTGGGGACAAAATTATTTCAGAAAATCATACTGTGACTCATACAGTTTATAGTACTCGCCATTATGATTCTGCATCAGTTCTTCATGCGAACCCTTCTCAATAATCCGGCCATGATCCACATACATGATACAGGTCGCATTTTTAATCGTAGAAAGGCGATGTGCAATAATAAAGGAGGTTCTGCCTTTCAGCATTTCCTGAAGTCCCTTCTGCAGCAGGATCTCGGTCTCCGTATCAATGGCCGAGGTTGCTTCATCCAGAATCAGAATCTTCGGATCCGCCAGAACCGCTCTTGCAAAGGAAATCAGCTGCCGCTGCCCGGCAGAAAGTCTGCTGCCGCGTTCATTGACCTGCGTCTGATAGCCATCCTCAAGTGTCATGATGAAATCATGCGCGCAGACAGTTTTCGCCGCACGGATGACATCTTCTTCTGTTGCCGTATCATTACCATAGCGGATATTGTCCATAATCGTCCCGGAAAAGATAAAGCTGTCCTGCATCATGACACCCATCTGCATCCGCAGCGAATGAATGGTCACATCACTGATATCCGTTCCATCGATCAGAATCTGACCTGAATCCACATTATAGAACCTGCTGATCAGATTAACGATTGTCGACTTTCCCGCGCCGGTAGGTCCGACAATGGCATAGGACTCTCCCGCTTTCACCTTGAAACTCACATCATTCAGAATCCGGACGCCGTCATCATAACTGAAGCAGACATTTTTAAATTCCACATCGCCTTTAATCGGCGGCATCTGGACAGCTCCTTCTTTGTCATGAACATTTACCGGTGCATCAATACTCTCAAAAATACGCTCCAGATAAGAAATCGCCGTCAGAAGCGAATTATAGAAATTCGAAAGCGTGGTAATCGGGGACCAGAACCTGGATACATAGCCTACAAACGCGGTCAGAAGTCCGACCGTAATCACCGTGTCTCCGTGCATCAGCCAGCTGATGCCCAGCACGTAGATAATTGCCGTGGTAATGACGGTAATGTTTTCAATGACAGGACTTAGAATAAAATTATATTTTACCGCATTCATCCATGCATTTCTGGCATCCCGGTTCAGTTCATTGAATACCTCTGTATTTTTACCTTCACGGACAAAGGACTGTGTCACACGGATTCCGTTGACGCTCTCTGCAATATATGCATTCAGATTGGACTGCTTGTTGCTCTGGATCTGCCATGCCTTATGCTGCCTTGCCTTTACAAACATGACAATTGCCGTCAGAATCGGAAGTCCGCACAGACACACCAGCGTAAAGCGGACATTCAGATACAGCATGAAGATCAGAATGAACACCAGACTGAACATATCTGTAATCGTGTTGACGATACCGTTTGAAAGCAGATCACTTAAGTTATTCACATAATTGACCACACGCACCTGGATCTTGCCATGCGGCTTGTCATCATAATAGGAAAAAGGCAGCTCCTGCAGGTGTACGAACAGTTCTCTTCTGAGATTATAGATGACACCCTGCCCGACATTGGCCGTCAGCCTGATCTTTACCCTTGTAATGAGTGCACAGATAAAGGAAACTGCCATCATCAGCGCACTGTTGATCAGAATCCTGCGGATTGCCTCCTGCTGTGAATATGCATGCTGAAAATTCGTTTCCGTAATGGTATCCATGACATTTTTCATGAAAATGGGCTGCAGCATGGAAAGTGCACTCGCGACTGTCATGATGACAATTGCCGTGGTAAGCTGCTTTTTAAACGGCCCCACATAGGAAGCAAGGCGCTTTAGCTGGCCCATGTCAAACTGCTCGTCAAGATCTTCGTCTTCATTGATTTTATTCCGTGCCATGATCAGCCCACCTCCTTCCTGCTCTGCCCTCTTCTGGCAATCCGGTCAAATTCGCCGTACTGATGCTGGAATACCTTTCTGTAATAACCATCCTGCGCAATCAGTTCGTCATGCGTGCCATGCTCCGTAATCCTGCCATCTTCGATGACAAGAATCTGGTCTGCATCTTTAATGGAAGAAATACGATGTGCAATGATGAATACCGTTTCACCATTCAGCTTCTTCAGATCATGCTGGATCAGTGTCTCCGTTTCCATATCCACTGCAGAAGTCGTATCATCAAGAATGATGATGGAAGGCTCCTTTAAGATCGCACGGGCAAGGGAAATACGCTGTTTCTGCCCGCCGGACAGACCGATCCCTCTTTCTCCGACAACCGTATCATAGCCGTCTTCCATTTCACGGATAAAGCCATCCGCATCTGCCATCTTCGCAGCCCACTGTACCTTCTCAAAAGAACAGTCCGGATCGCCGTAGGCAATATTTCCCTCTATCGTATCGGAGAACAGGAACACATCCTGCATGGCAAGACCGATTCCGTCACGCAGCTGATGCAGATCCATGTCCCGTACATCCACACCGTCCACCAGGACACGCCCTTCTGTTGCATCATAGAATCTGCACAGAAGATTCATGACCGTCGTCTTGCCGGAACCTGTCGCCCCGATGATGCCGATCGTCTGCCCTGCCTGCGCTTTAAAGCTGACATGATCCAGAATCGGCTCATCATCCGCACGATAGGAGACATCCTTGAATTCCACATTGCCATGAAGACGTTTCACGGTTTTGGGATACTGCGGGGTCATGATATCCGGACGGTCACAGATCGTCTTGTAGATCTTGACCACAGACGTTGCAAATCTCTGATAATCATTAATCAGCCATCCGATCATACGCAGCGGATTGTTCAGCATCCACAGATAGCTGTTGATCATGACCAGATTGCCGAGTGTCATCTCCCCTTTGATGCACATAATACCGCCGACCACCATCAGAATCACCGTCAGAAGAGAGGACAGAAATTCAAAAATCGGAATGTACTTTGTCCAGATCGTTGCGGCATCCAGTTCAGAATCTCTGTAGTCTGCATTTTCCTTATCAAACTTTCCGATTTCGTAGTCTTCCTTGGCAAAGGCTCTGACCACACGATTACCGCTGATATTCTCCTGTACAAATGCGTTCAGGCTTGAAAACTGATCACGTACATGCATGAATTTCGGCTTGATCGTTGTTGACTGTTTAAAGGTGACATAGGCTGTTACCGGCAGCACGACCACCATGGCCAGACCGATCCGGTAATCTACCGAGAAGATCATGATCAGCGCGATCGTAAACAGAAGCGTATTCTCATACAGATTATAGATGACATAAGCGACAAAATGGCGGATTGCCATCATATCTCCGGTCTGTCTGCTCATCAGATCCCCGGTACGGTTCCTGTTATAAAAAGAGAAATCCTTCTGCAGAAGATTCCGGTATACCCCGTCTCTCATGTCATAGAGCATGTCCTGTGACGCCGTCTCAAACAGGTACAGAAATACAAGCCGCAGCACGCTTCGCAGTACCGTGACCAGAATCATCAGCCCCAGGAATTTCGGAAGAAGATCCATTTTGATGTCTGTACCATCTCCGATAATGTCATCCACAATAAAACCCGTAATCTTCGGATTTACGATGGCCAGTACAGAAGTTGCCGTAACCAGTACGAGTCCGAGCACAACCTTCCATCTGTATTTTTTCAGATAAGAATAGAACCACTGCATGGCAGTCATTCTGCTTTTTCTTTTTTCGCGCATAAAATAACAGATCCCTCACTTATTCTTTTCTTTTACTCTGCATATCTCTGTTTTTATACGGTATAATCTGTGTTTTTTATTTATACCGTATATACGATGATAGTCCGATATGAATGGAATACAATGATATAATCTGTTTCATAATTGATATTTTCTGTTTTTTATGCCACACTGAAATAAAGACTGTCAGAGGAGGATTTCATGATTCACATTATCGGAATGGGGTATAACTATATTCATCCAAACGGCTGGAAGATCGAACGTCCTGACGGACTTCCCTACTATCTGCTTCTGTACATCCGCAATCCTTTTCATGTTGTCATAAACGGAACGGATGAATATCATACCGAACCGGCTTATATTCTGTACCGCAGAAATGAGCCTCAGCTTTTTTACAGGGAAAATGAGCCATATGCAGACGACTGGCTGCATTTTCAGGCTGAAGATGAGGATCTGGATGTCTTTCTGGACGAACTGGATATCCCCGGAAGCAGACCGATCACACTGTCCGCCGCACTCGGCATCTCCTCCCTGTTCCAGGAACTGGATACGGAATTCCACGGCTGCGGCGCACATCATGATATTCTGATGGATCTCAAACTGCGGGCACTTCTCTACAAATTCAGCGATACCTATCACGAAGAAACACTTGTATCCGACCAGATGAACCAGTACCGGCAGCGCTTCAATGAACTCCGCGGCAAAATCTACCACAGCAATAATGCCGCCAGAATCCGGAGCGTAGATGATCTTGCAGAGGGCATGAACCTGAGTACATCCTATTTTCAGCACATATACAAGGCACTGTTCGGTGTCCCTGTTGTACATGATATTATCAGCGCCAGAATCGAATATGCCGGTTATCTGATGCAGAACAGCGGCGACCCGATTAACCGGATCGCCGCTGCAAGCGGGTATGACAATATTGAACATTTCACGAGACAGTTCCGCAGAATCAAGGGCTACAGTCCCAGGCAATATCAGAAGCTCCTGCATCAGACGGTCCGGGAATAGTTTATTCTGCGGGCTCCGCATTCAGAAGCGCTTCGAACTCATTTTCCGGAAGCGGCTTTGAGAAATAATATCCCTGAATATAATCGCAGCCGTGCACAGTAAGGAAATCAACCTGCTCCTTTGTCTCTGCACCTTCTGCAATAACCTCCGCCTTCAGATTATGCGCCATTTCAATGATGGAATGAATGATCCATTCCGTCTTTTCACTCGTACCGATCTTCTGTACAAAACCCATGTCGAGCTTGATCACATCAAAGCTGAATTCCTGCATGGTACTGAAGGAGGAATAACCGCTGCCAAAATCATCCACCAGAATCTTGGCGCCCATCTCTCTGAGCTCATTCAGAATATTATTTCCCTTCTCTTCCAGTACCGCATATGCAGATTCTGTCACTTCAAAACGCATGTACGGATGCAGTTCTCCTGCATTTCTGACATCATCCAGAACTTCTTTCATCATATTATTGTCATAAAAATCCATTCTGGACAGATTAATCGCAACCGGCACTACTTTCCGGCTGCTCTGATAGCGTCTTTCCATAAATGCCCTGGCGGTCTTCTCCACGTACAGATCCATCTGGGAAATATAGCCGTTCTCCTCAAATGCCGGAACAAAAAGCCCCGGTGATATGATGCCCAGATCCGGATGAATCCAGCGAACCAGTGCTTCTGCCGAACTGATCCGGTGTGTCTTCGTTTCATAAATCGGCTGATAATACACCTGGAACTGGTGTTCCTTCAGTGCATGCCGCAGTTCACTTGCAAGTGTTTTCTGCATGACATAGGTCTGCTGCATGACTTCATCAAACACGGCATAGGGTTCCACATAGTCGTCCTGAATCAGTTCCTCTGCAATTCTGGCTCTGTCGATCATTCCGCTGACCGGCATCTTTTTATCATCCAGTTTGTATATTCCGCAGCGCCAGCTGAAATTGAAGGTCTTGCCGTTTTCTGTATAGGCATGCTGGCATATTCTTGTCAGCGCCTTCAGATTCAGATTTTCTTCATCAATCAGAACCACATAATGATCCGCTTCCATTCTCGCGATCACAAGCGGCCTCAGTTCACTGTCCCAGAGTCTTGTCATCATACGCCGCAGCAGCGTGTCTCCACCGTCAATTCCCAGCAGCTCATTGATTGCCTTGAAGCCCCTGATATTAAGATAAAGTACGGCATACTTATCATTCTTTCCGCTATCCTGCAGAATTCTGCCGACACGGTCAATAAATCCGTCACGGTTATAGCCACCCGTCAGCGCATCCTG
>CAYMBY010000004.1:0-2203 GCA_964388815.1 uncultured Butyrivibrio sp. | reverse complement strand
TCTGATAATGAAATAGATTCAATTAATGGTTATCTTAGAAATAATGATACAGAATATAAGATAATTGAAAAATATAATCAAAAATTAGATGGAAACTATGATGCAAAAGGAACTATAAAAATTGTATCAGAGAGAGAAGTTTGCCCGAGCTGCGATAATGTAATAAAAGCGTTTAGCAGGGATTATAGCAATATTGAAATTATCATAGTTGATGGAAAAGGAAAAACATATATCGTTAAAAATGGAATAGTGCAATAAAAAAGGAGACCAACTATGAAAAGTCAATCTTAAATTAGCAAAAAATTCCTTTTTTATATCGATGGCAAAAAAGGGTAACCTTAACAAGGCTCCCGGGTGGTCGCTTTTAAATAAGTCTATCGATGTGATATACAGACCTCTTAATCGAGGTTAAATTCTACGTCATCAGTCATCATTTTCCAGATGACCCTGACAAGCTTGCCGGCACAATGTCCCAGGGCATTGTAATGGGTCCGGCCTTCCGCCATCTTGGCATCATAATAAGCCTTGAAAGTGGAATTGTTTTTTACTACATTGTGAGCTGCATTTATAAGGGCATAGCGCAGGACTTTGGATCCGCGCTTTGACATCCTTGTCCGCCTGGCCTGAAAGTTACCTGACTGATATACAGTGGGGTCAAGGCCGGCAAAGGCAAGCAGCTTGCAAGGATTGGAGAAACGGTGAATATCGCCTATTTCACCAAGTATCATTCCGCCGTTGATACAGCCGATACCCGGAATGGTCATGATAACTGAGTCATTGAACTTCATGATCTCAGTCATTTCATCTTCAATCTTCTGTAACTGGCTATCCAGTAACTCGATCTGTGCAATGGAGTGAGTTATCTGAATAGATAGAGCACTGTCGGATGCGCCGACAGACTTCCGTGCGAGAACTCTTAATTCTTTAGCGTTATCCCTGTTGAAATGACCGTGGGAGGTTTTTACAAGCAGGTTCGCAAGATGAGTCATATGCATGGAAGCAATGGCCTCCGGTGTTGGAGCCTCCTTCAGGAGGGCATAGACAGATTTCTGATGCAGACCGGATTTAAAGAAGTACTGGAGCTCCGGGAAGACTTCATCAACATAGGCAGTGAGCTGTATTTTCAGCCGTGTACGCTGCTTGACGGTTTTCTGGTAGAAACGCCCCATAGTCTTCAGATCCATCAGGTCAAGGTCATAGAAAGTATAGAACCTGTAGGAATCCTGCATCATAAGAGTTTTAGCAATGATGTATGTGTCGACCTTGTCAGTCTTCGTTTTGCGGATGTTATTTTTACGCATAGTAGAAGTCTTAATGGGGTTCAACACACACACCTGGAAACTTTCGGCAACAAGGTACCTGATAAGGTTGTCGCCATAGTGTGCCGTTGATTCAAGACCGATGATGATGCTGTCGGGCTCTGCATTAAGCGAATTGAGCTTCGAGACCAGCAGTTGGAAGCCATCACCGTCATTTGTAAATTTGAACGGCTCGATGAGTATTTCGCCATCAGACGAGATTGCTGAGGCAAAATGGTTAAGCTTGGCAATATCAATGCCAACATAAATCATGAGGTTGTACCTCCCTTTCTAAAGTCTGATACCGTGATGTCCACCAATCCATATCATCGTAGACTTGCGTGAGATAAGTACTCTGAGGGAAGAATCCCTGCTGGCAACATCCAACTAATAAACAATTCAGATACAGTTAGCGGCAATACACTCCTTCGAGTAGTCGAGCTACAGAAAAAAAATCAAAAGTCCACAGTATCTGAATGTATTGAACCACGATATTAAAAAGAAAGGAAATTGATGTTTTAGCTTCTGAAAACATCATACAAGAGTATTATGAGGGATTTCGATAATTTAAAGATTGCAGTAGCAGGTACCGGATATGTAGGATTATCCTTAGCTACATTGTTATCTCAGCATCATGAAGTAACTGCAGTGGATATTATTCCTGAAAAGGTAGAGATGCTCAATAAGAGAATTTCACCAATTCAGGACGAATATATTGAGAAGTTCTTTGCAGAAAAGAAATTGGATCTTACTGCGACAACAGATGGGGAAGCAGCATATCGTGATGCAGATTTCGTTATTATTGCGACACCGACAAATTATGATGCAAGTAAGAACTTTTTTGATACCTCTGCGGTTGAGATGGTAATTGATCTGGTTATGAAGGTTAATCCTGATGCAATTAT
>CAYMBY010000003.1:0-28453 GCA_964388815.1 uncultured Butyrivibrio sp. | reverse complement strand
CAGTCCCCATACTCATGGTGCAATAATAATCCGCGTCCTTCAGATACCATGACCTGGAAAAGATATCCTGAATTCTGGCTGTGATATCATCCACCAGAGCATAGCTCTCTGCCGGTACAATAATGACGAATTCATCTCCGCCCATACGGTAACAGGTATTATGAATCCCCGGAACCGACTGAAGGCTTCTGGAAATTGTTTTCAGCAGAAGATCTCCGTACTGATGCCCGAGTCCGTCATTGATATGCTTGAAATCATCCAGATCGAGATAGAAAACCGCACCTTTTTCTCCGCTCTGCTGTGCTTCATCAATGTATCTGGCCAGATCCCTTTCACAGCACATCCTGTTATACAGTCCGGTCAGAAAATCCGTATATGCCTGCTGTTCGATTTTCTTCTGATACAGCTTTTTTTCCGTGCTGTCATAAATAGCACACAATGACACCTTCCTGCCGTCCACCCAGGAAATATGCGTGTAATACAGATCATACCACCTGCCACGTTCCTCGTGATAGATCTCATAATTTCCGCTGTGGCTTCTGGCCGGAATATTCTCTTCAAACAGCTGTTCCAGTGTCCCCTCCCGAAGCTCTTTGGAAAAATGACTTCGAAGACTCCGGTTGGCAAACAGCATGCAGTTGGTTCTGATGTCTCTTACATAGATGGAACTCCCGACATTATCCAGAATAGCTTCCAGCGAAGCAAATGAACTTGCAAGTGAATTTTTCTGAATTCTTTTGGTAATAATACTCTGCAGAATTCTGGCGGCATCACTGATAAACTTGACTTCGTCAATTCCCCAGGTACGCTCTTTCTCTCGCTGTGCAAAACAGGCATAAAATCCGATTGCATCGTTAACCCGGATCGGAAAAACTGCAATTGCTGTAATGCCAAGTGTGTCAAGCTGTTCTCTTTTGCCTGCGCTCAGCATAGTATCTGAAGAAAGAACCAGCGTCTGCTCCGTATGAAGAAACCAGAACTTCTCAATGTTCCTCGTCTGATCAAACAAAGCGATTGAGCCTGCCGAATTCCACTGCACCGTCACATCCACCAGATCATCCTCCCGATGGTTTTTGCAGAGAAATCCACTGCTGATCTCAAGATATTCACCGATCTGCTTCAGTACCTTTTCCATGATTCTCTCAATGGAATCATCACTGTCCAGTTCTGAAACAATCTCCGTCATTGCTTCCGCACGATGAAACTGATTGCTCATCTGCAGTTCAATCACACGACTGTTCTCGCTCTGTACCATGGCCTGATCTCTGGATGCCATCACTTCGCACAACAGCCCTGTCGACTCCCGCAGCAGATCCAGTACATGATAAAAATGTTCTTCCGTTACTGTATATGTAAAATCAGAAAACGGAAGAAGATGAGACATACTGCTATACAGATCCACACTTTTCAGCACAACACAGGCAATCCATACAAATCTGGTATTCATTCCCTGTCGTACCACAACAGCAGCCAGCCTGAGATTCGGAACATCCGTCATCTCAACTGCCTGATCTTCAATTCTGCTGCATGTGACACGTTCATAAATATCACGAATCCGTTCGTCTGAAACTACTGTCCTGATTTTTTCAATTTCTGACTTTTTACCGGAAAAATCCGTTATCATTTTTCCATTATGATCGAGGCAGCAAACATAAACTTCCGAAGTTTCACAGAACAGATCCTGCCATTTCTGCAGTACATCGAAATTCAGTTCATTGAAGGAGCCTTTTTTATTATTCTGCGGCTCCTTTATCTCTTCTTCTGACTTCTGCACATCTGCCTCCGCCCGGTTCTGCGTCAATCAGTTATCATCTACACTGTAATTCGGCGCTTCTTTTGTAATATGAATATCATGCGGGTGGCTTTCACGAAGTGCTGCAGAAGTAATCTTGATAAAGTTTCCGCTCTCCTGCAGTTTTCCGATTGTATCGCATCCGCAATAACCCATGCCGGAGCGAAGTCCTCCCATCAGCTGAAATACAGTATCCTCTACTGTTCCCTTATAGGCCACACGTCCTTCAACGCCCTCCGGAACCAGCTTCTTGGCACCCTCCTGGAAATAACGGTCTTTACTTCCGTTCTCCATCGCCGCAATGGAACCCATTCCACGATATACCTTATATTTTCTGCCCTGGTAAAGTTCGAATTCACCGGGAGCCTCATCACAGCCTGCAAAAATGGAACCCATCATGACAACGCTGCCGCCTGCTGCAATTGCCTTGGTGATATCGCCGGAATACTTGATACCTCCATCAGCAATAATCGGAATCCCATATTCTTTTGCAACTGCATAACAGTCCATTACCGCAGTCACCTGCGGAACACCGATACCTGCAACAACACGTGTCGTGCAGATCGAACCCGGTCCGATACCTACCTTGACTGCATCTGCCCCCGCTTCAATCAGATCCTTTGTCGCCTGTCCTGTTGCCACATTGCCTGCGATTACCTGCAGATCCGGGAACTTTTCCTTGATCATGCGAAGACATCTGAGTACGTTTTCAGAATGACCATGTGCAGAATCCAGAACGATACAGTCAACCTTTGCATCTACCAGGGCTGCCACACGATCCAGAACATTTGCGGTTATGCCGACGCCTGCTCCGCAAAGCAGTCTTCCCTGCGAATCCTTTGCTGCGAGCGGATACTTGATTGTCTTTTCAATATCCTTGATGGTGATCAGACCGACCAGATTATAATTGTCATCTACAAGCGGAAGCTTTTCCTTCTTGGACCTTGCCAGGATTTTCTTTGCTTCATCAAGCGTAATACCGGCCTTTGCAGTAATCAGATTTTCTGTTGTCATGACTTCTCTGATCTTTTTGGTATAATCTTCTTCGAACTTCAGGTCACGGTTTGTAATGATGCCGACGAGTTTTCTTCCTTCTGTAATCGGGACACCGGAAATTCTGAACTTGGACATCAGCGAATCTGCATCTGCCAGCGTATGATCAGGAGATAATGAAAACGGGTCGGTAATAACACCATTTTCAGAACGTTTTACCTTGTCTACTTCTTCTGCCTGTGCTTCGATGGACATATTCTTATGAATGATACCGATTCCGCCCTGTCTGGCCATTGCAATTGCCATCAGGTGCTCAGTTACCGTATCCATTCCTGCACTCATCATCGGAATGTTCAGATGAATTTTCTTTGTCAGCCATGTTCCAACATCTACCTGATTCGGAATCACCTGTGAATATGCCGGTACCAGTAACACATCATCAAAAGTAATGCCTTCGCCTATAATTTTTCCCATTTTATCTCCTTTTATTCCAGTTACACACATACGCCCGGCAATCCGTCAGTCCGTAAATACCTTTCTGGGTGCGATGCTCTTGATCGCCTTGATAATCTCTTCATTCGGTTCCAGGATCACCTTGTCTTTTCCATCATAATAAAGAACGTATCTCTTTTCCGGCTTGTTCTCTGTTCCTGAACTGAAATCAAGTTCCTTATAGGTTTTGTTTTTGAATTCATCCAGATGATATGATCCCATCGGTGCCAGGATCTCCATGCGTTCCACCTCAAATTTGCCTGCATTCTTACGCTTGCTTTTGTTCATGATCTTATCTACGGAAAGTTCCCGCTCACAGTACAGGTACTCATACTCAATCTGTGCATTAAGAGAAACAAAATAAGCTGCTGCAACCATTGCCAGCGCAAGCAGTAAAAAAATCGGATTCATCATTCCCAGAATAAAAAAACATACTGCAAGTAAAATACTCAGAACCCTCAAAAAATTCATTATCGCAGAAGGCTTTCTCGCAACAAGCCATTCTACATATCCCACATCATCCATCAGATCTCATCCTTTCTGTTTTTGACTGCTATCTTATTATACTTTAAACAAACTTGCAAGGGATTGCAAGCCAGTTAATTTCATTGAATATTTATATTTATTTCATTGACCATTAATTCCGCACCGATTAAGATTGTATCTGACTGTAAAAAAACTTTTATCAGAATTATAGATATTATATGGAGGCACAATCGATGGCAGTTTCAGATGAAATCAAAGAACAGCATGATAAGGTAAAACAGATGGGTTTCAAGGCAAGAATGGCATATTTCTGGGAATACTACCGTATTCCGACCATCGTCATACTGGCTGTCATCGTTCTCGCATTCTTTCTTATACATGATATTGTAACAGCAAAACCGTACGGATTCTACGCCATGATGATTAATTCTTCTCCGCAGACGCAGGAAAGTGATCTGGAAAACAGCTTCGCCAGCTACGCCGGTATCGACACTTCAAAAAACGACTGCTATATTGATACCTCCACGACCCTGAATCTGACCAGTACCAACCAGTATGATATGGCTTCGCAGCAGAAAATCATGGCAGTGGTTGCTGCCGGCGATCTTGATACCATGGTTGCAGATTATAATTCTTTCAGCCGTTATGCCATGAACGACACTTTTACCGATCTGCGGAAGGTCCTGACTGCTGAGCAGCAGAAAAAATATGCAGATGATTTTTATTATATTGACTACGCTGTCATTCAGGCAGCTGAAAATCAGGATGCCGCTTCTGAAGCATCCTCTGAAGCTGCCGCTGAGGCATCAGAAGCGCTTTCTGCTGCTGCAGGCGCTGATACGACTGCTGCAGAAAGCTCTGTCGGTACCGCAGACAAATTTGTAAAACCGGACCCGTCTTCCATGAAGGATCCGGTCCCTGTCGGCATCATTCTCTCAGATTCATCCCTGCTCAAATCTTCCGGTGCCTATACCGGAACCGTTGCAGTCCTCGGAATCACACAGAATACTTCCAGGTCAGAGGAAGCTGTAAAGTTCATTGATTTCCTTAATAAATAAAATAATCCCCTGTGCAGGTCCCGCTTTTACGGATAAACCCTGCTCAGGGGATTTTTCTTTCATTTACAGCTGTGTTACAACAAAGATATCATAAATTGCACGGATTGCCTTTTCAAAGTCACGGTTCTCCACTCCGATGATGATATTCAGCTCGGAAGAACCCTGATCAATCATGCGGACATTGACATTTGCATGCGCAAGCGCGGAAAAGATCCGTCCTGCCGTACCTCTCGTGGATTTCATTCCCCGTCCGACAACTGCGATCAGTGCCAGATCAGACTCAATTTCAAGGATATCCGGTTTTGCCATCCGGTGAATCTCAGATACAACATTCTGTTCCTTATCAATAAATTCATCCTGATGCACAAATACCGTCATGGTATCGATTCCTGAAGGGATGTGCTCAATCGAAATATTCTGATCTTCGAATGCCTGCAGAACCTTTCTTACGAATCCGACCTCGGAATTCATCATGTCCTTGGAAATGTTTACGCAACAGAAGCCCTTTTTACCGGTAATTCCTGTAATCGTATACTTTGACTTCTTGGCTGTACTCTCCACAATCCATGTTCCGCTGTCTTCCGGACGGTTTGTGTTACGGATATTAATCGGAATGCCTTCCTTACGTACAGGGAAAATGGAATCTTCATGCAATACGGATGCACCCATATACGCAAGCTCTCGAAGTTCTGTATAGGTAATGGTCTCGATATTGGCCGGATGACTGATAATTCTGGGATCCGCCACAAGGAATCCGGACACATCCGTCCAGTTTTCATATACATCTGCCTTTACCGCACGTGCCACGATTGATCCGGTAATGTCAGAGCCGCCACGGGAAAAGGTCTTGATACTTCCATCCGGAAGTGCGCCGTAAAATCCCGGAACCACTGCGCGTTCTGTCTTCTGCAGTTTCCTGCTCATCTGCTGATTTGTCTTTTCCGCATCAAAACTGCCATTTTTGTCAAAGCTGACCACGGTTGCCGCATCAATGAACGCATAGCCAAGATAATGTGCCATGACAATACCATTAAGGTATTCTCCTCTGGATGCTGCATAGTCCTTACCGGCCTTTGCCTTGAAATTCTTCTGGATCGTTTTGAATTCATCATTCAGAGACAGCTTCAGTTTCAGTCCTTCAATAATCTCGTCATACCTTGCCTTGATATCTGCAAGTGCTGCGCTGAAATCCTGATCCTCTTCCGCCAGCGCATAACAGGAATACAGCATATCCGTAACCTTCTTGTCTCCGGAATTTCTTTTTCCCGGTGCTGACGGTACTACATAGCAGCGGTCCTGATCCGCATGAATAATATCTCCGACCTTCTGAAACTGCTCTGCACTTGCCAGTGAACTGCCGCCGAATTTAACTACTTTTTTCATTCCGTTGTGTCTCTCTTTCCTGATTTAATATCCGTTCTTAAAGAAGTCTGATGTAACCTTTTGCTCTGTCAAGCTTCTCATATGCTTCATGAAAATGCTTCTCTGAAATCAGATCCGTGACAAAAGCAAACTCCCCTGCCACATCCTCTGCGGTAATATGCTCGATACCATCTCCGAATGCTTCCAGCGCTGCATCTGCGGATTCTTCCGGTACACGGACAAAGAAACGATGGACAAAGCTGCCATTATCAGAAAGCTGTGCAGGTTCTGCATTCATATTAACTTCAATATGGCTTCCTGCATGGATCACGCAGTCAATCAGATCCCCGACAACTGCGCTTGCGGTAGCTTCCTTACCGGCACCTTTTCCATAAAACATTGTATTTCCAAGCATGTTTCCATGAACCACAATTGCATTGAATACCTTATTCACACTGGCAAGCGGGTGCTCCAGCGGAATCATGAACGGTGCCACGATTGTGAAAAATCCGTTTTCATTTTTTCTGACCATACCCAGAAGCTTGATTGCCATTCCGAAAGATCTGGCATAGGAAAAATCTTCCTGTGTGATTTTCGTAATTCCCTCTGTTTCGATTTCTTCAAAGCTGACATACTGTCCGCTCATGAGAGACGCAAGAATTGCTGTTTTTCTGCAGGCATCATATCCTTCAATGTCCGCTTCCGGTTTACGTTCTGCATAGCCCTTCGCCTGTGCTTCCTTCAGTACTGTTGCAAAACCGGCACCTTCCTTATCCATCTTCGTCAGAATGTAATTGGTCGTCCCGTTCAGAATACCGGTAATGGCATCAATTTTCTCATGTTTCAGGGAAGTATTTAATGTACGCAGAATCGGAATACCACCGCCGACGCTGGCTTCAAAGAGATAACTGCATTTATGCTCCCTGGCAAGTGCTACCAGCTCCGGTCCGTGCGCTGCAACCAGTTCCTTATTGGAGGTGCATACGCTCTTTCCCTTCATCAGTGCACTTTTTTCAAATGTGAAAGCCGGTTCAATTCCTCCCATGGTCTCGCAGATCACCTGAATCTCAGGATCATCAAGAATGACATCAATGTCATGTACTACCTGCTTTTCATGTCTGTCTCCCGGGAACTCACGAAGATCAAGAATGTACTTTAATGACACTTTCTGTCCTGCACTTTTTTCCACTTCACTGCTGTTGGTGTCCAGTACCTCTGCAACACCGCTTCCGACTGTACCATATCCAAGAATTGCTACCTTTACCACTGGCTTTTCCCCGCTTTCTGAACTTACATTTTATATTCTGCCCTGCTGCCGTTATGAAACATTTGCGCTTCTTCCGGCAATCTGGACCTTATGTACTCCATCCATTTTTTCCATGGCTGCGATCATTTCCATGATATTACCCGTCGTTGACAGTACCTGTATGCTGATGGAAAGCGATGCCACACCGTTCAGCGGAATCGACTGATGAATCGTCAGAATATTGGCACCGAACTTCGAAATGATACCAAGCACATCTGACAGCAGTCCCAGCTCATCATTCATCTGAAATGTCAGCGTCAGTGTCGTTCCCTGAAGACTGTCATGGAATTCATAAATATCTTCCTTGTATTTATAAAAAGAACTCCGGCTGATTCCAAGACGTTCCACTGCTTCATTTACCGTCCTGACTCTGCCGGATTCCAGAAGCCGCTTTGCTTCGACCACTTTCAGCAGTACTTCCGGTACTGCCTGTTTTCTGACTACATAGTAGCCTGTACTTTCGCTCATATCCTCTCCGTTTGTCCTGTAAAGACATCCTGACCTGTATGTATTTCCTACGCGGACATTTGTACGTCAATGGTAGAATTTTAGCACGCTAAAGCCATAAAGGCAATCAAAATTATCCCCAAAGATTTTTACCAATTATCAGTTTAATCAATCAAATTGCATAAATACCCAAGAATAGCGATTGTTTTTTTAATTCCATAGGACTACAATTAATAATCATGATACGAATTTAATCATTTGTCATATTTTTCATCAAATCATCATTATTATGTGCAAAATATTGCTATATTTACATTTTTTCGTTAAAATGTTTCTATAGGTAAATTTCATGAGCGGTTTTTCGACGAAATGAGGTGGATGAATATGCAGACTGTAATTGGTACCAGCAGTAACCGTGATCCTGTCGCCGCAGTAAAAGAAGCAACGGCAAACATCACAACTCCTAAATTGCTGATTGTCATTTCGGCATACGAAATGCTGAAACCAGCATCTGAATTAATTTCAAAGCAGTTTCACGGGGTCCCCTGTATCGGATCCAGCAGTATCTCCTATTATGAAAGTGAATCCTCCGATCAGCGTCTGATCATCATCGCATTTGGATCTGATGCCGCTGTCCAGACTGGCGTTATCCGTTATCTTTCTTCCTGCCCGATCTATGACATCAAGCCTCTTGAAGACGGTATTCGTAAGATCGCTCCAGGTCAGGACAATACCGTATGCATTGAATTCTGTACCAATGATGAGGAGCGTCTTGTCACCACCATGAATGTTGCGCTTGAAACTGCAAAGATTCCTCTTGTGGGCGGAACTGTCTATGGTTATCCTGCAGATGCCACTGCTTATGTCATGGTAGACGGAGTTCTCTATCCGGATGCCTGCTGCTATGCACTTATCAGAAACACCACCGGCAAGATCCGTACCTATTCTGAAAACATTTACGGTGCAGCCTGTGACGCAAAACGTCATATTGCCACAAAGGTAGACCTTAAAAATAAAGAACTGCTCTGCCTCGACGGACGTCCTGCTGCCGATGTGTACTGTGATGAACTTGGTCTTTCCCGCGACCGTATTGTGGATAATGTACTCAAGAATCCGCTCGGGCGTGTTGTCGGCGATGAAGTATTCATCTCCTCCATGTATAAACTCAGCAGTAACGGCTCCCTTACGCTTTACAAACGAATCAATGAAAATGATACCATCTCCATCCTGTCGCTTCTTGATTACAAGGAAATCAATCATAAAACACTAAGCAGAATCAAATCAGAAAATTCTCACTGTTCCTTTGTTTTCTCTGTAAACTGCATTTACCGGCACCTTCTCTTCACCAACGAGAACTACCTTGGCACGTTCCTTAAGGACATGAGAACAATTGCTCCGCACGTAGGTGTGGTCGGCGGCGGCGAACAGTACAGAAAGCAGCATGTGAATCAGACAATGGTGTGTGCAGTCTTTGAATAAGTTTTTTTACATAAAATGCACAGAACAGGATCTGTAGAAAAGGAGAAAACAAATGTCTATTTTCGGTAAAAAGAAAGAGGAGCAGGATTCTCATATCAGTGCAGCTCCTTCTGAACCTCGTCGCAGTATTTCCGATCAGCTTCAGCCGCTTCGCGAGATCAGCAGATATGCAATTGAACAGAAGACCAAGCTGCAGGAAGAAGAATCTGAGACCATCAACGGTATTGATGGAATCCGTGAATCCTTTGATGTCGTACAGGACAAATACAATAATATTTCCAATTCTGTAGACGGTCTGCGTTCCGAATTTGATAACGTCCGTACGATCACTGATCACTTTGAGGAAATTGTAAAGGAACTGATTTCCACAGCGGACGAATCTCACGCAGGCATGAACAAGGTGGATGACAGTTCAAATTCCGTATCCACCACAATTGAAGCCATGCAGCAGGTATTTAATGAATTCCAGCAGAGCTTTGATGACATTCAGGAAAAAGTAAACCGGATCAACGCCTTTGCGTCCCAGACCAATCTGCTGGCTCTGAATGCTTCCATTGAAGCCGCCAGGGCAGGTGAAGCAGGTAAGGGCTTTGCAGTTGTTGCAACGCAGGTAAACAAGCTTTCTACCGAAATCAAGAGTCTCGTTGTATCCGTCGGCAAGAGCATGGCTGATCTGAATCAGAACAATGAAAAACTTGTGGCTTCTCTTCAGGATACCAAGGATGCCATTAATCAGTCTCATGAAAACATTGTTGCAACGCAGGATATTATCGGCAGTATCAAAACTGTTGCCGATAAGGTCGGAGACGAAAGTCAGCAGATGACAGGCGTATTCCACAGCTGCAATGATACCATCGATGCCTTCACCCAGAATATTGATGATTCAAAACAGTATTTCACCGATGTATCGGATCATGTTGAATCGCTGAAGGAAAAGATCACCAGAAAGGGCTTCCTGTTTGAGGATATGAATAATGTCCTCGAACAGATCAATCCTCTTGTGGATCAGATCAGCAAAGACGAAAAATAAAAAGAAAGAGCCAAAAAGGGGCGGACATTTTATAATGTCCGCCCTTGTATTTTTGCGATTCACCTGATTGCAATCATGCATGTTCCACAGCTCTTTTCTCATTACACTCTATATGTTGCCATATAAATATAGATAATTCATACCTCCCTGAGTCTGCAGCCATTACATCATCTTTACCGGTTCCCCAACCTAGTGGCAACCCGGTGAACGGTACCGCCATATCTGTGACACCTAATAATAAAGACTGTATGCGTTCATAAAAAGGTTCAGAAAAAATTAATAAAATTTTATTTTTTCTTCTGTGCAATATATACGAATCAGAGTGATCTGATTCTGTCTACCGCAGCAACTGTATTCTCAAAACTGCCGAATGCCGTCAGACGGAAATAATGTTCTCCGCTGGGGCCAAAGCCTGATCCTGGTGTTCCTACCACATTCGCACGATCCAGAAGATAGTCAAAGAACTCCCAGCTCGTCATCTGTCCCGGTGTCTTCATCCATACATACGGTGAATTTATACCGCCGGATACTGTATACCCTGCATCTCCAAGGCCTTTCAGAATATAAGCCGCATTCTTCATATAATTGCCGACCTGTTCTCTGATCTGTGCCTTTCCTTCAGCTGAATAGCAGGCCTCTCCTGCACGCTGCACAATATACGGTGCACCGTTATATTTGGTTCCATGACGTCTTGCCCAGAGTCTGTGAAGCTCCACATTCTGTTCACCATTGCAGACCGCCTTACATTTCAGGTCATGCGGAATTACGGTTGCACCCAGTCTGACACCGGTAAATCCTGCATTTTTTGAGAAAGAACGAAGTTCGATCGCGCAGGTTCTTGCGCCTTCGCATTCATATATGCTGTGCGGAATATCCTCCTGCGTGATATACGCTTCATACGCAGCATCATAGATGATTACCGCATCTGCCTTATTGGCATAATCCACCCACATCTGCAGCTGATCCTTCTTCACTGCCGCGCCGGTCGGGTTATTGGGGAAACACAGATATATCAGATCCGGTGTCTCCTTAGGCAGTTCCGGTGCAAAATCATTTTCCGCCGTACAGGGCATATAGATCACATTGCTCCAGATTCCTGTCTTCTCATCATAGCTGCCCGTTCTGCCGGCCATGACATTCGAATCCACATATACGGGATAAACCGGATCGCAGACAGCAATTCTGGAATCCGCGCCGAAAATCTCCTGAATATTGGCAGAATCACTCTTTGCTCCGTCGGAAATAAAGATCTCATCCGGTGCAATCTGACATCCACGCGCTTTATAATCATTCTCGGCCATTGCATTTCTGAGGAATTCATATCCAAGGTCCGGTGCATAACCATGGAACGTCTCCGCCTTTGCCATTTCATCCACTGCTGCATGAAGTGCATTAATTACTGCCGGGCACAGCGGCTGTGTCACATCTCCGATTCCCAGTCTGATAATCTGCTTTTCAGGATGCTCTGCCTGATAAGCAGCTACTTTTTTTGCAATTCCGGAAAAAAGATAGCTTCCGGGAAGTTTCAGATAATTATCATTCAGCTGATACATAAATCTCGCCTTTCTTATTCCAGTTACAGTTCCAATTCCAGTTCCAGGTCACATTACTTTTTTCAGTATACTATGAATATGTATACATGTGTACTGTCTTTTTTTATCATTTCTTTCATTTTGGACAGACTTTATCATTTCTGCGCAGGAATTGCAAGCCTGATGGCACAATGTCTGATTGCGCGAAGGCTTCCGGCTGCGCTACAATCAGATCAGGATGTAACGTGTCATTTTATCATGAAAGGAAAGTAAACCTATGAAATTCACCAAAATGCATGGCTGTGGAAATGATTATATATATGTAAACGGTGCTGTGGAAGATATTCCTCAGGATCAGAAGCCTGAAATCGTACGGCGTCTGTCTGACAGACACTTCGGTATCGGCGGGGACGGCGTTATCTTCATCAATCCCGTTCCGGACGGAAGTGCAGATTTTGAAATGGAAATGTACAATGCAGACGGCAGCCGCGGCGAAATGTGCGGCAACGGCATCCGCTGCGTTGCCAAATATGTTTATGACCATCATCTGACCAATCAGCGCCAGATCACGGTTGTCAGCTGTGGTAAAAAGAAATTTCTCGACCTGACAGTAAAAGACCAGCGCGTGACCACGGTAAAAGTAGACATGGGTGCGCCGATCCTTACCCCCGCTGAAATTCCGGTCGCACTTCCTGATGCTGCCGCCATGAACGCAGAAAATGTTGTCGCCATGAAACTCACTGCTGCCGGCAGACAATGGGAAGTAACCTGTGTATCCATGGGTAATCCGCATGCGGTTGTTTTTCTCCCTGCAGAAACCGACCTCGGCAGAATGGATCTTCCGGCCATCGGCCCTGACTTCGAGCACCATGCCTTTTTCCCGAACCGGATCAATACTGAATTTGTTCATATCGATGACCGCAGAAACGTCCACATGCGTGTCTGGGAACGCGGTACCGGTGAGACACTGGCCTGCGGAACCGGATGCTGTGCAACAACCGTGGCCTGCATTCTGAACGGTCTCACAGACGATACCGTTACAATTCATGTCCTTGGCGGCGAAATCACCTGCACCTGGGATCGTCAGCTGAATACCGTCTTCATGACCGGCCCTGCTGCCACCGTATTTGAGGGAGAGGTCTGCATCTGAACTGCGGTCACTACCGGTATTACAGCCGTTCTGCCTCTTCCATCCACAGATGTGCACTCGCATCGGAAGGCATACGCAGATCTCCCCTCGGAGATACCGCGACACTTCCGACCTTCGGCCCATCCGGCAGGCAGGAACGTTTGAACTGCTGTGCAAAAAATCTTCTGATAAAGGTTTTCAGCCATTTTCTGATGGTATCCTCATCATAGGTACCTTCAAAGGTAAGCTTTGCAATTCTGAAAATCTTTGCAGGAGAAAAACCGAATCTCAGCATATAATACAGGAAGAAATCATGCAGCTCGTAAGGGCCGACAAGATCCTCCGTTTTCTGTGATATCTTACCGTCAACCGGCGGAATCAGCTCCGGGCTGACCGGGGTATCCAGTACATCCAGCAGTACCTCTCTGAGCGCATCTGTGCCGCAGGTATCTGCATAATACTGCACCAGATGACGTACCAGTGTCTTCGGAACCCCTGCATTTACTCCGTACATGGACATATGATCGCCGTTGTAAGTTGCCCAGCCAAGTGCCAGCTCCGACATGTCTCCCGTACCGATGACCATTCCGTTTTTCTGATTGGCCAGGTCCATCAGCACCTGTGTCCGCTCTCTCGCCTGACAGTTTTCATACGTCACATCATGCACATCTGCGCTCTGTTCAATATCACGGAAATGAACGGTAACCGCTTCTCTGATATTGACTTCCTTCAGCGTTGCCCCCAGTGTCTGTGCCAGTTTGCAGGCATTGGAATATGTTCTGTCCGTAGTGCCGAAGCAGGGCATGGTCACCGCCATAATTCCGCTTCTTGGCAGATCCAGCAGATCAAAAGCACGGACTGTCACCAGCAGTGCCAATGTGGAATCCAGCCCGCCGGATACACCGACTACAGCTGTCTTACTGCCTGTATGTGCATATCTTTTCTTCAATCCGAAGGACTGAATAGACAGGATTTCTTCGCACCGCCTTGCACGTGCTTTCGCATCTGACGGCACGAAAGGTTTTGCCGGGAATTTTCTGGTCAGCTGCGTCTCACGTGTTTTCATTTCCAGTGGCAGAATTTCATAAGCCTGATCCATATCCCCTTCCGCACGGAACGTCGTCATTCTGCGGCGTTCATGACGGATTCTGGCAATATCCAGATCTGCCAGCGTAATGCCGTTCTCAAACAGCTTCTGTCTTGCCAGAATTGTTCCGTTCTCCGCAATGATATTATGTCCGCCAAAGACAATATCCTGTGTGGACTCTCCTTCTCCTGCCGAACAGTATATATATCCTGCAATCAGCCTTGCACTGGTAGATGCAATCAGCTGTTCCCGATAGGTATCCTTGCCTACTGTCTCATTTGAAGCTGACAGATTGACAATCACGGTCGCACCGTGAAGTGCATGAGAAATATCCGGTGCATCCGCAACCCATACATCCTCACAGATCTCGCATCCGATCTTCAGACCTTCCACCGTATCCTCCAGATCCAGCAGTACCTCTGTCCCGAACGGTACAGTATCTTCCTCAAGTGTAAACGGTACAGCCACGGAATTACCCGGTGTAAAATGACGCATTTCATAAAACTCCGCATAAGTCGGGATATTTTTCTTGGGGATCAGCGCCAGAAGTTTTCCGCTCTGAACTGCAGCCGCAACATTATAAAGCTTTCCGTCACGCTCCAGCGGAAGGCCGACAAAAATCACCGCATCCGCTCCGTTTTTACCCGTATACCGGATAATTCTTGAAAGCTGCTGTTTTGCCGCCTTTAAAAGATGATCCTGCAAAAAAAGATCATTACAGGTATAACCGGTCAGACACAGCTCCGGAAATACGATAATCTGTGCGCCCTCAGCCTCTGCATGATCAATCATTGCCATGATCTGATTTGCATTATATTCGGGATCCGCCACACGAATCTCCGGTGTTGCCGCTGCTACCTTGATAAATCCGTCTCTCATGCTCTTTTCACTCCCGTATTTTACTGTTCCTGCTCATCTACAACTTCTTCTCTGGTTGCCTTCAAAACAGCTCTCTTTCTGAGTTCTTTCAGGTCATCAATACTGAAGCTGTATGCTTTTCCACAGAAATGGCATTTCAGTTCCACTTCTTTTCCATCAGCAATCATGCTGTCGATTTCCTTTTCTCCAAGCAGTACAATTGCCCGCTCCACACGGTCTCTGTCGCAGTTGCAGTGAAACTGTACCTGTCTGGTTCCGTTGAATGTCACGTCAAATCCTTCAAGTACGATCTGCAGCATCTGTTCCGGCGTATTTCCTGCTTTCAGAATATCCGTCACTGACGCAATCTTTTGAAGATTCTGTTCCAGATGGCTGATGGTCTCTTCTTCTGCAAAAGGCATCAGCTGTACAATGAATCCGCCGGCTTCCCTTACGGTATTCTCATGATTCATCAGAACGCCGAGACCGACAGACGAAGGGATCTGTTCCGACTCTGCAAAATACCAGGTCAGATCCTCTGCAATTTCTCCTGAGTGCAGCGCAATCTGTCCGACATAAGGATCCTTCATGCCAAAATCCCTGATGACGGTCATGGTTCCGTGTCCGATTGCTCCGCCGACATTCAGATGCTTCTGTTCATTCGGAGGCAGAACAACTTCCGGATTTTTCACATATCCCTTGACGTTTCCAAGGCTGTCTGCTGTAGCCAGAAGTCCCTTCATCGGACCGTCTCCGTCAATCTGAATCGTCAGAATGTCCTTATCATTTTTCAGCATATCCCCCATCATAACCGCACCGCTCATCAGTCTGCCAAGCGCTGCCGTTGCAATAGGGCTCGTGTTATGTGCGGCTCTTGCCGTTTCCGTCATATTTCTCGTCGTAACGGCAAACGCGCGGATCTGCGCATCTGCTGCCGTTGCACGAACCAGATAGTCCTGATCATTTCCCTGCATATATTCTGTATTCCTTTCTGTCCTCATTTTCCCTGTTCACGGGCTATCACATAGATTCTCTCACTGTCATCCGTTACCGCTTCATGCGTGTCCGCATCAACAGCGGTAATGAATTTCATCCCGGACTTTTCCACAAATGCCTGCATCTGCGGCAGTGTATATCCACGCTGATAATGCGTTTCCACCGAGCGCTCGAACAGACCGTTTTCTGTTTTCCTGAAAATGGTCAGATCATACTCGTTGACAGCTTCCTCTTCATGGTAATAATTCTCCCAGATAAAACTGCAGTCTTCCCGGTTCTCTGCAATGGTCGCATCACCGATCACATCCCGGTATTTATGTACTGTATTAAAATCAAAAATAAAAATCCCCTGCGGATAAAGATAGTTGTTCACCAGCTTCATCATTTGGAGTACATCTTCATCCTCCGTCAGATAATTGACGGAATCGCATACACTCACAAAAGTTCCCGCAGTGGAATACAGATCCAGTTCCCGCATGTCCTGTTCCAGGTACATAATGGGAAGACCTGACCTTTCCCGCTTTCCAGATGCGATGTTGAGCATTTCGGGTGCATTGTCAATGCCGATCATATCATAGCCTCTGGCTGCCATTGCTTCTGTGAATGTACCGGTCCCGCATCCGAGTTCCACCACCAGATTTTCTTCCGAGCGCAGTGCCTGCGCAGAATTTTCCTCTGTTTTTTCCTCTGTCCGCGTCTTGCCCATAGGCTGCGAAATGCCGTACTTCGCAATGAGCTGACTGATATAATCAGCCCACTGCGCGTACGGCGTTTCATCCATAAACGTATCATATACACTTGCAAAATCCGTATAACTGTCCATTATGAGATAACTCCGATTGCACTGAATGCGCCAAAGCTGACCAGTGCCATAATAACACCTGCGATCAGGACACCGCACATTACCGCGATAACGCTCTGTTTGAATTTCATATCCAGAATACTGGCTGCAAGCGTTCCTGTCCATGCACCTGTACCCGGAAGCGGAATCGCCACAAATAACATCAGCGCGATAAATAATCCGTTTCCTGCCTTTTCCTCCAGTGCCTTACCGCCTTTTTCACCCTTTTTAAGACACCATGTAAAAGGTTTGCCGATCACCGGCTTATCTGCTCCCCATACCAGTATTTTTCTTGCAAAAAGATAGATAAAAGGAACCGGCAGCATATTGCCAAGTACTGCAATGATATAGGACTGCAGGAGCGGAAGACCGAAACCCTGGGATACAGGGATTGCACCTCTGAGTTCAATTACCGGAACCATGGAAATAAAAAATACCCACAAATATTTTTTCAGCATAAATAAATTCCAGACCTTTCTTCATAACAATGAATCATTTTTTCTTACTTCTTCAGATATTCCTTCAGAAATGCCACAAGTGCATCCATCTGTTCGTCCGTTCCGATCGTAATCCTGAGATAATCGGATATTCTCGGTGCATTCCAGTGTCTGACATAGATGCCGTGCGCTTTCAGTGCGTCAAAAAGCTCCTGTCCTGACACCTTCTCATTTCTTGCAAAAATAAAGTTACTGGCAGAATCCGGGAATGTAAAGCCCAGCTCTTTCAGCTGCCCCTTGACTCTTTCTCTTGTCCGGATAATTCTGGCACAGGTTTCCCTGAAATATGCATCATTTTTCACCGATGCCGTTCCCAGTTCCAATGACGGACGGTTCATTGTATAGGAATTAAAGGAAAACTTGGCATCCTTAAGATAACCGATCAGTTTCCTGCTGCCAAACGCATAACCGATTCGCATCCCCGCCATTGCTCTTGACTTGGAGAATGTCTGTACCACCAGCAGATTTTCATATTTATCGATCAGCGGAAGTGCACTCTTACCGCCAAAATCGATATATGCTTCATCCACAATAACCACCACATCCGGATTATTCCTGATGATCTCCTCCACCGTATCCAGATCTTCAAGAAGTCCTGTCGGTGCATTGGGATTAGGGAAAATCACACCGCCGTTATTGCCAGAATAATCCTCTTTTACCATCCGGAAATTCTCATCCAGCGGAAGCCTGCGATAAGGAATGTGATAAAGATCCGCCCACACATCATAAAAGGAATAGGTAATATCCGGAAATACAACCGGAAGTTCTGAATTAAAGAACGTCAGAAACGCCATTGACAGGACATCGTCAGATCCGACGCCCACATAGATCTGATCCTGCGGAACATGATAATATGCCGATAATGCGGAAACAAGTGACTCCGCTTCCGGATCCGGATACAGTCTGAAATCTTCATACTGCATCTTCTCTGCAAGTTCTTTCACTTCCGGTGCCGGCGGATATGGGCACTCATTCGTGTTAAGCTTGATTACGTCCTTACGTTTTGGCTGTTCACCCGGTACATACGGAACAACCTTCCTGATGTTCTCTTCCCAGCTGCTCATGTTTTTCTCCAGTTTTTTTCATATGCCGCTGCCGGTCGGTACCGGACGGCGTCTCCTCTTTTACATGCCGGTATCGCACACGCACTGTTTTCTGTGCTCAGGCTTTACTGACTTCAACAGTATAGCACACCTCCTGCTGATTATAACAGATAGAATCTTCTTAATATCAGATATCTGTTATTTAATATTTTCTTATGACAAAGTTAAGATTCCTTATTTTCTCTGATATTAACGCTCTGCCAGTCTGCCGCTGCCTGAGCATAGGCCTTTGCCTGCTCCTCATTGCCCATTGCCGCATAGCAATCACAGAGCCCTTTCAGCGGAATATCTCCGCTTCTGTGAAGATCCAGAATGCTTTCCGCTTCATACGCCGCATTATAATACCACAGCGTTGCCTCCGCATAATCTTCTTTTCCCTGATAATATTCCCCCAGTTCGCAGCACATCTCACTCGACGGACCGCATGATATCTCCTTGAGTGAATACTTCATCAGTGTATCTGTATCTCCGGCTGTTCTTGCCGCATGTGCAATCACACAGCATGCCTGCCGGATTTCCTCCACACTCCTCGCATCATCAAGTGCAGACTGGCGGAAAAAAGGCACTGCCATCTTAAAGTCATCCTCTGTCCCCGCCATGAACAGCTCTCTTGCATACAGCATATGCAGTCTGGCAGATATCGGATACCCGTCAGACACCGCACGCCGGAAACCTGCCAGATCTCGACCGGTATGATCACCGTCCGGTTTATGTATGATCTCAATATCGCTGTCAAAAACAACCGGCTCCAGTCTCACCTGCTCATGAATCGGATCCTGCCACCAGAACGTACGCTGTCTTCTGTACAGTTTGGGTCTCAGTTCCCTGTCATAGTTATAAACACTGCGTGCCGACAGTTGATTGCAGTAATACATCTGCACGATATCCACCCGCGGATCCATACTTTCCTTCAGAAAAAGAAATCTGCGTCTGTTCTCACTGTCTATTTCTTCATCTGCATCTGCAGAATAGATGTAATCGCAGGAAGCCTTGCCAAATATGAAATTCCGCGCATCTGCAAAATCATTTTTCCATTCGTAATGAAATACCCGGGCTCCATAGCTTTCCGCAATTCTGACGGTATCATCCGTAGAACCGGTATCCGCAATTACCATTTCATCTGCCAGATCTTTCAGGCTTTCCAGACATTTTCCAAGCTTCTTTTCCTCATTTTTCACAATCATACACAGACTGACAGTAATCATGAAATTATCCCCCATTATGCGCAGCAGAACCTGTGCTGCACGATCTCTGCTACCCGCATGCTCAATTGATCAACTGATCCGTTACCACCTGTTTTTTTTATTATACGCCAAGTTTGCAGGCATTTGAACCGGGGACAACGTGTATGGTATAATAACTTCAGGTGCAAAGGCACCTGAAGTTAACGAGGATTGCTGGTTTTTGGGTTCCTGCTGCGCAGAACCTTTCTGACAATACAGACGCAGCCGGGACGTTTATGTTTTCTATTTATCACAGATCCATTCAACTTCATCATCTGACACAGGTATTTATGCTGATCTGTTTCTGTCTTATACTCTCCGGATGTGCGCAGCTTTCTCCTTCTGCCGACTATGCACTTCCTCCGGAATCAGATCCGTCACGAACCGGTGCTGCCTCAGCTTCAGCGACTCCTTTTGACGGAAAAAACTATCTGCAGATTTCCACATTAACTGATGCCGCCTCTGCCAATGCTTCAGATACAGGTACTGCACCGCTCAATTCCTATTCTACGCTCGATGTTCCCACCTCCGTCACAAAAATTGACGGCACATATTTTATCGTTGACTGTTATCATAATCAGATCATTTATCATGAAAATCTGTCTGATCCGCTCAGTCAATGGCATGTCATGACTTCTGAAATCAAAACCGGTCATACACTTGCCGGTGACGGCACTGTCTACCTTGCAGACGACACCGGAAACAACCGCGTTCTGGTATTTGAAAAAAAAGGCGACCTATATATCCACACACAGACCTTTGATCAGATCGGCAATAAACCGCATGCACTCGTCTACGACAAAACAACCGATACTTTTTACTGCTGGAGTTCTTTTTCCGGCGAAATGTATCTGTTCCGCCATATGCCCGGAGATTCCCGGATGTACCTTACAGAAATCCGCAAGATCGACCGCTTATCCAACGTTTATGTACGTTCCTTTACGATCGTGAATGACGTCATCTACTTTGTCTCCGGACTTCCGACTGACGGCACTGCAGAAGCATCACCATCAATTCTGTGCTGCAGACTTTCTGATTTCAGCATAATAGCAGAATATCCCGTTCCTGATTCACTCGCCGGTATGGCATACCTCATGCCGATCGGACATTACTTTTATCTGACGGTTTCCACTGACCTCTCCGGAAGCCAGGATGCGGCCACCATTCTTCGCTGTTCCTCATTAAAAGATCTGGCTTCAGGTAAAGATACCGATCTCTATCAGGATTATTTTGTCGGCGGAGGTACCCCGTATTTTCTCGGAGAAATTGACGGCGCATTTTATCTTACCGAGCATCGCCTGCAAAACCATGCGCTCTGGCAATTTCACGTATCTGCCGATGACACACTTACAGATGTCACTTCCGTCTACTGAAATAAGTGCAAAAAAAATCCTCTGGCCGGTCAGCAATCATGCTGATCAGCCAGAGGATTCTTTATGTAAACTGAAGATTTCATATTACGATTCATCATCATCTGAAGCATCATCTCCGACAGGCTTTCCACCTGTTGCCAGCCACTTCAGATATGCATTGATAAACGGATCAAGCTCTCCATCCAGCACACCGTCTGCATTGGATGACTTTTCACCTGTTCTGGTATCATTTACCATTGTATAAGGCTGCAGTACATAGGATCTGATCTGGCTTCCCCATGCAATATCCTTGATTTCTCCACGGATTCCGGCCAGTTTGGCTGCATTTTCTTCCTGCTTGAGCATATACAGCTTTGCCTTCAGCATCTGCATTGCCTTATCCTTATTCTGGAACTGTGAACGCTCATTCTGACACGTAACAACAATACCGGTCGGAATGTGCGTAATACGGATTGCAGAAGAGGTCTTATTGATGTGCTGTCCGCCGGCACCACTGGAACGATAGGTATCCACACGGATTTCATCCGGATTAATCACAACATCCAGATCTTCTTCAATATCCGGCATTACATCAAGTGATACAAAAGAAGTCTGACGTTTGCCCTGCGCATTGAACGGGCTGATACGGACAAGGCGGTGAACACCTTTTTCCGATTTCAGGTATCCATATGCATTCAATCCGTTAATCTGGAACGTTGCAGACTTGATTCCTGCTTCATCACCATCCAGAAGATCCAGTACATCAACCGTAAATCCCTTGCGCTCTGCCCATCTTGTATACATACGATACAGCATGCTGCACCAGTCGCAGCTTTCTGTTCCGCCTGCTCCGGCACTGAGTTTCAGGATAGCACTGCACTTATCATATTCTCCGTTCAGAAGATTGCTGATACGGATATCCTCCAGTGTTGTCTCGAATTCATCCAGATCACTGCGGATCTCTGCCGCCATCTCTTCGTCATCTGTTCCCTCTTCATTACTCATATCAATCAGGTCCAGAATGTCTCCGTACTGACGGTTCAGATGCTGCATCTGCGCTACCAGATCCTGGAGGTTCTTGAGTTCCTTCGTCTTGGCATTTGCTTTCTCCGCATTATCCCAGAAGGTAGGCTCCTCCATCTCTCTGCTCAGCTCTTCGATCTTTTTGTTCTTATTTTCCAGATCCAGAGACGCTGTAACTTCCTTCAGTGTCCCCTGCAGATTCTGGAGTTCTACCTTCATCTGATCTAATACTACCATTTCTACCTCTCTTACTCTGTAAAACTGCCGGCTCTTCCGTGACAGTTCTTATATTTCTTACCACTTCCGCATGGGCACAGATCATTCGGACGGATTTTCTTTGCTTCATTTCTGACCGGTTCTTTTTTAGCAGTCTCGTCCTTATTGGTACCGGTAACCTTGGCAACCTGCTCACGCTCAACCTTTTCTTCAATGTGCACATTGAACAGAAGTCTGACGGTATCTTCCTTGATTGCCTTCGTCATTTCATCAAACATTTCATAACCGGACATCTTATATTCTACCAGCGGATCTCTCTGACCATATGCCTGCAGGCCGATACCCTGACGCAGCTGATCCATATCATCAATATGATCCATCCACTTACGGTCAATTACCTTCAGCAGAATGACACGTTCAATTTCACGGATTGCTTCCGGTTCAGGGAACTCTGCTTCCTTGTCCTCATAGAGCTTTACTGCTTCCTCTTTGAGCTGCTGCTTCAGACCGTCTCTGGTAAGCTTTGTAATGCGTCCTCTGGTCACAGGCTTGAGCGGAACGGTAGGAAGAAGAACTTCATTCAGTTCTTTCAGATCCCATTCTCCGGAATCTCCTGCTTCTCCGATTACAGTATCTACACTGCTCTCCACAATATCAGTAATCATCTTATAAACAGTATCGCGCATGCTTTCGCCATCCAGTACATGACGACGCTCTTCATAAATGATTTCACGCTGCTCATTATTTACCTGATCATACTCGAGCAGGTTCTTTCTGATACCAAAGTTGTTTTCCTCAATCTTCTTCTGTGCAGATTCAATTGCCTTTGAAAGTGCCTTATGTTCAATTTCCTGTCCTTCCGGAATTCCCAGCGTATTGAACATATTGATCAGACGTTCTGAACCGAACAGTCTCATCAGGTCATCTTCAAGAGAAATATAGAACTTGGATTCACCCGGATCTCCCTGACGACCGGAACGACCACGCAGCTGATTATCAATACGTCTTGATTCATGCCGCTCAGTACCTACGATCTTCAGACCGCCGGCTGCTCTTGCTTCATCATCCAGCTTGATATCCGTACCACGTCCGGCCATATTTGTTGCGATTGTCACCGCACCATGCTTACCTGCATCCGCTACGATCTGCGCTTCAAGTTCATTGAACTTTGCATTCAGTACGTTATGCGGAATACCTTCCTTCTGCAGCTTCTGGCTGAGGAGTTCAGATGTTTCAATGGTAATGGTACCGACCAGTACCGGCTGTCCCTTCGCATGTGCTTCCTTAACCGCTTCCACGACAGCATTGAACTTTTCTTTCTTGGTCTTATAAACAGCATCCTGAAGATCCTTACGGATTACCGGTTCATTGGTCGGAATCTCCACAACGTCCATTCCGTAAATATCACGGAATTCCTGTTCTTCAGTCAGTGCTGTACCGGTCATACCGCACTTCTTTTCAAATTTGTTAAAGAAGTTCTGGAATGTAATGGTTGCGAGCGTCTTACTTTCTCTCTTTACCTTAACGTGCTCTTTTGCTTCAATTGCCTGATGGAGACCATCGGAATAACGGCGTCCCGGCATTACACGTCCTGTAAATTCATCTACGATCAGTACTTCATCATCTTTTACAATATAATCATGATCCCTTGCCATCAGATTGTTGGCACGAAGTGCAAGGATGATGTTATGCTGAATCTCCAGATTTTCAGGATCCGCAAGATTCTCCAGATGGAAATACCGCTCTACCTTGGAAACACCCTGTGCAGTCAGATTAACCAGCTTGTCCTTTTCATTGACAATAAAGTCTCCTGTCTCTTCCTGCTCGATTCCCATAATGGCATCCATTTTGGAAAAATCTTCCATATCTTCGCCACGGGTCATCTGCTTTGCAAGCATATCGCATGCTTCATAAAGCTTGGTAGACTTATCACTCTGACCGGAAATAATCAGAGGTGTACGTGCTTCATCAATCAAAATGGAATCAATTTCATCAATGATGGCATAATTCAAACCGCGAAGTACCAGCTGTTCCTTGTATATTGCCATATTATCACGCAGATAATCAAAACCAAGTTCATTATTCGTTACGTAGGTAATATCACAGTTATAGGCTTCACGTCTTTCATCCGGGGTCATGCTGTTAAGTACGACACCGACCTTAAGGCCAAGGAATTCGTGAACTTTTCCCATCCACTCTGCATCACGTTTTGCCAGATAATCATTGACCGTAACGACATGCACACCCTTACCTTCAAGTGCATCCAGATAAGACGGCAGTGTTGCAACAAGAGTTTTTCCTTCACCGGTCTTCATTTCTGCAATACGGCCCTGATGAAGAATAATACCACCAATCAGCTGTACTCTGAAATGTTCCATACCGAGTACTCTCTTTGCAGCCTCTCTGACAACTGCATATGCCTCCGGCAGAAGATCATCCAGTGTCTTGCCATCTGCCAGTCTCTTTTTGAATTCGTCTGTCTTTGCACGCAGCTCGTCATCTGTAAGTGCCTGCATCTGGGGTCTGAGTGCCTCAATTGCATCTACTCTGCTTCTGATTCTCTTTAATTCTCTTTCGCTGTGTGTACCTATGATTTTATCAACTAAACTCATTTTTTCTCCAATACCGCGTATATAGTTTAAAAGGCCAAAGTACGGGAAATATTATATCAAATTCTGATACAGTATTCAACTGCTGCGGATTCAAATTAATCTTCGCAGTTTTCCTGCCCGATCGCTCTTTTGGAATGGCAGTTCATTTCAAAAGAGTCCGCTTCGCGGGTTCTGTATAAAAAAGGTCTGCCTCCGTTTCCGGAAGCAGACCCCCTGTCTGTCATAAAATCAATATTCCTGTGCTTTTTCTTCACCATTCATGACACGAAGTGCACCCTGTGCAAGAGCCAGCAGTTCGTCTTCACCCGGATACAGTGTTACGGGAGCGATAAATCCGACACGCTCCTTGATTGCACCGGTTACTCTCTCATTATAAGCAATACCGCCCGTAATAATGATCTGATCTACCTTGCCCTTAAGAACAGTTGCCATCGCTCCGACATTCTTGGAAATCTGGAAGATGAATGCATCCATAACTTCCTTTGCCTTTGCATCGCCTTCATCAATTCTCCTGATGACATCTCTTGCATCATTGGTTCCGAGGTATGCATTAAAGCCACCGTTTCCGACTGCCATCTTCATGATTTCCTTCTCCGTGTATTTTCCGGAGAAGCAAAGACGGATCAGTCCGCCTGTCGGAACACCGCCTGCGCGTTCCGGAGAGAATGCACCATCACCGTCAAGTGCATTGAATACATCAATCACACGGCCCTTCTCATGTGCACCGACAGAAACACCGCCGCCCATATGAATTACAATCAGATTCAGATCTTCATATTTCTTTCCGTTCTCCTTGGCATATCTTCTGGCAACAGCCTTCTGATTAAGTGCATGGAAAATGGAACTGCGGGAAATTTCCGGCATGCCTGAATATCTGGCAAGCGGAATCAGTTCATCGACAACTACAGGATCCACAATATAAGACGGAACACCGATCTGATCTGCAATTTCCTTTGCAAGGATACCGCCAAGATTTGATGCATGCTGTCCCTGAACACCTGTCTTAAGATCCGCAATCAGCTTGTCCGTCACCGGATATGTACCGCCCGGAATCGGTTTTAACAGACCGCCACGACCTACAATTACATTAAATGACTTTACATCAATATTTTTTTCCTTCAGGAAATCAAGAATGATATTCTTACGAAAATCCTTCTGATCAATGATGGATGCATATTTTGCAATTTCTTCCGTGCTGTGACGGAGTGTTTCATCCATTACAAGTGTTTCATCCTCAAAAATTCCAAGCTTTGTAGATGTTGAACCCGGATTGATAATCAGACTCTTAATTGACATTCTGCTTTTCTCCTTTGTTTGAATTAAAGATTTCCTTTTTTGATATCTTCAGCAACAACTGCAGCAAGCGCAATGGAATTCAGCTTTACATCCACACTGTCGGATCTGGATGTCAGAATTACAGGAGACTTTGTTCCTGTCAGAATATTACCGTTCTTTACTGTAGCAAGGCGTACAATTGTCTTATATACAAGATTTCCTGCATGAATATCAGGGAAAAGAAGAATATCGGCATCTCCGACGATCTTTCTGTCAGATGCTCCCTCTTTGTGCTGTGCAGCCGTCGGATCAATTGCAAGGTCCATGGAAAGAGGTCCGTCAACGATACAGTTCTTGATCTCTCCGATTTCGTTCAGACGCGTCAGCTCTGCAGCCTCAACTGTAACCGGCATCTTCGGATTAACCACTTCAACCGCAGCAAGCGGAGCTACCTTAGGCATATCAATGCCACATGCTCTTGCAACATTTACTGTATACTCAATAATAACCTTCTTGTCTTCCAATGTCGGATATGGCATAAATGCAACATCTGTAAGGAAAAGAAGACGGTCGATTCCAGGAATTTCAAATACACACACATGAGAAAGCGGGCGACCTGTACGAAGTCCGACTTCCTTATTCAGCACGCTGCGAAGAAATGTCTTGGAATCAAGTGCACCTTTCATATAAATATCAGCATCACCGTCATGAACCAGTTTTACTGCTCTTGTAGCAGCTTCTTCCATGTCTTCAACGTCGATGATTTCAAAACCGGAAAGGTCCATATTCAGACCCTTTGCGACTTCTTCAATCTTCTTCTGATCACCTACCAGAATGGCATCTGCAATGCCCTTATCCTTTGCTGCCTTTACCGCTTCCAGAACCGGCGTATCCTGTGCAACCGCAACTGCCAGTTTTTTCGTGCTGGCTGTCTTAAGCTTTGCCAGAATCTCATCGAAACTCTTACTCATGAATCTACCTCCTAGATTAATATGCAAAATAAGTGACTGACACAATGTTTTTTCAAAATCAGCATTGATTCGCTATTCACGCAAAAAAGCCCGCGTTTGTTAAAATAATAACACGCAATGTTATAAAAATCAATTTTTCCTGCAAAATACCTGAAATCTCATTTTCAGAATCCTTCTTTTCTACGCTTTCTGCGCATTTCGATTCGTTTCAATGCGCCTTCCCATTCCGCTTTTTCACTTTCGTTTTCGATGGTAAGCCCGTAAGGTACCGTGATCGGATGGCCCTCCTGATCCACGCATACCTCAGTCAGATAGGCTCTGTTAATTACATGCCGCATTCCTGTCTTACGATCTTCCACATAGGTATCCACGCGGACTTCCACCGATGTATGACCCACATAGGTAATTCTGGCAATAATTACAACAATATCATTCAGATAAGCACCTTTCTTAAACTGGAGGTTATCTACTGCTGCTGTTGTAACCGCTTCAGAGCAATGCCTTACTGCCGCTGTCCCGGCGATTTCATCAATCCATTCCATCAGACGGCCGCCAAAAAGTCTGTCCTCACTGTTAATATCATCATAACGAAGTACCTTGGTCCATTCCGTTCTGGAATCTTCAACTTTCTTTTCTCCAAGCGGATGTATGATCTCTTTATTCGCCAACTTTTCAGTCCTCCTCTTTCAGCATCGTTCCACATATAAAAATAAAACACTGCACCCCGATTAAAGGATATGCAGTGTTTATATTCAATGCCGGCGACCGGGATCGAACCGGTACGGGAGGATTGGTCCCGCAGGATTTTAAGTCCTGTGCGTCTGCCAGTTCCGCCACGCCGGCATATAAAAATGGGACCTATAGGGCTCGAACCTATGACCCTCTGCTTGTAAGGCAGATGCTCTCCCAGCTGAGCTAAGATCCCATATTTAACAGAATTATGAAAATGAGTGGAGCTTCAGGGACTCGAACCCGGGACCGACCGGTTATGAGCCGGTTGCTCTAACCAACTGAGCTAAAGCTCCTTGAAACTTCTACAGAGCCGATGATCGGACTCGAACCGATAACCTGCTGATTACAGATCAGCTGCTCTGCCAATTGAGCCACGTCGGCGTGTTGTAAAAAAATATAGCAACAAGTCATATGATGACTTAAATGACTCCGACGAGGTTCGAACTCGTGTTACCGCCGTGAAAGGGCGATGTCTTAACCGCTTGACCACGGAGCCAGGTATCGTACCGTTCATACATGACCAGTAACAATCATAGGATTATTCCAAGCTCCCCAAGTAGG
>CAYMBY010000002.1:0-29161 GCA_964388815.1 uncultured Butyrivibrio sp. | reverse complement strand
AGTGACAGTGCGCTTGTAGCAATAACACTGATGATAGCGGAATCCAGGCCGGAAGAAAAAGACATCATGACAACATTGGTTATGAATTTTCTAAAATGAATCTGTTCCTGATATGTGAAGATTTTTGAACTGACCTGTAATGTTGACCCATGAAAAAGGCAGAAGAAAGGCGGATGTATGGCAATCACGGTAAATCTTTATTACACGGGGCAGAGCGGCGCTGCCCGGAAATTTGCGCAGGAGATGATTTCTTCCGGAACGGTTTCTGCCATTAAAGCTGAAAAAGGAAATCTGAAATATGATTATTTTCTTCCGATCGAAGATCCGGAAACGGTTCTGCTGATTGATTCCTGGGAGGATCAGCAGGCAATTGATCTGCATCATGCAAGTAAGATGATGCAGAAGATTATGGAACTGCGAGAAAAATATGATCTGCACATGAAAGTTGAACGATACAGATCAGATTCAGAGCCGGAAACAGACGCGAAGTTTATCAGAAAATAAGGTTGTAAATGCAACAACAAAGTGGAATATATTCCTGAAGCACAGCAGGATTTTGACAGGCTGGATGGCAGCCAGAAGAAGATTGTCAGAAAAGCCATCGAAAAAGTAAGACAGAATCCTCTTCCGGTTGAGGGAGACTATGGAAAACCGCTTGGGAACAAGGACGGACATAATCTTACCGGACTTTTAAAGATTAAGATACTGGCGGCTGGAATCCGTATTGTATATAAGCTGGAGCGGCAGGGAGAAATTATGGTTCTTGTAGTCATCGGAATGCGCGGTGATGATGAAGTATACGAAATCGCGGAGAAAAGAAAATAGGCTGTTGCATTTTTTCTTTTCTCATGCTACGATAAATATGTTGATGAACGAAGAGCAGAGAGAATAAGGGAATCAGCACAAGGATACACTTGTGGGTTTCGTTATTTTCTCTGCTCTTTTTTGCATGCATATGATAACGAAACTGAACCCGTTTTTTCAGAAGAAAAAGGATGGAGGAAACATATGACAGCATTTCATGAAGACGTTGTGGTAATCGGCGGCGGTGTGACCGGATGTGCCATTGCAAGAGAACTTTCCCGGTATGAACTTCGGACCGTTGTACTGGAAAAGGAAGAGGATGTGTGTTCCGGTACTTCCAAGGCGAACAGTGCCATTGTACATGCAGGCTTTGATGCCGTACCGGGAACGATGAAGGCCAGGTTTAATGTAGAGGGAAACCGTATGATGGGCCAGCTTTCTGAAGATCTTGATTTTGAATTCAAAAGGAACGGCTCCATGGTATTGTGCTTTGATGAAGCGGACCGTCCGGCATTGCAGGCGCTTTATGAAAGAGGACTGGCAAACGGCGTGGAAGGGCTGAAGATCATCACAGGAGATGAAGCAAGGGCGCTTGAACCGAATGTGACGGACGAAGTGGTGGCAGCGCTGGTTGCGGAGACCGGCGGTATCGTATGTCCGTTTGGTCTGACCATTGCGCTGGCAGAAAATGCAGCAGCGAACGGAACAGAGTTCCGCTTTAACACAAAGGTCATGGCCATCTCAAAGGAAAACGGCGGCTACAGAATCCGTACGAATAACGGGGATATCACGACAAAGTACATCGTAAATGCAGCAGGTGTCTATGCAGATGTGCTTCATAACATGGTCAGTGCGCAGAAAATACATATTACCGCCAGAAAAGGCGATTATATGCTGATGGACAAGGAAGTCGGGAATTTTGTTTCCCATACGGTTTTCCAGCTGCCCGGCAAATACGGCAAGGGAATTCTCGTTACGCCTACAGTTCACGGAAATCTTCTTGCAGGTCCTACAGCAGTTGATGTACAGGATAAGGAGTTTGTGGCAACAACAGCAGAAGAACTTGCGGATGTAACGGCGAAGGCATCAAAGAGCGTGAAGAATGTACCGTTCAGACAGGTCATTACTTCTTTCTCCGGACTCCGGGCACATGAAGACGGCGATGATTTCATCATCGGAGAGTGTGCGGACAGTGAAGGCTTTTATGATGCAGCAGGAATCGAATCCCCCGGACTTTCCAGTGCACCTGCAATCGGTGTGTTCCTGGCAAAGGCGGTGGCTGACAGAGCCGGTGCAAAGGCAAAAGAAGGATGGAACGGATACAGAACAGGAATCCCGAGAGTTGCACAGCTTTCGAAAGAAGAGCGTGCAAAGCTGATCAGGGAAAATCCTGCTTACGGCACGATTATCTGCAGATGCGAAGGCATCAGTGAAGGAGAGATCCTTGATGCGATTCACAGAGTTCCGGGAGCAAGATCCATGGACGGCGTAAAACGCCGCACCAGAGCCGGAATGGGCAGATGTCAGGCAGGGTTCTGCACACCCAGAACAATGGAAATTCTGGCAAGAGAACTGGGTATTTCCATGGATGAAGTATGCAAGAACAGACCGGGTTCGGAACTGATCGTTGGTGACAGGTGAGCAGGAAGGAGAAGAAAACAATGGCAGACATTATTATCATAGGCGGTGGCCCGGCAGGCCTTGCAGCTGCAGTTGCAGCAAGAAAAGCAGGTGTACAGGATATTCTCATTCTTGAGCGTGATCATATCCTCGGCGGCATTTTAAATCAGTGCATTCATAACGGATTCGGCCTTCATACCTTCAAGGAGGAACTGACAGGTCCTGAATATGCAGATCGTTATATCAAGATGGTCATGGCGGAAAAAATCCCCTATAAGCTCGATACCATGGTTATTGACATCAATAAGGACAGGGAAGTCACCTTCATCAATCGAGAAGATGGACTGCAGACGGTAAAGGCAAAGGCGATTATCCTGGCAATGGGCTGCAGAGAGCGTCCGAGGGGCGCCCTGAATATTCCGGGTTATCGTCCTGCCGGTATTTACACCGCAGGAACCGCACAGCGTCTGATGAACATTGAAGGACACATGGTGGGCAGAAAGGTAGTCATTCTGGGCTCCGGTGATATCGGCCTGATCATGGCAAGGCGTATGACCCTGGAGGGGGCGAAGGTTGAAGTGGTAGCAGAGCTGATGCCTTATTCCGGAGGCCTGAAGCGTAATATTGTGCAGTGCCTTGATGATTACGGAATTCCGCTTAAACTCAGTCATACCGTGACGAATATTGAAGGCAGGGATCATGTGGAAGGAATTACGATTGCACAGGTTGATGCAAACCGCAGACCGGTTCCGGGAACAGAAGAGCATTATGATGCGGATACACTGCTTCTGTCCTGCGGTCTGATTCCGGAGAATGAACTGACAAGAGGAATCGGCGCTTCCATGAACAGAGTCACCAGCGGCCCGAACGTCAGTGATAAGCTGGAAACAGATGCAGAAGGCGTATTCGCCTGCGGCAATGTGCTGCATGTGCATGACCTTGTGGACTATGTTTCCGAAGAGGCGACACTGGCGGGAACGAATGCAGCTGCATTCGTACAAAACGGTCAGAAGAATGCCGGCAGACCGGTGCAACTTACGGCAGAAAACGGTGTACGTTATACGGTTCCGCAGACCCTCGATACAGAGAACATGAATGATCAGGTGGTAGTCAGATTCCGTGTGGCGGATGTATATCAGAATCGTTCGATCTGTGTATATTATGATGATCAGAAGATCAGCAGCGTACGTAAAAAGGTTCTGGCACCCGGAGAAATGGAGCAGGTCGTACTGAAAAAAGACAGCTTTAAGGATTATCCGGATCTGAAGAATATCAGGATCTGCACAGAGGAAGCCTGAATACAGGGAAAGTGAGGTATCATCATGGAAACAAGAGAACTTACGTGCATTAACTGCCCGCTGGGCTGTCAGCTGACAGTAACGATAGATGGTGCAAATGTTAACGTTACAGGAAACACCTGCCCGCGCGGTGCGGCATATGGCAAAAAAGAAGTGACAAACCCTACCCGTATCGTGACAAGTAGTGTTAAAATAGACAAAGGCACGATCGACAGAGTATCCGTAAAAACAGCTTCAGATATTCCGAAGGGGAAAATCTTCGATATCATGAAGGAAATTCACGAGACAAAGGTAACGGCACCGATTCACATCGGAGATGTGATCATTCATGACTGTGCAGGTACCGGCGTGGATGTGATTGCTTCCAAGAATGTTGAAAAAGCAGTCTGAATCTGAGCACTTCCGGATCTGTCACGGCCGCGGGAATCATATCATAATTCGGGAAAAGGAATCGCGATGGACAGGGAACAGCTGATCAGAGAAACAGAGCTTTTTGTGCTGGATATGGATGGCACTTTTTATCTTGGGGAAAAAATTCTCGACGGGGCATTATATTTTTTAGAGCAGGCAGTAAAACGGGGTAAGCAGTATTTATTTTTTACAAACAATTCATCCCAGTCAGCGGAGAAGTATATCCGTAAACTGGCGGGAATGAACTGTCACATTGAGCGGAAGCAGATCATGACGTCGGGGGATGTCATGATCCGCTTTCTGCAGACAAATTATCCGGGCAAAAGCGTGTATCTGCTGGGAACAGAACCGCTGGAGGTCAGTTTCAGACAGGGGGGAATCCGTCTGACTGATGACCGCCCGGATATTGTTGTGGTCGGATTTGATCAGACGCTGACCTATGAGAAGCTGACGAAGGCATGTACATTTATCCGCGGCGGGGCACTGTTTCTGGCAACGCATCTGGACATCAACTGTCCGGTCGAAGGCGGCTTCATACCGGACTGCGGTGCGATCTGTGCGGCAATTTCCCTTTCCACCGGGGCGCAGCCAAGGTATGTCGGTAAACCGTTCAGAGAAACGGTAGACATGATTCTGGATGCGACAGGAATCAGCAGAGAGAAGATCACCTTTGTCGGAGACCGCATTTACACGGATGTTGCAACGGGTGTGAATAACGGCGCAAGAGGTGTTCTCGTTCTGACGGGCGAGACGAAAGCCGATGATATTCCGGGCTCCAGTGTGCAGCCGGATGCGGTTTATGATTCCATAAAGGAAATGGGGCAGATTCTGGAACACATGGAGGAACACACATGCAGAGTATGATGGAACTTCTGGAGGTATCACCGGTTGTGGCGGCGATCAAGGATGAGAAGGGACTGACCAGGGCACTCGAATCAGACTGCCATGTGATCTTCATTCTGTACGGGACGATCTGCAACATCGGTGCGATTACGGAGAAGATTGCAGATGCGGGCAAAGTGCCGATTGTACATGCGGATCTGATAAACGGCCTCAGTATGAAGGATGTGGCGATTGATTTTATCAGAGACAATACAAAGGCACAGGGCATTATCTCCACGAAGCCGATGCTGGTAAAGCGTGCGAAGGAACTGGGCCTTCTGGCAGTACAGAGGTCTTTTATCATTGATTCGATGGCGCTTGATAATATGAAGAAGCAGCTGGAAGCATTTGAACCTGATGCGATCGAAATCATGCCGGGCGTCATGCCCAGAATCATCAGACAGATCAGAAGTCAGACGAAGACGGCGATCATTGCCGGCGGGCTTCTGACGGATAAAAAAGATGTGATGGCAGCCCTTGAAGCCGGTGCGGATGCAGTGTCAACAACAAGCGTGCCGCTCTGGAGCGTATGACCGGAAACGGCCTGATGATATGGTTTCAGATCCCCGGGCCGCAGGTGCTGCTTGCCTGCGCGGGCTGTGCATGCTAAGATGGTCTGAAAAAGGATAAAGCGGAGTATAGGAACGGAATGATGTTTGGTAAAAATAAAGATAAAACAAAGGATAAACCCAAAAAGAAAAAGAAAGCAAAGGATCCCAAAATTGAAAAGCTGATGGTACGGCTGGAAATTACCGGGATGGTGGTTGTGGGTGCGGCAATTGTGTTCTGCCTGTTCCTGCTCTATCAGAGCCTTCCCGGCGTACGTGTCAAACGTGCCGTTTTGAAGGGAAATCAGTATACAGCGGCAAAGGATTATGAGAATGCGGTTGCATCCTATCAGTCAGCTATTTCCATGGATTCGCAGGCAGTGACCGCGTATCAGAACATGGCAACAGCCTACATTGCGCTGGGGGATACCAAATCTGCTAAAAGTACCCTGTACAGCGGATGGGAAAACACCAAAGATGAAGCGCTTCTGAGCAATTATCTGACAGTATCCTTAAATGAAACCATTCAGGAGATCAATTCCGGAGCGGCGACACTGGATACGGTTTCTGATGTAGTCAGTGTTCTGGAACTGGATCCGGACAATACCGATGCGCTTTCTGTGCTGAAATCCGCATATACGGCGGTAATGAACCGCAGCAATGATGACGGGATCAATGTGATCTTCTGGGATACACAGGAGGACAGTTCCGCATATTCCCAGTATCAGGGGATCATGGAGAAACTTCTGAAGGTATATGTCAAATCACCTTCAGATGGGCTTAAAACGGAAATTCTGCAGTATCTGGTACCGTCCGGAAGCTCGGCATGGCTGAAACTTTCAGATGCGGCAGCCTATGAAAAGCTCCTGACACAGGCGCAGAAGGACCTTGGAATCACAGCGGCAGACACAGATCCGTCTGTTTCCTTCCTGAAATGCGTTACGGATGCGCAGAAGGAACTTGCGGTATTCAGTGATATTTTCACGCAGATGGATGCAGGAACACTTGAGGCGGCACGCGATTTTATCGTGAGTGATGCCTACAAGGCGGAGAAGGCACTTTTTACAGATGAAAAAAACGGCGTATGGGAAAATACGTCAGAGATTCCGGTCAGCAGAGAAGGTATTGTGCTCAGTAATACATCTGCCGGCGGCTGGACCTATCATTTCATGGATTTCGGTGAAAATCCGGATACAAAGGGAATCATCACAATCTGGACGAAGGCCATTGTAGATGCCGATGTGGAACATATTCAGATGTCCTATGAGCCTGCGGAAACGAATGGTACCTATTATCCGCATACAGAGTATACGATCAGTTATCTGTACAGCAATGTCAGTGTGAACGGGGTGCTGACCCCCAAAATGAATTACCGGCTGGATACCACGGTATATCAGTCAGAAGGCGATACGACCAAGACCTCGGTCGGTGACTGGGGCGGACCCAATGAATGGACGCTGGATTTCAATAACCTGTCCTATCTGAGTAAAAAATAAGTTCAGAAGTATTTCTGCCGGAAAGTGTAAGCGTGGTATGGGAACAGAGAAATGTATCATTGTATCTGCCGGAGATTTTACACCGGTGGAGCTTGGAAAAAAAGAAGGTGACTTCCTGATCGCCTGTGATGCCGGATTCCGGTATCTGATGGAAATGGGAATCCTGCCGGATCTGATCGTGGGAGATTTTGATTCCATGGCGGAACTGGGACCGCAGTACAGCGAAGCAGTCAGAGAGATTGCGCAGCAGGAGCCGGGACGCGTCATGCAGCTGGACGTTCATAAGGATGATACGGACACGATGAAAGCGGTCAGAATCGGACTTGAAAAAGGGTACCGGAAATTCTATCTGTACGGCGCACTTGGCGGGAGACGTCTTGATCATACGCTTGCCAATATTCAGACGCTTCTGTTCATCAAACACCACGATGCAACCGGTTATATCATGGAACAGAACCAGCTGCTGCTTGTGGCAGAAAATGAGACCATTCATTTTCACAGAGGAATGACGGGAACACTGTCTGTATTCGTACTGGGAGACCGGGCAGAGGGAGTCACGGAGAAAGGGCTGATGTACAGCCTTGACAGGGCAGTGCTGACAAATGATTATCCGATCGGTGTCAGCAATGAATTCATTATCGATGAAGAAGCGGAGATCACCGTAGAGCACGGAACACTTCTGATTACAGCAAAATGGGACCTTGAAGGATGATGATTCCTTCAGGTCCCGTTTTTTCATGTGATTTTTGATTATGCGTCAGCCGCGTTCTCACTGCCAAGGTCAAGTGCGTGGGAGAACTGTGCCATATACAGTCTGTAGTAGGCTCCCTTCTGTGCCAGGAGCTCATCGTGCGTTCCTTCTTCAATGATGTGCTCATGATCTACGACGAAGATCCGGCTGGCCTTTCGGATGGTACTGAGTCTGTGGGCTACCACAAAGCTCGTGCGCCCTTTCAGCAGTGCGTCAATACCCTTCTGAACCAGAAGCTCTGTCTGGGTATCAATGCTGCTCGTTGCTTCATCCAGAATCAGGATCTTCGGCATGCTGACCATGGTGCGTGCGAAGGCCAGAAGCTGTTTCTGACCGATGGAGAGTCCGCCGCCGCGCTCGGAAAGCTGTGTATCATAGCCATCTTTCAGCTGCATGATAAAGTCATGTGCATTGACTGCTTTTGCCGCAGCAATGATTTCTTCATCGGTTGCATCCAGCTTACCATAACGGATATTGTCTTTGACGGTTCCCGTGAAGAGAAAACTGTCCTGTGTCATGATGCCCATCTGACTTCTGAGACTTTCAATGGAGACATCACGGACATCATGCCCGTCAATCATGACACGTCCGCTTTGCACATCATAGAAACGGCTGATCAGAGAGACGATGGTGGTTTTGCCGGCACCGGTAGGGCCGACAAGTGCAATGGTTTCGCCGGGGCGGATATCAAAGCTGACATCGCTCAGAACGCTTGTTTTGTCATCATAGCTGAAAGAAACATGGTCAAAGGTTACATTGCCTTTGATCGGAGGCATCTGTGTGATTTCTTTACCGTCAGTGATTTCGGAAGGTGTGTCCATGATTTCAAATACACGCTCTGCGCCTGCGATGTTCGTGATCAGCTGATTATAGAAGTTGGAGAGGTTCATGATCGGGTTCCAGAACATGGAAATATAGGAACTGAAAGCGACCAGAAGACCGACCTGCTTCACACCGATTCCCAGAACTGCGATACCGACATAGAACATGGCAATGGTGCCCAGTCCCCAGCAGAAGTCGATGACGGAGTTGAAACCGTCAGCGATCCGGACGGCATTTAAAAAGCTGTCGCGGTGTTCCTTCAGCAGGGTGCCGAAGGTGGCGCGGGTTTCCGGCTCTGCGGTAAAACTCTGGATGATCCGGATTCCTGACATGTCTTCATGAATGTAAGCATTCAGGTTGGAAGATTTTTTCCGGAAAATGACCCAGCGTTTGTGGGCCTTCACCTGTATCAGCCAGATGCCGATGGCCATCAGCGGGGTGGAGATCAGTGATGCGGCTGCCAGCTTCGGATTCTTGATGAACATGATGACGACAACGGCGATTACGGTGACGGCATCCGGCAGAAGCGTTGTGACAAAGTTGTTGAGGACATCCTTAAGTGAATTGATGTCTCCGATGATACGCGCGAGGATCTTGCCGTTCGGTCTGGAATCAAAGAAATGGAAGTCCAGCGTCTGGATATGCGTATACAGCTCCTGACGGATGGTCAGAAGCACCTTGTTGCAGATGCCGGCCATCATGTACATACGGATGCGGATCAGCAGGACCATTGTGCCGTTTAACACGATGGCCAGAATGGCCAGGCGCAGCAGCCCTCTGAAATCTCCGGCCTGAATATAGGTATCGATTGCTGATTCCATGATCAGCGGATTGATCAGAGAAACAGTGGATGCATAAGCCATGATGAGCAGAACGATGACGATCTGCTTTTTATAGGCCAGAAGGTAGGACAGCAGGCGCTTTAAGGTAACGGTATTGGAAACGCCCGAGCTGTTCTCATCTTCCTTGAATGAATTAACTGCCATAATAAAACTCCTTTATGTTTATCTTGGGATCAGGCTTCTGCAGCCTGTGTCTGTGTAAGAATATCCCCGTACTGTGCGCAGAAGGTCTGATAGTACAGACCCTTTGCCGCCATCAGGGATTTGTGTGTGCCGCGTTCTGCTATGCTGCCATGATCCAGAATGATGATTTCATCCGCATCCTGAACGGAACTGATCCGGTGAGCGATGATGATCTTGGTGGTGTGGTGCAGTGAGTGCAGCGTGTTCTGAATTTCCTGCTCGGTTTCCATGTCGAGGGCAGAAGTGGAATCATCCAGCACCAGAATCGGATCTTTTTTGGCAAGTGCTCTGGCAATGGAGATACGCTGTTTCTGACCGCCGGAAAGTCCGACGCCGCGTTCACCGATAACCGTTTCATACTGTTCGTCCATATTTTCAATGAATTCATTGGCCTGCGCCATACGGGAGGCACTGCGGACGGCTTCAAAATCAAGCGTGTTTTTCTGACCCAGTTTCACATTCTCATTGATGGTATCGGAAAACAGGAATACATCCTGCATGACCATGGAGATGGAACCGCGCAGCTGTGACAGTGAAAGGCTGCGGATATCCGTGCCGTCGATCAGAACGCATCCGGCGGTTGCGTCATAAAGACGCTGCAGCAGGTATACGATGGAACTCTTGCCGGCACCGGTTGTTCCCATGATGCCGATGGTGTGACCCGCCGGAACGTGGAAGGAAATGTCATGGAGAATTTCAAAGCCGTCCTCTTTGTGGAAGCTGACATGATCAAAGGTAATGTCACCCTGCAGCGGATTTAATACGGTCGGCTGTTCAGGCTCACAGATGGTGGGCTGCACGTCGTAGATCTTCTTCAGCTTCTTATTGGAAGCAATTGCGGAAGAGAGTGCATTGGTCAGCCAGCCGAGCATTTCCATCGGCCATACGATGTTGTGCGAGTATTCGACAAAAGCGCCGAGCTGGCCCAGGGTCATACGGTCGTGGATGACGAACCATCCGCCGCACAGAAGGCTCAGAATCGGGAGCAGCGCAGTGATCAGCGTGATAAACGGATAATACTGCACGAATACCTTTGACTGCTTCATGTTCAGTTCATAATACTTCTGATTGTGGGAAAGAAATTTCCCGATTTCAAATTTTTCTCTTGCGAACGCCTTGACGGTACGTACGCCTGCCAGATTTTCTTCGGCAACCGTATTAAGTACGGAGTTCTCATCACTGATTGCTTCATAGACCACACCGAGCTTCTGCTCCATGGAGATGGCAATGAAAGCGGCGATGGCCATGCCGATCAGCGGAATGATGGTCAGCCATGCATTCAGGGAGAACATGCATACAAGTACAATGGCAGTATGCAGGACGACTTCAATGAGCAGCATGGAGACGAAGTTCAGTCCGTCCCAGATGCGGTCCACATCATCTTTTACCCTGGCCATGAGTTCACCGGTATTTGTCTTGTCAAAATAGTCGGCAGACAGGCTCTGGATGTGATTAAAAAGGCGCATACGCATATCTGCTGCAATTTTGGAACTGGTGCGGTCAAAGAGATATTCCTTGGTGTACTGGAATATCGTACGGCCGACACCGACTGCGAGAATGCCCAGCAGGAGCCATTTGAGCTGTGACAGCTGCCCTGCAACAATGACATTATCAATAATTCGCTGTGTCAGCTGCGGAGAGAACATGTCGAGACTGACACTGATGACCATGGAAAGAAGTGCAAAGAAATATGGCCATTTGTTTTCACGGATATAACTGGATATCTTTTTCATAATTATAATAACCTTTCCGAAACTATGTTCTGTTTCTATATCTGAATGTATCGGGTTTTAAAGGTGAAGTCAATATATCAGCGGTTTAATCTGCTGAAAAGAAAATAGTAAGATGGAGGAGAATATGATAAAATGAAAGATAAAACTGCAGACCATCAGGTCTGTCTATTTCAGGGAGAAAAAAGATATGAAAATTACAGCAGATGAAGTCGGATATCTTCCCTATGCCCCCAAGAAGGCAGTCAGTGACGGAATGTCCGTATTCAAGGTCATAGATGTACTGAAGTCTGCGCCTGTTTCCTGTGACGTTCAGGTAAAGGAATACGGCATGGATGATAATTCGGGTGAAACCGTGTGGCAGATTGATTTTTCAGATCTGCAGGAGCCCGGGAGCTACTGCATTGAGGCACAGGACGGAAGCAGAAGCGCAGTGTTCAAGATTGAGCCGCACGTATACCGGACGATGAAAAATGCCATGCTGAAGGCCTTCTATTTTCAGCGCTGCGGTATGGACCTGGAGCCTTCCTGTGCATCGGTGTTTGCACATCCGGCCTGTCATCTTCAGAGTGCGCATTTATATGAAGACCCATCCGTAACCATGGAGATCCGCGGCGGCTGGCATGATGCAGGAGATTTCGGCAGATATACGACAGCGGCAGCGGTCGCGGTTGCACATCTTCTGTATGCGTATGAACGTTTTCCGGAGGCGTTTACGGAATCCGTCAACCTTCCGGAGTCCGGGAACGGAATGCCGGATTTATTGAATGAATGCTATTATGAACTGGATTTCCTGATGCAGCTGCAGGCTGCGGACGGAGGCGTCTATCATAAGATCACGACAGAGCGGCATGCGGATTTTATTATGCCGCAGGAGGATCATGCGGAGCTGATCGTTTACCCGGTATCTTCCATGGCAACAGCAGATTTTGCAGCGGTAATGTCACTGGCATCAAGGGTATATGCGGATTTTGATCCGGTATTTGCAAGGGATGCCATGCACTGCGCGGCAGATGCAGGACAGTGGCTTGCAAAGCATCCTGATTTTGTGGATTTTCACAATCCGGATGGCTGCAACACCGGAGAATACGGGGATGACTGCGATCTGGACGAGCGTCTGTGGGCATTTTCGGAACTGCTTCGTACCGATTACGAGATCCGGAATGAAAATGATCATTCCATGATGGCGGGTATGCCGCAGAAAATGTCCAGACAGAAGCTGTATCAGCTGGAGGTGTCAGAGCTTCTGGACCAGTGTCTTGCCAGAGACCTTACGGATGAAAAAGAAGGAAAACTCTCTGACGGCTTTGGATGGTCAGATGTCAGCAGTCTTGCGGCACTGGCACTTCTGTTTGATGAACGGATGACTGCCGGGGCACCGCTTCTTAAAAAAATGGCGCAGAATCTGTATGCAAAAGCAGATCGTCTGCTGAAGCTGCAGGAAGAAAACGGATATCTGCTGGCGATGAAGCCGCAGGACTTTATCTGGGGCAGTAATATGGTGGTGACCAACCGCGCGGATCTGCTGATTACGGCAGCTCTTTTTGAGCAGCGGCAGCTGGATATGGATGATGCCGGTGTGAGTCTTGATGAAACGGCCCTGATCAAAGTGATTGAGTACAGCATTGTCAATGCAAAGCAGCCGGTGAGGATGAGCAAAGAGGAGCGGAAAGAGCGCCTGCAGAAGAAAAAGGCCTATGAAACGGCAGCACTTGAACAGCTTCATTATCTGACCGGTAGAAATGCCATGGACATCAGCTATGTGACGGGAATCGGAGAGCATGCGTTCTCACATCCGCACAACCGTCCGAGTTCATGCGACGGCATAGAACGTGCCATTCCGGGACAGGTAAGCGGGGGTCCGTGCTGCCCGCCGCTTGACGATGCCGGAAGACAGCTGGTGCCGGAAGGAAGTGCACCGATGAAGTGCTATGCGGATGATGAGAGATGTTATTCTCTGAATGAAATTACGATTTACTGGAATTCTTCCGCATTGTTCATGACCGCTTTCTTTGACAGAATATAAAAATTATGCGAAAAGCGCAGCGATGCGTCTCATACGGGGTGTGAGGTATGATTACATTACTTGCCAGGCTGTTTATTAAAGATTATCAGGAAACAGGAAGACAGGATGTGCGCCTGAAATACGGTACGCTCAGCGGACTTGTCGGGATCTGCTTCAATATTTTTCTTTTTACATTCAAGCTGGTTGCAGGACTGATCAGCGGATCGATTGCCATTATGGCAGATGCGTTCAACAACCTTTCGGATGCCGGTTCATCCATTGTGACGATCATCGGCTTTCGTGTGGCCGGACATCAGCCGGATGAAGAGCATCCGTTCGGACACGGCAGGATTGAATATGTTTCCGGGCTGATCGTCGCCATGCTGATTATCATTATGGCAGTGGAACTGCTGCAGAATTCCGTAAACAAGATTCTGCATCCGGCGCAGACGGCTTTCAGTATGCTGATCGCATTGATTTTGATTGCATCGATTATTGTGAAACTGTATATGTTCTATTATAATCTGCTCCTGTCGAGAAAGATCGGAAGCGAGGTCATCCGCTCGACCGCCATTGACAGTATTTCTGATGTGGTGGCGACCTCAGTGGTTCTTCTGACTTCCATATTCACCTACAGAACGGGAATTCTGATTGACGGGTACTGCGGTATTGCGGTCGGACTCTTTATTCTGAAGGAAGGCGCGGATGCGCTGAACGCGACGGTCAGTCCGCTTCTGGGAGAACCTCCGACAGAGGAATTCGTGCAGGAAGTGGAAGAAACGGTCATGCAGCATGAAGGAATTCTCGGTGTTCATGACCTGATCGTACACAATTACGGACCGATGAGCATTATGATGTCACTGCATGTGGAAGTGCCGGCAGAGGGAACACTTCTGGAAACGCATGACCTGATCGACGGGGTTGAACAGGAACTGAACCATAAGTATCACTGCAACTGTGTCATCCATATGGATCCGGTATCCGTGGAGGATCCGGACACGAACCGGCTGCGGGATTACGTCAGCGCGGCACTGAAGGAATATGATGAGAAGCTGCGGTTTCACGATCTGCGGATCATCCATACCAAGCAGCAGAAAAAGGTGGCATTTGATGTGGTGGTGCCGTTTCACTATGAGCGAAGTGATGAGGAGATTCTGGCCTATCTGAAAGAAAAGATCAGACAGCACAACTGCGCGCTTGGCTGTGAAATTGCAGTGGATAAGCGCTCTGAGGAAAAGAAAGCCTGAACTATGTTAATTACTTGTCAATCAGGATTGATTAAGCTATAATTTAGTGTGCAGTTTCGAATGCCTTTATGGCATGCAAATGAATGGAGGAATTTAAATGAGAGGATCAAAACCGACCGTTCTGATGATTCTGGACGGATATGGATTAAATGACAGAAAAGACGGCAATGCCGTAGCAATGGCACAGACACCTGTTATGGACAGACTGATGAAGGAGTATCCTTTTGTAAAGGGTGCAGCCAGCGGACTTGCAGTCGGACTTCCGGAAGGACAGATGGGTAATTCTGAGGTTGGACACATGAACATGGGTGCCGGCCGTATCGTATATCAGGAACTGACCCGTATTACAAAGTCCATTGCGGACGGAGATTTCTTTGAAAATGAAGCACTGATGGCAGCGATGAACAACTGCAAGGCAAAGAACTCCAGCCTTCATATGTTCGGCCTGATGTCTGATGGCGGTGTGCACAGTCACATTGAGCATGTATTCGGACTTCTGGAAATGGCAAAGAAAAACGGCATTAAAAAGGTTTATGTGCACTGCTTCCTGGATGGCCGTGATACACCGCCCAAGAGCGGCATTGATTATGTACAGCAGCTCGAAGACAAGATGAAGGAGCTGGGCGTTGGCGAAGTCGGAATGATTTCCGGACGTTACTACGCAATGGATCGTGATAACAACTATGACAGAGTCGTAAAGGCCTATGATGCACTGACAAAGGGAGAGGGCGTGTCCGCTTCCAGTGCACACGAAGCAATTCAGCAGTCCTATGACGCAGACGTAACGGATGAGTTCATGCTTCCGACCGTTGTCATGAAGAACGGACAGCCTGTTGCAACCGTACAGGATGGCGATTCCGTGATCTTCTTCAACTTCCGTCCTGACAGAGCAAGAGAACTCACACACTGCTTCTGCGATAATGATTTTGATAAATTTGACAGAGGTCCGAGAAAAGACGTTACCTTCGTAACCTTCACAGATTACGATCCGCTGATCCCGAACAAGAAAGTGGCTTTCAACAAGGTTCTGCTGACCAACACGTTCGGTGAATGGCTGGCACAGAAGGGCATGAAGCAGGCACGTATTGCAGAGACAGAGAAGTATGCGCATGTTACATTCTTCTTTAACGGTGGTGTGGAGAAGCCGAATGAAGGCGAAGACAGAATTCTGGTCAACAGCCCGAAAGATGTTGCAACCTATGACCTCAAGCCGCAGATGAGCGCTCCGGAAGTATGCGATAAGCTTATTGCTGCCATTGATTCTGAAAAATATGATGTCATCATCATCAATTTCGCTAATCCGGATATGGTCGGCCATACCGGTGTGATTCCTGCAGCAGTAAAGGCTGTTGAGACAGTAGACGGCTGTGTGGGAAGAGTTGTGGAAGAGATCAGAAAGACAAACGGAACACTCTTTATCTGTGCAGACCACGGTAACTGCGAGCAGATGGTAGACTATGAGACCGGCGAACCCTTTACGGCACATACCACCAACCCGGTACCGTTCATTCTGGTGAATTATGATCCCGCCTATACACTTCGTGAAGGCGGATGCCTTGCTGATATCATTCCGACACTGATCGAGTGCATGGGTGAGAAGCAGCCGGCAGAGATGACAGGAAAGAGCTTATTAATTAAGAAGTAATTCCTTCAGAAACAGAAAACTGTTATATGAAAATGGATAAAAAACGGGGAAGAGCCTGCAGAATTCTGCAGGCTCTTCCTGACTTTGAAACAGGTGACTGAAAAAGAACAAAAATATTACAAAATTAATAAATATAAGCATTACATGATTAATTATGTAATGGTAGCATAATAAATACCGTCACAGAAAAGACACAGAATGCTGTAAAAATGTGGGCTGATGATGAACAAAAATGTAATAACGGTAATAAAATAACATCATACAAAATGCAAAGATTACATAAAAATGCATAAAATGTCCGCCATACAAGGACATCTGTTTGCCAAGTCTTGACAGAGTCAGAATAATGGGCTATTGTGTCAAAGTAACTGTATTCGGCAGGCGGATTTTATGCATCCGGAAATTGTATGAAAGATGCCGGAAACACAGGGATACAGGTACATTGCAGCAGATCAGATGAATGTACGAAGATGTACAGGAACAGGGAATGTCAGGAAAATATCGTAAAAATTATGAATACAGAGATGTGACGGATGAGAATGGAAAAGCATCCGTACAGATGGTTTATGTGGGAACGTATTATTACAATCCCATGAATCCGCGGGAACAGGTCTTACTTGCCAAGGACAGTCTTGTTTTTTCTTCCGGATGTCTGGCAGCCTTTCTGGTTGCAGGACTGATGAATTCCGGAGCGGGCCACAGCTTTCTGGTGACAATACCGTATGTGATCAGTTTTCTTCCGACCGTTTACTTTATACTGGGTGCCTTTGGCATACGCAGAATGGGTGAGATGCTGGAAGAAGAGCAGTATGAGAAGAGTATCGGCCGTACTGCAAGAAGTTCAATCATGACGTGCTTTTTCAGCGTAGTCACACTTCTGACGGATCTGATTTTCATGATCAGATCGCATGAACGGATCAGACTTCCCGGAGATTTGATTTTTCCGGCGGCGATGATCGTAATGTGTGCATTGTCCTTTATCTTTTTCCGCAGGAACCGGAAGAGGATCAACAGTGTCACAAAACAGGAACAGGGGTTCAAGGGACTGTAACAGTCATTGAATATAATAATTTAAAAGGAGAGAAATTATGAAAAAGAGATTCACAAGATTTTTATCTCTTGGTCTGGTAGGTGCCATGGCAATCTCCATGACAGCATGCGGCAGTGCCAGTACCAAATCTGCAACAGGTGCTTCTGCATCAACAGATGCTACTGCAGGGAGCAGCACAGGTGCAGCAGCTTCTTCCGATACACCGCTGGTAATCGGAGAGGATGCATTTTCTCAGAAATTCAGTCCGTTCTTTGCTACAACAGTACCGGATGTACATATAGGAACACTGGTATGTCCTTCGATTTATGGCGTAGACAGACAGGGACAGATCGTCAATAAGGGTATTGAGGGCGAGACACGTTCCTATAACGGAACGGATTATACCTATTATGGTCTTTCCGATGTAACGATGACAAAGGATGATGCCAAGAATGAAACCGTTTATGACATCAAGCTGCGTGACGATGCGAAGTTTTCTGATGGCGAGCCGCTTACGGCTGACGATCTGATCTTCACATTATATGTACTGGCAGATAATGATTATGATGGCGCTACTTCGATTTATTCTCTTCCGATCAAGGGCATGAAGAATTACAGAGCCAATTCCACAGTAGCGGATTCCATTACAGATGACGATATTGCCAAGGCACTCAAGGATATGCCGGATGATCTTGCAGCCAAGATCAATTCCGACGTGATCACACCTCTTCTTCAGTCTGAGTCACAGTTCTGCAAGGACAATCTTGATTCCTACAAGGATCAGCTGAAGGTTTCTACGGCAGAAGAGATGTTTGCAGCACTTTATGCAGTCCCGATGGACGCAAAGTATTCTGCAAAGGGTAAGGATTTTGATACCATCATTGCAGACACTGCAAAACTGTATGGTTCAGATTATAAGACACTGGCCACCAACTATGGTGATGCAAGCTATCTGGATCAGGGTGCAAACACCGCAGCACAGGCCTATCTGGTTGAGAAAAAGAGAGCAGCCGGAGAAGGTGAGGAAGTTCCGAATATCGAAGGTATCAAGAAGGTCGGTGATCATGAAGTTACGATCACAACAGACGGTTATGATGCAACTGTAATCTACTCACTTGCTGTACAGATCGGTGCCCTTCATTACTATGGTGATAAGAGCCAGTACGATTATGCTAATAACAAGTTCGGATTCAAGAGAGGAGATCTTTCCGCCATCCGCGAGAAGACCACAACACCTCTTGGCTATGGTCCGTATGTATTTAACAAGTACGAGAACAAGACAGTTTACATGACTGCAAATGACAGCTATTATGCAGGCGCTCCCAAGGTAAAGAATCTGCAGCTTAAGGAAACACAGGAAGCAGATAAGATCCCGGGTGTTCAGCAGGGAACAATCGACCTTTCCGAGCCTTCAGGTTCCAAGGATGCATTTGATCAGATCAAGGGCATCAACAGCAACGGAGAACTGACGGGTGACAAGCTGGGAACAGATGCAGTTGATTTCCTGGGTTATGGTTATATCGGAATCAATGCGGATATTATCCGTGTCGGTGACAAGAGTGATTCCGAAGCTTCCAAGGATCTCAGAAAAGCACTTGCCACAATGATTTCCGTTTATCGTGATGTAAATATCAATACTTACTTCGGCGATGCGGCTACAGTAATCAATTATCCGATTTCCAGCGTTTCATGGGCTTCTCCGCAGAAGTCTGATGATGGCTATCAGGTTGCATATTCCACAGATGTGGATGGCAATCCGATTTATACAGACGGAATGTCAGCAGATGACAAGTATGCGGCAGCAAAGAAGGCAGCTCTTGGCTACTTCGAAGCAGCAGGCTATACAGTATCCGGCGGCAAGATCACAGCAGCACCCAAGAATGCACCGATGGAGGCTGAGGTTATGATCGGCGGCGGCGGAAACGGAGATCATCCGTCCTACGGTATTCTGACAGATGCCAAGGCAGCACTTGCTGAACTTGGATTTACACTTACGATCAACGATCTTGCAGATTCTTCCACAATGTGGGATGTTCTGGATGCCAATACGAATGAACTGTGGTGCGCTGCATGGCAGGCAACACCGGATCCGGATATGTATCAGGTATATCATTCCAGCAACAGAGTAGGTAAGGGCGGAACAAATTCCAACCACTACAATCTGGCAGACAGCGATCTGGATGAGATGATCATGGAAGCAAGAACAAGTGATGACCAGGAATACAGAAAGCAGCTGTACAAACAGTGCCTGGATACCATTCTGGACTGGGCAGTTGAAATTCCGGTATATCAGAGACAGGAATGCACCGTATATTCCACAGAGCGTGTGAACAGCGATTCCATGCCGAAGGATCAGACATCCTATTACGGCTGGAGAGATGAGATTCAGAACGTTACAATGAAATAAGCACAGGTGTTCTGAAAGTTGAAGATACTATGCGGACAAAAGCCGGCACCGGAGTTTTCCGGATGCACCGGCTTTTTGCCCGCTATCTGAAATGAGTGTAAAGCGGTCATAAGGCAGATCGTTTTGCCTTCATTTCAGATATGGTATCTGAAGTAATTCGCAGGAGAGTATCGATATGAGAAAGTATATTTTGAAAAGACTTGGAATCAGTCTGATCATTCTGTTTTTTGTAGCACTGATCATCTATTCCATCATGCGTTGCATGCCGTCTTCCTACGTGGAATCTCTGGCAAGACAGATGTCACAGAAGCCCGGAGCCAAAAGCTATCAGGAGTGGCTGGATCAGCTGAATAAAGCATATGGTCTGGATGTTGGCATTATCCCCGGCTATATTCACTGGCTGGGACAGGCAGTAAGAGGCAATTTCGGTGATTCCTGGTATTGGAATGTTCCGGTACTGACCAAGTTCAGACAGGTCATCTGGTATTCCTTTGCACTGGCACTTTGTGCATCCTTCCTGGAATATATCATTGCCATTCCGCTGGGCATTATTTCTGCCAGAAAGCAGTACAGCCACACAGATTATGCAGTTACAGTCATTGCGCTGATCGGTATTTCTCTTCCGAGCTTTTTCTTTGCGACGATTCTGAAATACATTTTTTCCGTAAAACTCGGATGGTTTGACCTGTATGGTATTGTAGGCAGAAATCACGAGAGCTATGGTCCCGTGATGCAGTTCCTTGATATCTGCAAGCATATGATTCTGCCGATTCTGACACTGACGATTGTCAGCATGGGATCCATGATGCGTTATACCAGAACCAACATGCTTGAAGTTCTCAATTCGGATTATATCAGAACCGCACGTGCGAAGGGACTTCCTGAGCGTCGTGTAATCTATCATCATGCATTCCGTAATACACTCATACCGATTATCACCATCATCGGCGGATCACTTCCGGGACTGTTCGGCGGTGCCATGATCACTGAGACACTGTTCCAGATTCCGGGCATCGGCTACGTCGGATACCTGAGTATGACACAGGGGGATATTCCGTTCTCCATGTTCTATCTGGTATTTCTGGCAGTGCTGACACTTCTGGGCAACCTGCTCGCAGATATTCTGTATGCAGTTGTTGATCCGCGTGTCCGTATTAATTAAGAAGAGTGAAAGGTGGTCCAGATCATGTCCAATAACATTAACAGCTCAGAAGACAGACAGGGGACGCTTGACGATGAGTCCAGAGTACGTGTCCTTTCTCCGGGAATGCTGGTTGCAAAGAGATTTTTTCGTAACCGTCTCGCAATGATCGGTCTGTTTATTATCATAGCAATGTTTATTTTCTCCTTTGCAGGGGGATTTATCTCTCCTTATGGAGAAGCACAGGTATTCCGTACCGTGAAGGAAACCATGACAGATTATGCAGGTGCTTCCTATAATGAGGATTATAAGTTCACAATGGCAGACGGGCAGAAACTTCCCAGCATGGCTCAGTCCAAGTTCATTCTGGCGACACATGACGGGGATACAACGTTTGAAGCCAAGGATCAGACCTATACACTGGAAAAGGCCGGAAATGATTTCTATAAGATCTATGGCGCGGGAACCGTTGCTGAAGTGACTTATATGAGAAAGCTTTATGCTTATAAGAATGTGGATGACAGCTTTACCGATACCGTCAAGGCGGCATTTGAAAAGGCAAACAATGCCGGACAGACACAGTTCGAAGTAAACGGCAATCAGTATGAAATTACCGCTTCAGGCAGAACGATTACCGTAACGACGCAGAGAGAGCTTGCAATTGCATCCAAATATGTATTCAATGCATATACGGAAGGAACGACGCTTTCCTATGATTTCCGTTATCAGGCAGAAGCTGCCCTGAATGCAGGACAGACAACCTTTACCGCAGACGGAACGCAGTATACGATTGCCATTGACAGTGCCAATGACAGAGCAGTCGTGAGTACGGCAGACGGTGGACAGTATGCGCTGCTGTCACATTTTTCTGTCAGCTCGGTCAATGAGGGAAGCTTCCTTTCTGTTGAATACATTGAAGCAGCAGAAGAGGCCATTGCGTCCAAGGCGGCGCAGTTCAGTGTCAAGGATGCAGACGGCAAGGATGTGACCTATACACTTGCGCAGAAAGATAATCAGTATGTCATCCGGACCTATCAGAAGACACAGCTCAACGATAACTATGCATCACCGTCATTAAAGCATCTGTGCGGTACTGACGGAAACGGAATGGATATCCTGACCAGACTGATGTTCGGCGGACGTGTATCTCTCCTGATCGGGTTTGTGGTTATTCTGATCGAGCTGCTGATCGGTGTTGTCCTTGGTGGTATCGCAGGTTTCTTCGGCGGCTGGGTGGACAATATCATCATGCGTGTGGTAGATGTATTCTATTGTATCCCTGCAATGCCGATTTATATCATTCTCGGTTCCATCATGGACAAGATGAAGGTTGATCCGAAGATCCGTATCTATTTCCTGTGTGTTGTCCTGGGAATTCTGGGCTGGGCAAGTATTGCACGTATGGTCAGAGGACAGATCCTGTCTCTTCGTGAGCAGGAATTCATGGTAGCGGCAGAAGCAACGGGTATCAGTACCTACCGCAGAATCTTCATGCATCTGATTCCGAATGTCATTCCGCAGCTGATCGTTGTAGCAACCATGGGACTCGGCGATGTCATCCTGACAGAAGCTACACTGAGTTTCCTGGGACTTGGCGTTAAATATCCGTATGCATCATGGGGCAATATTATCAATGCAGTCAATGACTCCTATGTCATGTCTACCTACTGGTTTGTATGGATTCCGGCAGGCATGCTGATTCTGATGACGGTTCTGGGATTCAACTTTATCGGTGACGGACTCAGAGATGCATTTGATCCCAAGATGAAGCGCTGAGGAGTAAGGAGATTAATCATGGCTAAGAAAAAAGATGTGAATTATATATCTGCGAAAGAAGCCCGTGCGATTTCCAGAAGAAACAGAAAGATCACAGGTCAGATTGAGAAAAAGAGAAACAGAAAGCATATTCCGGAATCAGAGTATGTGACGAAGATGAGAGATGAGAATAACATCGTGGAGTTTGACGATGTGCATACCTATTTCTTTTCTGATATCGGTACGGTTAAATCTGTAAACGGTGTATCCTTTGATATTCCCAAAGGGAAGACCGTGGGTGTTGTCGGAGAGTCAGGCTGCGGAAAATCCGTAACCAGTCTTTCGCTGCTGCAGCTCGTACAAAGACCTCAGGGACAGACGGTAAAAGGTGAAATCCGCTTTAATCTGGGAGACGGCAAGGCCATAAACGTGGTGAATACTCCTGCAACAGAAATGCAGAAGCTGCGCGGTGCCAAAATGTCCATGATCTTCCAGGAACCGATGACGAGTCTGAATCCGGTATTCCGGATCGGAGACCAGGTGGATGAAGTCATTGCACTTCATAATCCGGATATGTCAAAGGAAGATGTTAAAAAGAGAACCATCGAGATGCTTGAGAAAGTCGGCATTGCGAACAGCAACGGAGTTTATACCATGTATCCGCATGAGCTGTCCGGCGGTATGCGTCAGCGTATCATGATCGCCATGGCACTTGCCTGCGATCCGAAGCTGATCATTGCGGATGAACCGACAACTGCGCTTGATGTTACCATTCAGGCACAGATCCTGGATCTGTTAAGAAACCTGAAGGAAGAGATCAATTCTTCCATCATGCTGATCACACATGACCTTGGTGTCATTGCGGAGATGGCTGATTATGTTGTTGTCATGTATGCAGGACGTGTCGTGGAAAGAGGAACGGCGCAGGATGTATTCAAGGATCCCCGCCATCCGTATACCATCGGACTGATGAATTCCAAGCCGGTTGTCGGCAAGGATGTGGATCGTCTGTATTCGATTCCGGGACAGGTTCCCAACCCGATCAATATGCCGGATTACTGCTATTTCAGAGATCGCTGCGAAATGCAGACCAAGGGATGCGACGGCTCCTATCCGGATCTGTATCAGGTATCGGATACACATTATGTGAGCTGTTACCGCTGCGCCGGATGTCCTGTTGCAGTAAAGTATGACGGCAGTGTGGAGGCGGATTATGAGTAAAGAAGCAATGGAAAATAAAGCAAATGAACCGCTGACGACTGCAGATCAGCCGGTTCATAATGATGAGAATATTCTGGAAGTCAGCCATCTGAAAAAATATTTTCCGATCGGCGGGAATGTACTCGGCAAGGCCAAAGGTTACGTGAAGGCTGTTGATGATGTCAGTTTCAGTATCAAACGCGGTACGACAATGGGACTGGTAGGAGAGTCGGGCTGCGGAAAATCAACCACAGGCAGAACGATTCTGCGACTGATCCAGAAGACCGACGGACAGGTATTGTTCAACGGTATTGATGTGAATCAGCTGGATCGCAAGGCCATGAATGATATGCGTACGAAAATGCAGATCATTTTCCAGGACCCCTATTCCAGCCTGTCTCCCAGACTTCCTGTCGGTGAAATCATCGGGGAAGCAGTAAGAGAGCATCATCTTGTTCCCAAAAAGGAACTGGATGATTATGTGACCCGGATTATGAACAACTGCGGACTTCAGGAATATCATAAGGACCGTTATCCGCATGAGTTCTCCGGCGGACAGAGACAGAGAATCTGTATCGCCAGAGCACTGGCACTTAATCCTGAATTTATCGTATGTGATGAACCGGTATCCGCACTGGATGTTTCCATTCAGGCGCAGATCATTAATCTGCTGAAGGATCTTCAGACGGAGCATAATCTGACGTATCTGTTTATTTCACATGATCTGTCGGTTGTTGAACATATTTCAGATACGATCGGTGTCATGTACCTGGGCAGCCTTGTGGAGACAGGAACCAAGGAGGATATCTTTGCAAAGCCCCTTCATCCGTATACGCAGGCACTGTTCAGCGCGATTCCGATCCCGGATCCGGATGCAAGAATGAACCGGATTATCCTTGAAGGAAGTATTCCTTCACCGGCCAACCCGCCGCAGGGATGCAAGTTCCATACGCGTTGCAGCAAATGCATGGAGATCTGCAGGCATGCTGTTCCGGAAACAAAGGATATGGGGAACGGTCATCATGTCCGCTGTCATCTGTATGATGATACGAAAACAGAAAATGAATAAGAAGTTTTTTGATATACCAGAGAGGGTATGCAGTAAAATGCATACCCTTTTTTTATAAAAAATTTCGTTTCGGATTATTTTTTTTATGAATATGATATAATATATTATGAATAAAAATACAGTTAACATAAGATATACGACGAATTGATCTAATTTATTCATTTATTGATGAATAATAATACAAAAAGAATGCAAAAAAGAAAAAAATGGAAACTGGAAAGTCAGAGACAGGTATCTTGACAGATTTATACTGGCACTATAAAATGGTTAATCATCAAGATAATACGTGTATACAAAGAGACATCTACATTGATAATTGAGATGTAATACCGGTGCAATGTGGCGCAGGTGCCAGCACCGGTTTCTTATTTACATAACACGTTAAAAGACTAAAGTGTTGTAGCGTTGACGCGCCGACGTTCTAATGGAACAGTTCAGGCTGCTACAAGACTGCAAAGGAGTGAATCGTTTTGACAAAGTACGTAATAAAAAGAGTTCTGCTGGCGATCGTAACATTATTTCTGATCTGCCTGATCACATTCTTTGCAATGAATGCGATCCCTGGAGGCCCGTTCAATGGTGAAAAAGCCAAATCCGCGGCCGTAATGAAAGTATTGAATGAAAGGTATAATCTGGACAAACCTGTACTTGTACAGTTCGGATATTACATGAAGAATCTTCTTCATGGCGATTTCGGTGTTTCCCTGAAAACCGGTCGTGATATCCGTCAGACGATCAATGAATCGTTTGCAATTTCAGCAAGAATCGGTGCCATGGCTATGGTGATTGCCATTGCAGCAGGAATTGTACTGGGAAGTATCGCAGCCCTGATGAGAAACAAGTGGCCGGACAGAGTGATAGTATTCTTTGCCACACTGGCAACGGCAATGCCGAGTTTCGTTCTGGCATCCCTGTTACTGCTTCTGTTCTGCATCAAGCTGAAGTGGATTCCGGTATGGAGTTCCACGAGCCATAATTATATACTGCCGGTGCTGTCTCTTTCACTGTATCCGATGGCTTATATCACACGTCTGACCAAGACCAGCATGCTGGATGTGCTCGGACAGGATTACATCAGAACAGCAAGAGCCAAGGGCGTTGCAGGCTGGAAGGTTATTTTCAAGCATGCACTCCGTAATGCACTGATTCCTGTTATTACCTATGTAGGGCCGATGACAGCATCCATTCTGACAGGAAGTCTTGTAATTGAGAAGATTTTCACAATCGGTGGTCTTGGATCCAAATTCGTTGACTGTATTACCAACAGAGATTACACCATGATCATGGGTACGACGATTTTCCTGGCAACACTGATGGTAATCATGAATCTGTTAAGCGATCTTGTTTACAAACTGGTAGATCCGCGTATCAAACTGGAGTAAGCAGCAGGGCAGTACCTGAAAGAGCTTTCATCACAGAACCTATAATGAATCGTTAGGAGTATATATAATGGCTACAGAAAATAAAGTAAATGATCTGCCGCTGCCGAAGAAGAATCCGCTCAGTCTGCAGATTGATTTATCCAAATTTGAAAAAGCAACGGATGAAGAAAAAAAGCAGCAGGATGTCATGAGCGAATCAACCACCTTCTTTAAGGATGGTATGCGCAAGCTGATGAAGAATCCGCTGGCTGTCGGAAGTATTATCGTTCTGATTCTGATCATCCTGATGATGATCGTTACACCGCATGTCGTACCGTATACCTATTCACAGATTATTACGGTAGACGGCAAGCGTGATACCGGTGCCAAGAACCTTAAGCCGTTCCAGTATTCCAAAATGGAGCAGGCATATATGGCAAAGGGCGGAAAGGTTTTCCCGCATGTTATGGGAACCGATGAACTTTCCAGAGATTATTTTGTCCGTGTGGTATATGGTACAAGAGTATCCTTCATGGTCGGTGTATTTGCCAGTCTGATCGTTGTCATCATCGGTGTACTGTACGGATCCATTTCCGGATATGCCGGCGGGAAGACGGATATGATCATGATGCGAATAGTAGATATTATCTATTCGCTGCCTGACCTTCTGGTCATCATCCTTCTGTCTGTGGTGTTCAAGGAAACACTCGACTTCAGCAAGGTTCCGATCCTGCAGAAGCTCGGTGCAAATATGATTTCCATGTTCCTGGTATTCGGACTTCTGTACTGGGTCGGCATGGCAAGACTGGTAAGAGGCCAGATCCTTACCATCAAGGAAAATGAATATGTGCTTGCAGCACGTGCAATCGGCGCAAGACCGAAGAGAATCATCTGGCGTCATATCCTGCCGAACTGTATCAGTGTCATTATTATTTCTACTGCACTTGAGATCCCTTCCGCAATCTTTACGGAAAGTTACCTGAGTTTCATCGGCCTTGGTGTTGCACTTCCGATGCCTTCACTTGGTGCACTTGCAAGTGATGCCCGTTCCGGAATGCAGTCTTATCCGCTGAAGCTGGTTTTCCCGGCACTTATGATCGTTCTCATCGTACTGGCATTCAACCTGCTGGGTGATGGCCTTCGTGATGCATTCGATCCCAAGCTCAGGAAATAATTAAAAGTAGTACTGATGAAAGGTATGGATATCAAAAATGGATATTTCAACTTTAGATGTTGAAGAAAAAGTGAAAAAAAACGAAGAGGACAGTGTCCTTCGTGTAAAAAATCTGCATACATCCTTTTTCACGGATTCAGGAGAGGTAAAAGCTGTTAACGGCGTTTCCTTCAATCTGACCAAGGGAAAAATTCTCGGTATCGTAGGAGAATCCGGATCCGGAAAGAGTGTAACGGCATATTCCATCATGCAGATCCTTGCAGATACAGGACGTGTCGTAGAGGGAGAAATCCTTTATAAAGGAAAAAATGTTCTGGAATTCGGGAAAAAGGAGATGCATGATTTCCGAGGAGATAAGTGCAGTATCATCTTCCAGGATCCCATGACCAGTCTTAACCCGACATTTACCATCGGTTCTCAGATGAATGAAGCAATCATGCTGCATACAGAGAGAAAACATAAGAAGGAAGCAACAGAACGTTCCATCGAACTGCTTCAGATGGTCGGTGTCAATGAACCGGAAAAGAGAATCAAACAGTATCCTCATGAGCTGTCAGGCGGTATGAGACAGCGTGTCATGATTGCCATGGCACTTGCCTGTGAACCTGATATTCTGATTGCAGATGAACCGACAACTGCACTGGATGTAACCATTCAGGCGCAGATTCTGGAACTGATGAAGGAACTGCAGCATAAGATGGGAATGGCTATCATTCTGGTTACACATGACCTTGGTGTAATCGCTTCCATGTGTGATGAGATCATCGTCATGTATGGCGGACGTGTATGCGAGAGAGGAACTGCAGAAGATATTTTCTACAGACCAAGTCATGAATATACAAAGGGACTTCTTCGTTCCATCCCGAATATCAGTAATATGAAAGAGCGACTCGTCCCGATCGCCGGCAGTCCGATCAATCTTCTGAACATGCCGAAGGGATGTGCATTCTGTGCTCGTTGTGAAAATGCCCTGAAGATCTGCCTGGAGCAGGTACCGGATGAAATGCAGATGCCGGATGGACATTATGCATCCTGCTGGCTGAATGTAAAGAAACAGCTCGAGGAGGAAAAAGCTAATGGCGAGCAGTGAATACTTAGTTGAAGTAAAAGATTTAAAAGAATATTTTCCGATTAAAACCGGATTTTTCGGCACAACGCCTTTAAAGGCAGTTGATGGCGTCAGCTTTAATATCAAACCGGGCGAAACACTTGGCCTTGTAGGTGAATCCGGCTGCGGAAAGACAACAGTAGGAAGAACACTGCTGAGATTATATAAGCCGACCGGTGGTGAGTTCTATTTTGACGGACAGCTTGTAGATGATAAGAATATAACAGATCTGCGCAGACAGATGCAGATGGTATTCCAGGATCCGTATTCATCCTTAAATCCCCGTATGACGGTAGAAGATATCATCGGAGAACCTCTGGATGTACATAAGCTTTACAGCAACAAGGCAGAGCGCCGTGAGAAGATCCTTCACCTTATGGAACTGGTAGGACTGAATGCAGAACATGCAACACGTTATGCACATGAATTTTCAGGTGGACAAAGACAAAGAATTGGGATTGCAAGAGCACTTGCAGTCGATCCAAAATTTATTGTTTGTGATGAACCTGTCAGCGCACTGGATGTTTCAATACAGGCACAGGTCATAAATATGTTGGAAGAACTAAAGGAAAAGCTTGGTGTTGCGTATCTTTTTATAGCACATGACCTTTTAGTTGTACATCATATTGCAG
>CAYMBY010000001.1:0-11175 GCA_964388815.1 uncultured Butyrivibrio sp. | reverse complement strand
AAAGACGCAGGAATACAGAGGCGATCCAGATGCAGATATATACGATGCAGATCATAATAAAGACCAGGATCGCATAACCAAAGAGATATCCGGGGACGCCCATAAAGGAAGCAAGCCAGGAAAGCGGGCTGCTGGGGATCGACCAGTTGATGAAGAAATAATTGCATTTGAAAATTTTGTCAAAAACAAAAATCGGCGGAATCACACCGCACAGGAACAGAAGATCCCAGTGCAGATGGCGGATGGTCGGGTGAATGTCATCGCGGAGCTTTAAAAGTGCCGGATACAGTACCAGCAGACCATGCCAGACATAACTGTAGAGATTCATGAAATTCCATACCGGATAAATGGTAGCCCAGTCAGGATCGAAAAGTGCAACCATGGCACCGGGCATAATCAGACAGAAAGCAATTTCACCCCAGATTTCCTGCCATTTCGGTGTACGTGCAAAGGCATGTGCCAAGAACACGAAGATGCCGATGCTGCATAGATGGAGCGGAAGATAACCAAGCGAAAAGCGGTGAACGGAAACGAGAAACAGATCCTTCCAGGTTTCAAGTGCCACCATGAGAAGCGGAATCACACGGATACTGAGCTGCTGATGTGCTTCTGACATGTGACGGATCAGAAACAGAATGAGACAGATGCAGACAGCAACGACGAATATGCTGATAAAATGTGTTTTGCCCCAGAGCGGGTATCCGGCTTCTGCGGGCAGATCATACTGCTGTTTCCAGAAATAATCATGATTCATGATGTGCGGCTCCTGATGTCATTTTATATATCAGATGGTATTACAGTTATGAAGGATCTGCTTTTTATTTTAGCACTTTTATCAGAATGTGATAAAATTTTCAGAAGTATATTACAGCTATATCATAGGGAGGAAGCAGATGACGGATTATAAATTACTGGCACAGCAGATCCGCGCACTTGCAGACGGAGAACCGGACTATATGCCCGTATTGTCCAATGCATCGGCGCTGATCATGGAGAATATGGAGAACCTGAACTGGGCCGGATTCTATCTGATGAACCACGGAAGCCTTCTTCTGGGACCGTTTCAGGGAAAGGTTGCATGTATCCGGATTCAGATGGGACGCGGTGTATGCGGCGTGGCAGCGCAGAAGGATGAAACGCAGCTGGTAAAAGATGTTCATGAATTCCCGGGACATATTGCATGTGACGCGGCGTCCAGTTCAGAACTTGTCGTACCGGTTCATGCAGGCGGAAGAGTTGTTGCTGTACTGGATCTGGACAGCCCGCTGACCGGACGCTTTACACAGAAGGACCGGGAAGGCATGGAACTGTTTGTAAAGACGCTTGAGGAAGTAACGGCTTTTGAAGGACTCAGGCTTACGGAATAAAGACAGAATACGGATCCGGATGACAGAGAAAAGAGGCAGAAAGATGATTACATTTGCAAGTGACTACACAGAAGGCGCGCATGAGAAAATTCTGCAGCGCATGATGGAAACAAATCTGGAACAGAACAGCGGCTACGGCACAGATCACTGGTGTGACAGTGCCAAAGAGAAAATCCGCAGGGCATGCGCCTGCCCGCAGGCACAGATCGCATTTCTGGTTGGCGGTACGCAGACGAACCAGATCATCATTGATACCATGCTGCAGCCTTATGAAGGCGTTGTGGCAGCAGCGACAGGGCATGTGAATGTGCACGAAGCAGGCGCAATTGAATATACCGGACACAAGGTCATGACCGTGCCTTCCCATGAGGGCAAAATGCAGGCAAAAGAGCTGGAGCAGCTGCTGAATGCCTCTGAAACAGATGACAACAGAGAACACATGGTTTTTCCGGGGATGGTCTATATTTCGCATCCGACAGAATACGGCACACTGTACAGTGCAAAGGAGCTGAAGGAAATATCGGACATCTGCCATGCACATAAGGTTCCGCTCTTTCTGGACGGCGCAAGACTTGGATACGGTCTGATGAGCAGGGAAACGGATGTGGATCTGCCCATGATTGCTGCACTGACGGATGTGTTTTATATCGGCGGCACCAAGGTCGGCGCCCTGTTCGGGGAGGCGGTTGTATTTACGAAGAACAATATGCCTTCACATTTCGTGACGAGAACCAAGCAGCACGGCGCACTTCTGGCAAAAGGATGGCTTCTGGGCATTCAGTTTGATACACTCTTTACGGATGATCTGTACTGCACCATCAGCCGTCACGCAATTGAGATGGCTGAGCTGCTCAAAAAGGGACTGCAGGAAAAAGGCTACCGTTTCCTTCTGGAATCCCCGACCAATCAGCAGTTCGTTATTCTGGACAACGCACAGATGGAGAAGCTGTCCGGTCAGGTCGGCTTCTCCATCTGGGAAAAATATGATGAAACGCACACTGCAGTCCGCTTTGCCACCAGCTGGGCGACAAAGAAGGAAAATGTGGAGTGGCTTCTGACAATACTTTAAAGCATGCGCAGCTGTTACTGATTACACAGCTGCGCATATTTTTTTGGCGAAAGTCCGACGGATTTGGTAAAAGACTTCAGAAAATTACTGTAGTCGTTAAAACCGCATCTGGCGCAGACATCGGTAACAGAAATGCCCTCTGCGAGATAGGATTTTGCAATGGAGATTCTGCGGGCGATGATGTACTTGTTGATCGTGGTGCCGGTGGTCGCCTTGAAAATGCGGCACAGATAAGATTCGCTGATATAGAATGTGGCAGCCAGATCAGTCAGTGAAATCGGCTGACCGATATGGTTGTTGATATAAGAGAGAATCTCATCCACCTGGGAGTGATAGGCAGAGCCGGGTTCTTCTTCAGCTGCCTTTTCACCTGCAATGCAGATGCCGTTGAGCATGACGAACAGCTCGGTGAAGACTGCCTTTTCCAGCAGGTCAGAGCCGAAGTCGTTTGAAGTCAGGAGCTTGTTGATATAGAACAGAAAACGCTTCTGATCATTCGGAGACAGGCGCAGCCGGTGGCAGAAATTATCCGGGCGATGTGAAAAACAGTAGTCCAGATCGGTCTGCGTTGTGGATAACTGCCGGATAAACTCCGGATGGATGCTGATGACGATCCGTTCATGAACGGCCTGGTCAATCTGGGTCAGATAGTGACTTTCATACTGGTTGATCAGAAATACATCTCCCGGCTCAATCGGATACAGCTTGTTGCCGATCAGAAACTGTTTTGCTCCGGAAATGGAATAATAAACTTCATAACAGTCGTGAATATGCATGGCCATGGCTTTCTCATCTTTATACAGATGGGCCACGGCGAAATATTTCTTTTCAATGCAGGACTGCATGGCAGCCTTGCAGGAATTCAGTTCTTTCATTTTTATCCCCCACTGAAATACATAATGTGATTACTTGCCCCATTTGCAAACAGTATACAGGACGTGTTCAAAATTTGCAATATTTTATGATACAAACGACAGGAAATTGTTTTTTGCGTATGCTAGAGTATAAGAGTCAGAAAAAAACAACATTCCGGTGTCAGGAGCAGGAGAAACGGAAGATGGACAGACATGGTTTTGCATTTACTGTAAATAAAGGCCGGCTCGGCGCTTTTCTGACAGAACTGGGAAAGCAGTGGCCGCAGATCAGAGAAGCGGCAGCAGCACAGCGGATTTCCAATTTCAGTATCTGGAGCGCAGAGCTTTTTTTCTTCGGATATTACGAATCGGAAAGTGGTGAGCCCTGCACGGAGAAACTTTTAGATGCACTGTCAGAGCTTCTGGGCGGAAACGGGGCAGCAGGAACCATGGGGAATTGGATTTCAGATCCGTCCTGCGACATGAAACTGATGTATGACGATTTCAGAATTGTCAGAGAAGACAAATCCATGATCCGTCACCGCGTGTTCATGACACATCTTTTAAACGGAGACACCGCAGAATACAGGAAACGCCACGATGGGAAAAAGGCAGAGCGAAAGGGCATGCAGGACGCAGGACCTGACACCAATTTCAGTATCTGGAACGCCGGGGATTACATCTTCGGATATGACGAGATCGACACATCGATGGAGCATGAGGCTGCACCGGAGGAACTGCAGGATACGATCACATGGGAACGCCACATGCTGGATCTGATGGAATGGATCACAGACGATGTGGACTGGATTACGGGAGAGCATCACAGCCATGTAAAAAGAATTTGCTGGCTTCAATAATATATTTTTTTCAGGAGGGAATTACAAAATGGAACTCAGAACAGCAGCATCACCAAAAGACGTAAAATTCTATACCACAGACCGCCTCAGAGAGGAGTTTCTGATTCAGAATCTCTTCGTACCGGGGGAGATCAAGATGGTATACAGCCATGTAGACCGCATCATCACAGGTGCATGTGTGCCTGTAAATCCGATTAAACTGACCGCCGGAGACGAACTTCGTGCAGAATATTTCCTGCAGAGACGTGAAATGGGACTGATCAACATCGGCGCAGCAGGTGTGATTGAAATCGATGGCAGAGAGTACCGGGTAGGTCATAAGGACGGCATGTACATCGGCATGGGCGCCAAAGACATCACATTTAAGAGCGCTGACCCGAAGAACCCTGCAAAGTTCTATCTGAACAGCGCACCGGCACATACTTCCTATCCGACCGTATTGATTAAGCTGGACGGAGAGCCGTCTGAAGGCGTTGTCATCGTGAAGAAGGAAAATAAAGTAGAGCTCGGCAGTCTCGAAGAGTCCAACCACAGAGTCATCAACAAGTACATTCTGCCGGGTCAGGTGGAGAGCTGCCAGCTGGTAATGGGTATGACAGCCTTAAAGCCGGGCAGTGTATGGAATACAATGCCTTGCCACACACATGACAGAAGAATGGAAGTCTATCTCTATTTTGATATTCCGGAAGATGCATTTGTCATGCATTACATGGGAGAACCCACAGAGACAAAGCACCTTGTTGTACGTAACGAAGAAGCAGTCATCAGCCCGAGCTGGTCGATCCACGCGGGAAGCGGATCCAGAGCATATACCTTTATCTGGGGCATGTGCGGTGAGAACCAGGCATTTGATGACATGGACAATGTAGACAACAGAGATCTTCGATAAGAAAAAGAAGGGAAGGGGATTATTATGGCAGATTCATTTATTCAGAAATTCTCACTGGAAGGGAAGGTTGCACTGGTAACGGGAGCCTCCTACGGAATCGGTTTTGCAATTGCCACTGCATTTGCACAGGCAGGCGCAACGATTGTATTTAATGACATCAAACAGGAACTGGTCGACAAGGGCCTTGCATCCTATGAGGAAAAAGGGATCAAAGCGCACGGCTATGTATGTGATGTAACGAATGAAGCACAGGTACAGGAAATGGTTGCAAAGATTGAGAAGGAAGTCGGTGTCATCGATATTCTTGTCAACAATGCAGGCATCATCAAGAGAATCCCGATGCTTGACATGACACCGGAGCAGTTCCGCCAGGTTATCGACGTTGACCTGAATGCACCGTTTATCGTATCCAAGGCAGTAATTCCGTCTATGATCAAAAAAGGTCACGGCAAGATCATCAACATCTGTTCCATGATGAGTGAACTCGGTCGTGAGACCGTTTCCGCATATGCAGCAGCAAAGGGCGGACTCAAGATGCTGACCAGAAATATCTGTTCAGAATATGGCGAAGCCAACATTCAGTGCAACGGCATCGGACCCGGCTATATCGCAACGCCGCAGACGGCACCGCTTCGTGAGAGACAGGCGGACGGTTCCAGACATCCGTTTGATTCCTTCATCGTATCCAAGACACCGGCAGCCCGCTGGGGAACGACGGAAGATCTGCAGGGACCTGCAGTATTCCTTGCTTCGGAAGCATCTGATTTTGTAAACGGACACATTCTGTATGTGGATGGTGGTATACTTGCCTATATCGGCAAGCAGCCGCAGTAATCGGTACCGGCAAGTGAAATGATGACTCCCGATATCTGCCGGAGTGCAGATGTCGGGATGTTTTTGGATGTGGAACCTGTGCTGATCTATTCGGGAGGAAAAAAGTTATGGCAGAAATCGTATTGCTCGGAGAACCCATGGTGGTCTTTGCGGCAAATACAGTCGGTAAACTGGAAGAGGTGGAAACCTTCACCAGGTTTCTGGCAGGAGCAGAAGCAAACGTGGCGATCGGATTATCAAGGCTTGAGCATGATACATGTTATGTAACAAAGCTTGGAAACGATCCGTTCGGCAGATTTATTGAGAAGAAACTTCATTCTGAAGGGGTGCTTACACAGATCGCATATGATCAGAACCACCTGACTGGATTTTATTTAAAGAGCAAAGTCGTTGCAGCAGATCCGGAAGTATCCTATTTCCGTAAGAACAGTGCTGCATCCTGGTACGGACCGGAAGATGCGGAATGGATTGATCTGTCAGAGACAAAGCTTGTTCACGTGACAGGCATCATGCCGGCATTGTCGGAGAACTGCCTGCAGGCAACGATACGTCTGATGAAGCGTGCAAGGGAGAAAGGGATCACCGTCAGCTTTGATCCGAACCTTCGTCCTGCACTCTGGAAGGATAAAGAAACCATGATCTCCAGAATCAATGAGCTGGCAGAGCTTGCAGATATTGTACTTCCGGGTATCGGTGAAGGCAGGATTCTTGCAGGAACGGATGAACCGGAGAAAATTGCGGAATTCTATCAGAGCAAAGGCGCTAAGATCGTTGCCGTCAAGGCAGGACCCAAGGGAGCATATGTGTTAAGAGACGGCAGCGGCAGTTTCTATCCGGGATTCCGGGTGGAAAACGTTGTGGATACCGTAGGCGCAGGAGATGCTTTTGCCACCGGGTTCCTCAGTGCTTATCTCGAAGGGCTTACTACCGCAGAAATGGCAGAGCGTGCCAATGCACTCGGTGCCATGCAGGTCTGCGTAGCAGGAGACAACGACGGACTTCCGACGAGAAAAAAGCTTGCAGATTTTCTTGATCAGAACAGAAAGTAATCATGAAGACCGCATTCTATGCGGCATGAAAGGATCAGATATGACAACAGCACAGATCGTAGCGCAGTTTCGTAAACTGCGTGTCATTCCCGTTATTGCAATGAAAGATGCAGATGACGCAGAGGCACTTGCAAAGGCACTTGTTGACGGCGGACTACCGGCAGCGGAAGTCACCTTCCGTACGGATGCCGCGGCAGAGACCATCCGTCGTATGCTCAAGGCATATCCCGACATGATGGTCGGTGCAGGCACAGTTCTGACCATTGAAAATGCAGACGCAGCCATTGAAGCAGGCGCGAAGTTCATCGTATCTCCGGGACTTAATCCGAAGATCGTTCAGTACTGCATGGATAAGGGGATACCGATGATCCCCGGCATTGCAACGGCAACTGAAATCGAGCAGGCCATGGGCTTTGGCCTTAAGGCAGTCAAGTTCTTTCCGGCAGAAGCCATGGGCGGACTTAAGACCATCAAGGCACTCTGCGGACCCTATACAGAGATGGAATTCATGCCGACAGGCGGCGTGAATACCGCCAATGTAAAAGACTATCTCGCATTCTCCAAAATCTATGCGGTGGGCGGTTCCTGGATTGTGAAAAATGATCTGCTGGCAGCAAAGGACTTTGCCGCAATTGAGAAAAATGCAGCGGAGGCTGTGGCATTGACAAGGTAAACGAAACAGGAAAGATAATTATCGTGAATCTCTTGACAATCTGCATGGGCATGAACTAAAATAATGCCAATTATCACAATTCCATATAAAAGCAATGACGAAGAGAGTAGTGAATGCAGAACGCTTCAGAGAGCCGGCGGATGGTGAGAGCCGGTGCAAGTAAGTCTTCATGAAAATCACTTCCGAGCTGCAAAGCCGAACAGATTTGATATAGGCTGCGCCGTGATCTTCGCGTCAGGAAGAGCCGTATGAACCTGTCATGTGACAGGGAGTATGTGTAAACAGGTGGTTAACGAGCGAATAAATTAAGCCTCGTCCTTTTTACGAAGGACGGGGCTTTCTTGTTTTCAAAAGGAAGGAGTCTATCATGTACCAGAAAGTGAACAGTGACATGAACTTCGTAGACCGTGAGAAACAGGTCGAAGAGTTCTGGGACAAAGAGAACATTTTTCAGAAGAGTATTGATAACAGAAAGAAAGGTGAAGTCTATACCTTTTATGACGGCCCGCCGACCGCAAACGGCAAGCCGCATATCGGACACGTACTGACACGTGCCATCAAGGATATGATCCCGCGTTACCGTACCATGAATGGATATGATGTACCGCGTAAGGCAGGCTGGGATACCCACGGACTTCCGGTAGAACTGGAAGTGGAGAAAAAGCTGGGGCTTGACGGTAAGGATCAGATCGAGAAATACGGAATCGAACCTTTCATCAAACAGTGCAAGGAAAGTGTCTGGAAATATAAGGGCATGTGGGAGGATTTCTCCGGTACTGTCGGATTCTGGGCAGATATGGAACACCCTTATGTTACCTATGATGATAATTTCATTGAATCTGAATGGTGGGCACTTAAGACCATCTGGGACAAGGGACTTCTGTACAAGGGCTTCAAGGTCGTACCTTACTGCCCTCGCTGCGGTACCCCGCTGTCTTCTCACGAGGTGGCACAGGGTTACAAGACAGTAAAAGAGAGATCTGCCATGGTTCGTTTTAAGTGCAAGGGTGAAGATGCATATTTCCTTGCATGGACGACAACGCCCTGGACACTTCCTTCCAATGTTGCACTCTGCGTGAACCCGCAGGAAACCTATGCAAAGGTCAAGGCAGCAGACGGTTATACCTACTACATGGCACAGGCGCTTCTGGATACCGTACTTGGCAAACTGGCAAAGGATGATCAGCCGGCATATGAAGTTCTTGAAACCATGTCCGGTAAAGATCTTGAATACAGAGAATATGAACCTCTTTATGAATGCTCCGTTCCGATCGTCGAGAAGCAGCATAAGAAGGCATATTTCGTTGAATGTGATGACTATGTTACCATGACAGACGGTACCGGTATCGTACATGAAGCTCCGGCATTCGGTGAAGATGATGCCCGTGTCGGCCGCAAATATGATATGCCGTTTGTACAGCTCGTGGATGAAAAAGGTGATATGAAGCCGGAAACACCGTTTGGCGGTGTATTCGTCAAGAAGGCTGATCCGCTTGTACTGGAAGATCTTGAAAAGAGAGGACTTCTCTTCGGCGCTCCGAAGTTTGAGCATGATTATCCGCACTGCTGGAGATGCGGCACACCGCTGATCTACTATGCACGTTCTTCCTGGTTCATCAAGATGACGGCAGTCAAGGATGATCTGATCAATAACAACAAACAGATCAACTGGATTCCGAAGTCTATCGGTGAAGGCCGTTTTGGTGACTGGCTTGAAAATGTACAGGACTGGGGTATCTCACGTAATCGTTACTGGGGCACACCGCTCAATATCTGGGAATGCGATGACTGCGGTCATCAGCTGTCCGTCGGCAGTCGTCAGGAACTTAGGGATCTGACAGGAGATGACAGTGCACTGACGGTTGAACTGCACAGACCTTATATTGATAAGTTCGAAATCAAATGCCCGAAGTGCGGTAAGCCGATGCACCGCGTATCCGAGGTAATTGACTGCTGGTTTGATTCAGGCGCAATGCCGTATGCACAGCATCATTATCCGTTTGAAAATAAGGACCTGTTCGAGCAGCAGTTCCCGGCTTCTTTCATTTCCGAAGCTGTCGACCAGACCAGAGGCTGGTTCTATTCTCTGCTGGCTGAGTCAACCCTTCTCTTTAACAAGCCGTGCTATAAGAACGTTATCGTTCTGGGACTGGTACAGGATGAGAACGGTCAGAAGATGAGCAAGTCCAAGGGAAATGCAGTTGATCCGTTTGATGCACTGCAGTCTTACGGCGCAGATGCAATCCGCTGGTATTTCTATACGAACTCCGCACCGTGGCTGCCGAGCAGATTTTACGGTAAGGCAGTACAGGAAGGTCAGAGAAAGTTCCTCGGAACACTCTGGAATACCTATGCATTCTTTGTTCTGTATGCGAATATCGATGGCTTTGATGCTTCGAAATACACACTGGAAAAAGATAAGCTGACCGTAATGGACAAGTGGCTTCTGTCCAAGATGAATTCCATGATCACAGAGGTGGATAACAACCTTGATCAGTACAGAATTCCGGAAGCAGGAAAAGCACTTGATTCCTTCGTGGATGAGATGAGTAACTGGTATGTCCGCCGCAGCAGAGAGCGTTTCTGGGCAAAGGGCATGGAGCAGGATAAGATTTCTGCATATATGACGCTTTATACCGCACTCGTAAATGTCTGCAAGTGCGCAGCACCGATGATCCCGTTCATGACAGAGACCATCTATCAGAATCTGGTACGCAGCAGCTTCCCGGATGCTCCGGAGAGCATTCACCTGTGCGACTTCCCGGTAGCGGATGCCGCTTATGTGGATAAAAAGCTCGAACAGGATATGGAAGAAGTTCTTGATATCGTCGTTCTCGGACGTGCCTGCAGAAATGCCAGCAATATCAAGAACCGTCAGCCGATCGCCCAGATGTATGTCAAGGCGGATCAGACCGTTGGCGCATTCTATCAGGACATCATCGAAGATGAGCTGAATGTCAAGAAGGTGACCTTTACAGACGACATCAGAGATTTCACCAGCTATACCTTCAAACCGCAGCTTAAGACGGTTGGACCGAAGTACGGCAAGGTGCTGGGCGGAATCAGGGAATATCTGTCAAACCTGGATGGCAATGCGGCAATGGATGACCTGAATGCAAACGGTGCGCTGAAGTTCGAAGTAAACGGAACAGCAGTAGAACTGACCAAGGATGACCTTCTGATTGATATGTCCCAGAAGCCTGGATTCATGTCAGAAGAGGATTACGGTATCACCGTTGTTCTTGATACCAATCTGACGGAAGAACTCATCAATGAAGGCTTCATGTATGAAGTCATCAGTAAGGTTCAGACGATGCGTAAGGATTCCGGATTCGAAGTCATGGATCACATCAAAGTATCTGTAAATGGCAATGACAGAGTTGCAGCTGTTGTAAAGGCCAATGAAAAGGCAATTGCAGCTAAGGTTCTGGCTGATGCCGTTGTATATGGCAGTGATGTTGCAGGTGCAAAAGAATGGGATATCAATGGCGAGACCGTGACCATTGGTGTTGAGAAGCAGTAAAATAAAAATACAGGGAGACGTCTTCGCAAAGGGCATTTGGCCCGCGCGAGGGCGTTT